>NZ_CP069303.1:1816363-2119090 GCF_016839145.1 Shinella sp. PSBB067 | reverse complement strand
ATCTTCGCCATGGCCTCGCGGAAGAGGGCGCGGTCCTCGGCCTTGTCGATGGCCTCGGGCTTGGCGCCGATCATCTCGACATTGTAGCGATCGAGAACGCCCATGCGCTTGAGAGAAAGCGCGGTGTTCAGTGCCGTCTGGCCGCCCATGGTCGGCAGCAGCGCGTCCGGGCGCTCCTTAGCGATGATTTTTGCCACGACCTCGGGGGTGATCGGCTCGACATAGGTCGCGTCGGCGAGGCCCGGATCGGTCATGATCGTCGCCGGGTTGGAGTTGACGAGGATGACGCGGTAGCCTTCCTCCTTCAGCGCCTTGCAGGCCTGGGTTCCGGAATAGTCGAATTCGCAGGCCTGACCGATGACGATCGGCCCCGCGCCGATGATGAGGATCGATTTCAAATCTTGGCGCTTGGGCATCTCTCTATCCGTTCTTCCGCGTGCGCGAAAAACCGGCCATGGTGATGGGTTCACCGGCCGGGCGCGCATCTATGGTCGTTCAAAGGCTAGAAGCGGCTTATAGGCAAAGGAAGGGGCGAGCGGAACCCCGAAAATCGCCGAATCGACAGGAAAAGTGCGGGGACTTTGCGCTGCCGATCCGGGGTGTCGCGGGCGTGGCGAGGGCAGGGCCTATTCGCCGGCCAGAATGCCCGGCAATTCCGCGAGGATGCCGTCCTGCGCGCGCAGGCTGGTGCGCGGTTCCTGTTTCTTCTCGTCCTGTATCAACCGGGCGAAGACGACGGTGCGGTCCTCGCGGCGCGCCCAGCCGACATACCAGCCCCAGGGACGGCCGTAGTTCGGCGTGCCGTCCGGCTTCTTCGAATAGGCCATGCCGGTCTTGCCCTGCGCCCGCCAGCCGTCGGCGATGTCGCGTCCCTCGACGATCTCCATCGCCGCATCCATTGCCTCGGCGGAGACGGGCAGCTCATGGTTCACCAGCTTGCGCAGGAATTCCACCTGCTCGCGCGGGGAGATCTTCAGCGAGGAGGCGATCCAGGCGCGTTCGAGGCCGTTGTCCTTGCCGGGGTCGCCGGTCATGTCGGCATTGCCGTAGCCGAAGGCTTCGGCATAGTCGCGCAGCCGCTCGTAGCCGAGGAATTCGGTGATGCGCTGGGAGTACCAGACGACGGAATATTCCAGCCAGCGCCGTGGCGTCGTCGGCTGGCGCCAGTTGTCGCCGCCCCAGTCGGGATAGCCCTTGATGAAGGGCAGCACCGGCTCCCCGGCATTTTCGAGGAAACCGGAATCGTAGCCCATCACCGCGAGCGGCACCTTGAAGGTGGAGGCGGGGGTGACGCGCGTCTTGCAGTCGCCCTTTTCCAGGATGATCTCGCCGTTTTCCGCATCGGCGACGATGCTACAAATAATGCGGGCCTCAACGGGCATGGCGAAGCCGGCGGCCAGCAGGATGCCGGCCGCGAAGGGACGCAGGTCCATCACGTTTTCCTCTATTTCCGAATGACTTGTGCATCATGGGTAGCAATGCTTTCATGGCCTGACAAAAGATGAATACTGGTCTCAGCCATTAGGAAAATTGGGGCATTGCCATGGTTCGGCCTTATCTGCCGCTGAACGCCTTCCGCGCTTTCGAGGCCTCCGCCCGCCATCTTTCCTTCACGCGGGCGGCCATCGAGCTGAATGTCACGCAGGCGGCCGTCAGCCATCAGGTGAAGAGCCTGGAGGAACAGATGGGCGTCGTGCTGTTCAAGCGCCTGCCGCGCGGGCTGATGATCACGGCGGAGGGGGAAAGCCTCCTGCCGGTGCTGCGCGACAGTTTCGACCGCATGGCGGATGCGGTGGAGCGTTTTCGCGGCGGGCATGTGCGGGAAATCCTGACAGTGGGCGCGGTCGGCACCTTCGCTGTCGGCTGGCTGCTGCCGCGCCTTGCCGGCTTCCGCGAGCGCCATCCCTTCGTCGAGGTGCGACTTTCGACCAACAACAATCGGGTGGACCTTGCCGCGGAGGGACTCGACTTCGCCATCCGCTTCGGGGCCGGCGCATGGCATGGGACGGATGCCGTGCGTCTCTTCGATGCGCCGCTGTCCGTGCTCGCCATTCCCGCCGTCGCCCGCGACCTCAAGGAACCGGCCGACCTTCTCGGTCTGACGCTGCTGCGCTCCTACCGGCGCGACGAGTGGACGCGCTGGTTCGAGGCCGCCGGGCTGCCGCGCACGCCGCCGCCGCAGAACGCCATCGTCTTCGACACCTCGCTCGCCATGATGGAGGCGGTTTTGCAGGGCGCGGGCGTTGGCCTCGCGCCGCCGCTGATGTTCTCGCGGCTCCTGGCCGCCGGGGCGGTCGTCCAGCCCTTCCGCACCAGCGTCGCGCTCGGCAGCTACTGGCTGACCCGCCTGCAATCGCGCAGCCTCACCCCCGCCATGTCCGCCTTCGCCGCGTGGCTGGCGGAGACGGTGGCGGAGGAGGGGCTGGAGTGAATCCCATCAGGTGAGGTTGCGGCGGCGCTCCAGTTCGGCGTCGGTCGGCGTCTCGAATTCGAAGGAACCGATGGCGATATCGCCGGCGCGGGCGTAGCGGCTCATGACGATGCCGGTGTCGCTGGTGCGCGAATCGATCAGCGTCAGGGCGCGCGGGAAGGAGGCGTCGCCGAAGAGCCGCTTGCCCTTGCCGAGGATGACCGGGAAGACGGAGACGTGGATCTCGTCGACGAGGTCGTTGTCGAACAGCGCTTTCAGGAATTCGGTGGAGCCCTGCGTCAGGAGGTCCGGCCCGTCGCCGCTTTTCAGCTCGCGCACGGCCGCGATCGCGTCCGGGCCGAGCACATGGCTGTTCTGCCATGTCGGTTTGAAGTCCGGGTTTCGGGTCGCGACATATTTGTCGATGCGGTCGAAGAGCGGGCCGATCGGGTCGTTCTTCTCCACATAGGGCCAATGGGCGGCGAAGATGTCGTAGGTCTTGCGGCCGAGCAGGAGATCGAAGGGTTTCGCGAACAGTTCGCCGATGAATGCACCCATCTTCTCATCGAAGGCAGCGGCCGCCCAGCCGCCGAACCGGAAGCCGCCGACGGGATCCTCGTCCGGCCCGCCCGGCGCCTGCATGACGCCGTCGAGGCTGGTGAATGCGCCGACAATGATCTTTCGCATGGGCCTTCTCCCGGCACGGTTGATTGACGGATACCTAGAGACGAACGGCGAGACGGCGAGCCGACAGGCGCCGGAAAAAATTCAGCCCCAGCGGGTGCGCACCGCTTCCGTCCGGCTGCGGCTCACCGGAATCTCGCTGCCGTCCTTCAGGAGGATCGCCAGCTTGCCTTCGGAGCGCAGCAGCCTTTCGACATGCGCATCGGCAACGAAATGCGAGCGGTGCACCTGCAAGCCCTGCGTGCCGCCGGCTTCCTCCACGGCATCGGAAAAGCGCAGCAGGATCAATTCCCGCCCGCGGCTGGTCGTCACCTCGGTATAGTGGTCGGCGACGGTCATGTGCAGGATCGGGCCGCGGTTCTCCGGCCTGAGGCGGCGCAGCAGCGGCACGTCTGCCCGCTCCTCCTCGCTCGGCGCAGGGACGGAGGAGAGCGCCTCGGCCTGCCGGCTGCTCATCGTCAGGTAGGTGAGGGCGCAGAAGAGGGCGGAGAGGAGGAGGCCGGTCGCGATGCTTGCGGCAAGGTCCAAGACCGTCGGCGTGCCGCCGAAGGTCGCAAGGCTGATCGCATTCGTCGCAAGCCCGACCGGCACGCCGGCGACCAGCGTGCCGAGCGCCATGCGGCGGCCAAGGCCCGGGATACGGTCCCGCAGCAGCGTGTTGACGAGTACGATGGCGGTGACGGCGATGGCCCAGGCGACGGCGTGCAGCACGAGCCAGAAGCCGAGGCGGGGGATGGCGGCCAGCCGCTCCGCGGTGCCGTAGGGACCCGTCACCCAGAAGATCAGCACCACCGCGCCGAAGGTCGCCCAGAACCGCGGCGCGCGCAGGAAGACCTGCAGTTCACGAAGCGCGGATTGCAGCAAGGGGCGTTCCACGAAGTTTTCCGTCCGTTCGGGCCAAAGCGTTTGAAGCGGCCCGATCATTGGCGGAAGACGGGGCCGAATTCAACCGTCCCCGGAGCCCGCCATGACCTTCGAGCCGCTTGCCAATGCATCCTTCGCCGTCCAGTTCCACGTCGCGACCGTGCTGCCGGCCGCCGTGCTCGGCGCCGTCCTCCTCGCCCGCCCGAAGGGCACGCCGGCCCATCGGCTGCTCGGAAAAATCTGGCTTTTCCTGATGGTTGCGACGAGTTTCTCGACCTTCTTCATCCATGGAATCAACACATTCCACGGCTTCAGCCCGATCCATCTCCTCTCGCTCTATGTCATCCTCGCCGCCGTGCCGGCCGTGACGGCGGCGCGGCGCGGCAATATCCGCGCGCACCGCGCCCAGGTCGCCGGCATGTATTTCGGCGGCATCGTCGTCGCGGGTCTCTTCACCCTCGTTCCGCACCGGGTGATGGGGGCGATGATCTTCGATGGGACGTCTGGCCTTGCAAGCGGGCTTGCCGCCGCCGCCGTCAGTTTCCTGCTCGTCGCGGCGGGGGCGCTTGCGGTGCGCGAAGCCGGCTGGGGCAGCCCTCTCCGGCGGCGCTGAGGGGCCGCTTTTCGTTTTGCAAGGCGCCCCGGCAGGTCCTATAAGTCGTTGCTGAGGAACGAATTCATGCGATGAACGTTCGTCGGCAATTCAATGCAGGGAAATACGCCATGGAATGGAAAGGTCGTCGCCAGTCGGGCAATATCGAGGACCAGCGCGGAGCCGGTCCCTCGATGGGAGGCAGCAATCCCTTCGGCCGGGGCGGCGGGTTCCGCATTCCGATGGGTGGCGGCGGCCGGGCCGGCGGCGGCATGAGCATCGGCACCATCATCTTCCTCGTCGTCATCTATTTCATCTTCAAGGCGATGGGCATCGACCTCCTGCAGGTCATAGGCAATGGCGGGCAGGTCAGCATGCCGGGCTTCGAGCAGACGGAGAGCGCCAGCCGCCGTTCCTCGCCGCAGGAGGAAGAGACCAAGGAATTCATGGCGACGGTGCTCGCCGAGACCGAAGACACCTGGAACGGCATCTTCAAGGCAGCCGGCGAGACATACGAGGAGCCCAAGATGGTGCTCTTCTCCGGCTCCGTCAAATCCGCCTGCGGCTTCGCCTCGGCGGCGTCCGGGCCGTTCTATTGCCCGGGCGACCGCAAGGTCTATCTCGACATGAGCTTCTTCGACGAGCTCGCCAACAAGTTCGACGCGGCCGGCGACTTCGCCCAGGCCTATGTCGTCGCGCATGAGGTGGGCCACCATGTCCAGAACCTCACCGGCATCCTGCCGCGCTTCAACCAGCAGCGCCAGCGCATGAGCGAGGCGGAGGCGAACCAGATGTCCGTGCGCGTCGAGCTGCAGGCCGATTGCTATGCCGGCATCTGGGGCAAGTACACGCAGCAGAAGGGCCTCTTGGAAAGCGGCGACCTCGAAGAGGCGCTGAACGCCGCCACCCAGATCGGCGACGATACGCTGCAGAAGCGCATGCAGGGCTATGTCGTGCCGGAAAGCTTCAACCACGGCACCTCCGAGCAGCGCCGCCGCTGGTTCAAGCGCGGTTTCGACAGCGGCCGCCTGGATGCCTGCAACACCTTCCAAGGCGATCCCTGACACCACTCGACTTCTCTGAAAAGCCCTCCGGCCGCTGAGGCCGGAGGGCTTTCGCATGATCAGGCATGCTTTTCGCTGTCCATATGGGCGAGCTGGGCGGCCGGGTAGCGTTCGCCCGCGGCCGCGCCTTTCGGCATGGCGGCCTCGATGGCGGCGAGATCGGCTTCGTCAAGCGTGACCTGCTGTGCGCCCAGCGCCTCGGCGAGCCTGTCGCGGCGGCGGGCGCCGATGAGCGGGACGATGTCCTCGCCCTGCGCCGCCACCCAGGCGATGGCGAGCTGCGCGACGCTCGCGCCCTTTTCCTCCGCCACGCGGCGCAGCGCCTCGACGAGCGCCAGGTTGCGGTCGACATTGCCGTCCTGGAAGCGCGGGCTTGCGGCGCGGAAGTCGCCGCCCGCGACAGTACCCTTCTGCCAGTGGCCGCTGATGAGGCCGCGCGACAGCACGCCATAGGCCGTGAGCGGGATGCCGAGTTCGCGGCAGGTCGGCAGGATGTCGTCCTCGATGCCGCGGGAGATCAGCGAATATTCGATCTGGAGGTCGGCGATCGGGTGCACGGCGGCGGCGCGGCGGATCGTCTCCGACCCCACCTCAGACAGGCCGATATGGCGTATGTAGCCGGCCTTTACCAGATCGGCGAGCGCGCCGACCGTTTCCTCGATCGGCACCGCGGGATCGAGGCGGGCCGGGCGGTAGATGTCGATATGGTCGGTGCCGAGCCGCTGCAGCGAATAGGCGAGGAAGTTGCGGATCGCCGCCGGGCGCGAATCGTAGCCGGCCCAGACGCCGTCGGGGCCGCGCAGGGCGCCGAACTTCACGCTGATCACCACGTCCTCGCGGCGGCGCTCCTTCAGCGCCTCGGCGATGAGCATCTCGTTGTGGCCCATGCCGTAGAAGTCGCCGGTGTCGAGAAGGTTTATGCCGGCGTCGAGCGCGGCATGGATGGTGGCGATGCTCTCCGCCCGGTCGGCCGGGCCGTACATGCCGGACATGCCCATGCAGCCGAGCCCGATGGTGGAAACGCGGGGGCCGGTCTTGCCGAGGTTTACGGTCTTCATGGTCTTCTCCTGTGGTCTGCCTTCGGTTCGACCGTCTTTTACCGCACCGGTCTTTGTGCGATAATCCGGCCTTCCTCGAACAGCATGTGCGATTTTCCGAACAATGAGCCAGATTCCCCTTGCCGATCTCGATGCCTTCGTGGCCATAGCGCGGGTGCAGAGCTTTCGCGCGGCCGCCAAGCTGCGCGGCGTTTCCGCCTCCGCCCTCTCCGAGGCGATGCGCCGGCTGGAGGCGCGGCTGAACCTGCGCCTCTTCAACCGCACGACCCGCAGCGTGACGCTGACGGATGCCGGCGAGCGGCTTCTGGAGCGGCTCGCCCCGGCGCTCGGGGAGGTCGAGGCGGCGATCGACGGCGTCAACAGCCTGCGCGACAGTCCCGTCGGCCGGCTGCGGCTCAACGTGCCGGGCATCGTCGCCCGCTTCGTGCTGCCGCCGATCGCCACGGCCTTCCTCAAGGCCTATCCGGGCATCACGCTGGAGGTGGCCTCGAACGACGCCCTCGTGGACGTGCTGGCCGAAGGCTTCGACGCCGGCATCCGCTACGAGGAGGCGCTGCACCAGGACATGATCGCCGTGCCGATCGGGCCGCGCCGCCAGCGCTATGTCGTCGCCGCCGCGCCCTCCTACATTGCCGAGCATGGCGTTCCCGAGCATCCGCGTGACCTGATGCAGCATCGCTGCATCCTCCACCGCTTCGCCAGCGGCCGGGTGCTGCCCTGGGTGTTCGAGCGCGGCGAGGAGCGCATCTCCATCATGCCGCCGGCCTGCCTCGTCTCCGAGTCGAGCGAGGTGGAGCAGCATGCCGCCGCGGCCGGCCTCGGCATCCTGTGCACCTTCGAGGAGTTCCTTGCGCCGAACCTCGCCTCGGGTGCGCTGCAGGTTGTCATGGCGGACTGGATCCAGACGTTTTCCGGCCCCTTCCTCTACTATCCGAGCCGCACGCTGATGCCTGCGCCGCTGCGTGCCTTCGTGGATTTCGTCAAGGCCAATCCCTGGCCCGATTGAGGCCCGGCATCAGGAAATCGTATCGGAACCATCAAAACTTTTGAGATGTTCACGGATTGTTTCGCTGGGAAAAGTGAAATAGAACTCGCCGCCTGACATTTTCGCCCCCTGCGGGCGCCGTTCATTCTTTCGAGGTCAAATCCATGATCGATGCCAGGTCCACCCGGCGCGGGCTCTTTCTCGTCTTCATGATCATGTTCCTCGACGTGATCGGCATCGCCATCATCATGCCGGTCCTGCCGACCTATCTGCGCGAGCTGACGGGCGACGACATCAGCCAGGCGGCCATCGACGGCGGCTGGCTGCTGCTCGTCTATGCCGGCATGCAGTTCCTGTTCGCGCCGCTCATCGGCAATCTTTCGGATCGCTTCGGCCGGCGGCCGGTGCTTTTGGCCTGCATCCTCACCTTCGCCATCGACAACCTCATCTGCGCGATGGCGGTAAGCTACTGGATGCTCTTCGTCGGGCGGGTGCTGGCGGGCATCAGCGGCGCGAGCTTCAGCACGGCCGCCGCCTATATCGCGGACGTGTCGAACGACGAGACGCGCTCGAAGAATTTCGGGCTGATGGGCATCGCCTTCGGCACCGGCTTCGTCATCGGGCCTGTCGTCGGCGGGCTTCTCGGCGAGTTCGGGCCGCGCATTCCCTTCTACGGCGCGGCCGCGCTCGCCTTCCTCAATTTCGTCGGCGCGTGGATCCTGCTGCCGGAGAGCCTTGCGGCACACAATCGACGCCCCTTCGAGCTTGTCCGCGCCAATCCGCTCGGCGCGCTCATGCAGATGCGCAATTATCCCGGCGTGCTGTGGGTCGGCGTCGTCTTCCTCTGTTATGGGCTGGCGCATGCCGTCTATCCGGCGGTCTGGTCCTTCGTCGGCGCCTATCGCTACGGCTGGAGCGAGGGGCAGATCGGCCTGTCGCTCGGCATCTTCGGCATCGGCGGGGCGGTCGTCATGGGCTTCGTCCTGCCGCGCATCGTGCCGAGGCTCGGCGAATACCGCACGGCCGTCCTCGGCCTCGTCTTCTCGGTCGTCGGGCTTTCCGGCTATGCCGCGGCCTGGCAGGGCTGGATGATCTATGCCGTCATCGCGCTGACGGCGCTGGAGGCGCTGGCCGATCCGCCGCTGCGCTCCATCGCCTCCGCCCGCGTGCCGGCCTCGGCGCAGGGCGAGCTGCAAGGGGCGCTGACCAGCGTTTCCTCGATCACGACCATCATCGGGCCGCTGATCTTCACGCAGGTCTTCAGCCATTTCACCGCGCCGTCCGCGCCCGTCGCCTTTGCCGGCGCGCCGTTCGCGGTGGCGGCGCTCATCCTCCTCGTGGGCCTCGCGATCTTCCTCGTCAAGCTGAAGGGGGCCGGTGTCGGCCCGAGCGGGAATTTTGCGCCGGAAAGCGCCTGAAGCGCTTTCAAACGTGACATTTCGACGAAATTTTCGTCCGGAAACGGCCCCGGAGCGCCGTTTCCGCGCATTTTTGATGACGTTATCAATTCTATTCGATTGATCGCGACCGGAACTTGTGATCGGAAGCGAGGCGAAAGTGAGAACTATCATGCACATGGCAACGCATCGCGAGGACAACGGCTGGGGGCGGCATTTCCGGGCGACCCTGACGCTCGGCGTGCCGCTGATCGGCGCCCAGCTCGCCCAGCTCGGCATCCACACGACGGACGTGGTGATCCTCGGCCGGCTCGGCGCCGCGCATCTTGCGGCGATCGTGCTGTCCAGCCAGTTCTTCTTCACCATCTTCATCCTCGGCTCGGGCTTTGCCAATGCCGTCATGCCCATGGTGGCGCAGGCCTATGGCCGGGGCGACACGGTTTCCGTGCGCCGTTCCGTGCGCATGGGCATGTGGGTGGCGCTCTTCTATGCGGCGCTGATGATCCCGCTCTTCTACAATGCCGAGAGCATCCTGCTGTTTGCCGGCCAGAAGCCGGAGGTCGCCGCGCTTGCCGGCAGCTACCTGAAGATCGCGCAATGGGGCATCGGCCCGGCGCTGCTCTTCATGACGCTGCGCGGCCTCGTCAGCGCGCATGGCCGGGCCGGGATCGTGCTCTATGTCACGATCATCATCCTGACGGTGAACGCCTTCTTCGCCTATGCGCTGGTGCTCGGCCATTTCGGCCTTCCGGCCATGGGCATCGAGGGGGCGGCCATCGTCTCCGTCGGCGTCAACGTGCTGAGCTTCGTGCTGATCACCGCCTATATCCAGTCGCGCGCCGACATGCGCCGCTACGAACTCTTCGTCCGCTTCTGGCGGCCGGACTGGGGCGCGCTGCGCGAGGTCTTCCATCTCGGCCTGCCGATCGGCCTCACCATGCTGGCGGAAGTCAGCCTCTTCACCGGCGCCTCGCTGCTGATGGGCAATATCGGCACGCTGGAGCTTGCCGCGCACGGCATCGCGCTGCAGCTCGCGTCAGTCGCCTTCATGATTCCGCTCGGCCTCGCGCAGGCCGGCACGGTGCGCGTCGGCGTGGCGCATGGCCGCGGCGATCATCTCGGCGTCGTGCGGGCGGCATGGGCGGTGCTCGTCATCGCGGCCGCCATCGCGGTCGGCGGCGGCGTGCTCTTCGCACTTGTTCCGACACAGCTCGCCTCGATCTTCCTCGACAAGGCGGGCAAGGATTCGGCCGCGGTCCTCGCCATCGCCGGACCCTTCGTGGTGATCGCCGGCATCTTCCAGCTCGTCGATGGCCTGCAGGCCATTGCCGCCGGCCTGCTGCGCGGCCTCAAGGACACGCGCATCCCGATGGTCCTTGCGCTGGTCTCCTACTGGCCGATCGGCTTCCTCGCCGCCTGGTTCTTCGCCTTCCCGGCAGGGTTCGGTGGCATCGGCGTCTGGTTCGGCTTCCTCGCCGGCCTCTCCGCCGCCTCCATCCTGCTTAACTGGCGCTTCTACCGGCTGGTGCGGGAGCGGACCTGATGGGCGGGGCAGGCCGGCTTCTGGCGGAAATCCGTGCGCTGGAGGAACGGCTGCACCGCCCCGAGGTCCGCCGGTCGCGGCAGGCGCTGAAGGCGTTGCTGGCGGAGGATTTCGTCGAGTTCGGCAGCTCCGGCACGGTCTATCGCCGTGCGCAGATCATCGAACTGATGGCGCAGGAGGAACCCGCGGATGTCAGTCTCCATGCTTTCGACTACGCCCTCACGCAGCTTGGCGACGATGCGGTCCTGCTTACCTACCGCACCAGCCGCAGCACCGGCGCGGAGCGTGCACGGCACGTTCTGCGCAGTTCCATCTGGACCCGCACCGCGGCGGGCTGGCGGATGACGTTCCACCAGGGAACCGTGACGCATTCCTAGAGTCTGATGCGCTTACATTGAAGCGTACCCAGCGTTGATGAGATAGTTTTGGCATTCGTTTGGGGGGAAGCATCGGAGCAGCCTACCAGCGGCTTTCCAAGTTGCCTCGACGGTTCGTTCGGCGGCCGCGCGCATGAGGTGCTTGAGCTTGGCGAAGACCTGTTCGATGGGGTTCAGGTCCGGACTGTATGGGGGCAGGAAGAAGAGCTTTGCTCCTGCCTTGCGGATAGCCGTCCGCACTGGCTGACCCTTGTGTGAGCCGAGGTTGTCCATGATGACGATGTCGCCGGGTCGCAGCGTCGGCACGAGAACCTGCTCGACATAGGCTGTGAAGCTGCGTGCGTTGATAGCGCTGTCGAACACGCATGGCGCGTCGATGCGGTCGCAGCGCAACGCCGCAATCAGGGTCAACGTCTTCCAGTGGCCATGCGGCACCCGGCTTTGCAATCTGTGACCGCGTGGTGCCCAACCCCGGATCGGCGCCATGTTGGTCTTGGCCCAGGTTTCATCGATGAAGACCAGCCGTCGCGGATCGAGGCGGCCTTGGTATTTCTTCCACTGGGCCCGTCGACGCGCGATGTCAGGACGATATTGCTCGCTTGGCAGAACGGTTTTTTTTGAAGCTCAGCCCCTCGGCATGGACGAAGTTCCAGACCGTCCGGTAGTCGACCTTCGCCCCGCGCTCGGCAAGCTCGGCTTGCAGCCCGCGCAAGGTGATGTGACCCCCGCTGTTGATCCGCTCCAAGAGAAAGGCGCGGTGCGGCCCGAGAAGCAACGGGCGTGGACGGCCCACGGCCCGACCCGCAGCCGGGCTCCCCGTCGCCCGATAGCGCTGCGACCACTTCACCACGCTGGACACGCTGATGTTCAAAACAGCCGCAACCGAACGAGCACTTTCGCCGGCCAAAACCCGGGACACGGCACGTTCACGAAGATCAAGGGAATAGGCCTTCGGCATAAGATGCTGGCCTCCATTCCAGCCAGCATCTTGAATCACGAATACGCCAGCTTGGAAATCCCAGGCCGATTCAACCCAAGAGCATTCCGCTCTAGAGCATTTCCGCTTTTCTTCGAATCGCGAAAATGCCCTATCCTTTTGTTTCTACGCAATTCCGGACGCAAAACCGCTGCGCACTTTTGCTGGAATTGCTCTAGCCTCAAACGAGAAAGACCCGCTATTCGGCGGGTCTTTCTCGTTTTTCGTCCCGCGGGTGACGCTTACGCGCGTTCCGGGATGGCTTCCTCGCCCTTCTTCTCGCGCACCAGGTTGATGAAGCGGCGGAAGAGGTAGTGGCTGTCCTGCGGGCCGGGGGAGGCTTCCGGGTGGTGCTGCACGGAGAAGACCGGCTTGCCGACAAGGCGCAGGCCGCAATTCGTGCCGTCGAACAGGGAAACGTGGGTCTCCTCGACGCCGTCGGGCAGGGACGACGAGGCGACGGCGAAGCCGTGGTTCATCGAGACGATCTCGACCTTGCCGGTCGTGTGGTCCTTCACCGGATGGTTCGCGCCGTGGTGGCCCTGGTGCATCTTCTCGGTCGTCGCGCCGACGGCAAGGCCGAGCATCTGGTGGCCGAGGCAGATGCCGAAGACCGGAATGCCCGTCTCGATCAGCGTCTTGATGACAGGCACGGCATATTCGCCGGTCGCCGCCGGATCGCCCGGGCCGTTGGACAGGAAGATGCCGTCCGGCTTCAGCGCCAGCACGTCCTCGGCGCTGGAGATGGCCGGCATGACCGTGATCTTGCAGCCGAGGCCCGCGAAGAGGCGCAGGATATTTCGCTTCACGCCGTAGTCGAGCGCGACGATGTGATACTTCACGTCGCCGTCCGCGAGGTCTTCGTAGCCCTCGTTCCACACCCAGGGCTTCTCGCTCCAGCGCGAGGACTGGCCGGAGGAGGCGACCTTGGCGAGGTCGAGGCCGACGAGGCCGCTCCAGGCCCTGGCTTCCGCTTTCAGCGTGTCGATGTCGAAGACGCCGTTCGGGTCGTGGGCGATCACCGCGTTCGGCGCGCCGTTCTCGCGGATCCAGGCGGTCAGCGCGCGGGTATCGATGCCGGAAAGGCCGATGATGCCGCGGGCCTTCAGCCAGGCGTCGAGATGCCTTGCCGAGCGGTAGTTCGACGGGTCGGTGATGTCGGCCTTGAAGATCGTGCCGACCGCGCCGTGGCGGGCGGCCGGCGTCAGGTCCTCGATGTCCTCGTCATTGGCGCCGATATTGCCGATATGCGGGAAGGTGAAGGTGACGATCTGGCCGAGATAGGAGGGGTCGGTCAGGATTTCCTGGTAGCCCGTCAGCGCGGTGTTGAAGCAGACTTCCGCCGTCACCTTGCCGGTGGCGCCGATGCCCTTGCCTTCGATCACGGTGCCGTCGGCAAGGACGAGCAGGGCGGTGGGCTTTTCGGAGGTCCATGCGGGGGTCGAGGTCATGAGTATCCCGTTTCCGGCACCGGGCGCCGGCTTGAAAGCCGGGGGCTCGGGCACCATTTAAGATCGCAGGCAATTGTCGCAGACGGGGGCGCGCGGAAACCCGCGTTGGTTCGCCCTGATTGCCGATTTTCGTGCAGGTGCCGGAAAATAGACAAAGCAGGGGGCGGGGTCAACCGTTGCCTGTGGATTGTGCGGAATTATAAAGCGTTTGAAATCAATCGCTTGCGTAATCCGTTTGCGGGCACGCCCTCCGCCGGTCTATGAGCATGCACAATCGAACGACGATCGAGGTCAAGCCACGCATCCCGCGTCAGGCCACCTCGCATGGAGAAAATGATGCGCGAGACCATCGCAAACGCCCTCAAGGATGCCATCAAGGCCAAGGACGCCTGCCGTGTCTCCACGCTACGCCTGATCCAGGCCACGCTGAAGGACCGCGACATCGCCAATCGCGGTGCCGGCAAGGGTCCCGTGGAAACCGACGAGCTGCTGCAGATCCTCGCCAAGATGATCAAGCAGCGCGAGGAATCCGCCAAGATCTTCGCAGAGAACGGCCGCCCGGAACTCGCCGCCCAGGAGCGCGAGGAAATCAAGGTCATCGAGGGCTTCCTGCCGGAGCAGATTCCCGAGGACAGGATGAAGGACCTCATCGCCGCGGCCATCGCCGAGATCGGCGCACAGGGCCTGCGCGACATGGGCAAGGTCATGGCCGTGCTGAAGGAGCGCTATCCCGGCCAGATGGACTTCGCCAAGGCTTCCGGCGTGGTGAAGGACCTGCTGAAGTAAATTGCGGTCCTCTCGCAATATGAAGGCGGCCGATGGCCGCCTTCATATTGTTGACAAACCTCCTCACCCGCCGCCGTCATCCTCGGCCTTGTGCCGAGGATTTGCCAACGCATCGAAAGATCGGGACGTTGCGGATGCTCGGGACAGGCCCGAGCATGACGGAAGAGGGGTTCCCCCTTTGTCAGCAGCCTGAAGGCGGCCGATGGCCGCCTTTTTCGTTTCCCGCCTGCGGCTTGGAGGAACCAAAAGGAAGGAGCAAAGTTGAGCTCGCAGCAATAGGAGCGTGACGATGCGTCGTCGAACGTCACCGCCCGCCCCGGCGAAGTGCATGTGGTGCCGCCGGATTGTCTAGCGTCGAGGTTCCCGGTGGCCGTTCCACGAAACGGAGGCCGAACCCATGCGTGCGACGTTTCTTCTTTCCCTAGCAGCCATCGCCCTTGCCGGGCCGGCCCTCGCGCACGATGCGCCGAGCGGCTGGCAGTACGAGCAATATTGTTGCAACGGCAGCAACCACAACGGCGACTGCCAGATGATCCCGGCGACCGCCGTGCGCATCGTCCACGGGGACTATCAGGTGACGCTGGCGCCGGGCGACCATCGCCTCGCCACCCGCCGCCATATCTTCCTCCTGCCGCAGGGCACCGCCCGCCGCTCGCAGGATGGCGAATACCATCTCTGCCTCTACCCGACCGAGGACACGCCCCGCTGCTTCTACGCGCCCGACATGGGATTTTGAGCCTGAGCCTGTGAATTGCCGTGGCGCCGGGCGGTAATGCTGGCGGTGGGCCCCGTGCATGGTTATATGAACCTCGATCGAGGTATCCATGCGCTTTTCCAACGCCTTCCTAGACGAGATTCGCGACCGCGTCCCCATCTCGGACGTGATCGGCCGACGCGTGACCTGGGATCGCAGGAAGACCAATGTCTCGCGCGGGGACTACTGGGCCTGCTGCCCGTTCCATGGCGAGAAATCGCCGTCCTTCCACTGCGAGGACCGCAAGGGCCGCTACCATTGCTTCGGCTGCGGCGTCTCGGGCGATCACTTCCGCTTCCTCACCGATCTCGACGGCCTGTCCTTCCCCGAGGCCGTGCAGCAGATCGCCGACCTTGCGGGCGTCGCCATGCCCCAGCCGGACCCGCAGGCCGAGCAGCGCGAGAAGGAGCGCATGGGCCTCGTCGAGGTCATGGAGATGGCTACCCGCTTCTTCGAGGACCAGCTCCAGACGCCGGCCGGGGCGAAGGCGCGCGCCTATCTGCGCGACCGCGGGCTGACCGGCCGCACCATCGAGACTTTCCGCCTTGGCTATGCGCCGGAGAGCCGCAACGCGCTGAAGGAGTTTCTGGCGGGCAAGGGCGTGCCGAAGGAGGCGATCGAGGCCTGCGGCCTCGTCGTGCACGGGCCGGAAATCCCCGTCTCCTACGACCGGTTCCGCGACCGCATCATGTTCCCCATCCTCTCGGTGCGGGAAAAGGTCATCGCCTTCGGCGGCCGCGCCATGTCGCCGGACGCGCCGGCGAAATACCTCAATTCCAACGAGACGGAGCTTTTCCACAAGGGAAGCGTGCTCTACAACCACGCCCGTGCCCGAAAAGGGGCGCAGGGGGCTGATGGGACGGGGACGATCATCGCCGTCGAAGGCTATATGGACGTGATCGCGCTCTACCAGGCGGGCATCGAGAATGCCGTCGCCCCGCTCGGCACGGCGCTTACCGAGAACCAGCTCGAGCTGCTCTGGAAGATGACGCCGCAGCCGGTGCTCTGCTTCGACGGCGACGGGGCGGGCGTCCGCGCGGCGAACCGGGCGGCCGACCTCGCGCTGCCCTTCATCAAGCCGGGCCGCACGGTGCGCTTCGCGCTGCTGCCGGACGGCAAGGACCCTGATGACCTCGTGCGCCACGAGGGCCGCGCGCCCTTCGACAAGGTGCTGGCGAACGCCCGCCCGCTCGCCGACATGATCTGGAACCGCGAGGTCCAGGGCTCGGCGCTGGACACGCCGGAAAGCCGCGCGGAACTCGAATCGCGCCTGCGCCAGATCACCGCCGGCATCGCCGACGAGGACGTGCGCCGCCACTACCAGCAGGACATGCGCGAGCGGCTGAACGCCTTCTTCCGCCCCGCCCAGCGACAGGGCGGCGGCGGCTTTTCCGGCAACCGGCAGGGCAGGGGCGGCGGACGCGGCGGGCCGCAGGGCAATATGGTCCCCTCCGGCATTTCAGACCGGCTCGCCCGCTCGGCGCTTGTGCGCGGCGCGCAGGAGCTGCCGGCCCTGCGTGAAAGCGTGCTGGCGCTCACCGTCGTCAACCATCCGGGCCTTCTCTTCAGCGACTATGACGAGATCGCCATCATCGAATACGAAAACCGCGACCTCCAGCGCCTCTGGTCGGCCCTCATCGGCATTGCCGGCTCCGTCGGCGCGCGGCTCGACCGCGCCCGGCTGGTCGAGGAGCTGGAAGCCGCCGGCTTCGACACCCTGCTCAAGGGCCTCGACCAGCAGATCCGCAATTCGCGCCTGTGGACCGCGACGGAAGACGCAGCGCCCGAGGATGCCCGCGAAGGCTATCTCCAGGCGCTCGCTCTCCACAAGCGCACCCGCGCGCTCCTCTGGCAGCGCCGCGAGCTTGAACGCGAACTCGCCGTCTCGACGGATGAGGGCGACGACGAGCGCGTGCCGCAGATCCTGCGCGCGCTTCAGGAGGTGCAGATGGAGACCGTCCGGATGGAGAACCAGGAGGCCATCATCGAAGGCTTCGGCGTGCTCTCCGGCCGGGTGAAGGGGCCGGCGGGGAAGTAGGTATGAGAAGAATGCCGCAGGCCGCATCGACTGGCGCGCAGCCCCATCACAGGCGAACGGCCGCAGTAGTCTTGTTGTTGGCGGTGGTGTTTGCTCTGTCAGGCTGCAGACTTATCGGCTTCTATAACTGGTCCTGGAATCAAAAACTCGAACTCAGGGTGATGACGCCCGACGGTGAAGTAAGCGGCAGCTCCGTCATTCAGGCCTCCTACGGCTTCTGGCCCAAATGGTATGGGATGGGGGATTTCATGGGAGCCAGCAACCATGCCCACTCCGGCGAAGCGGCGTTTGTCGAGGTTGCTCCGGGCAGGTATCTCTTCGCGATAATGAGCCAAAACGACCCCGAGATGGCCTATGAGACATTTATCGGGCCGATCACGACGTCGCGCGAGGAGCGGATCGAGGGATTCGATCGTCTCTATCGCCTGCGGGAAACCCGCGCATTGCCGCGCGAACTCTATCCGACACTCGTGACTTTTCGGGATATCAACGATCCGGCAAGCGTCGAGGAGGTCGATCCTGACAATCTGGAGGCGACTTTCGGGCCGGGGTATCGATTAGCTTCAATAGAAATTGCAATCACGAGCAATCCGAAAACTGGCGGGAAAATAACCCGCATCATTCCCTGGATTAAGGAACATTACTCGAAACAGCTTGATGGAAATAGATATGAGACAATAAAATCGGAGAAACGATTTGCAAACTCCCTATCATCTGGCGTTTTCACTACAGAGCGTGAATGATGGGAGTAACCAAGGTTTTCTGGAAACACGCCGGCTAGTTTGCTGTACAAGAGAGCACCACTAGAATTTCGGGTCTCGATGCAGGCGGGCAGTGGTAGGAGAGTCCTTCGGATCGGCCCTTGCCGACTGGCTTCGGCCTTCTAGCGTGGTCGCCACTATATCCCATGCGTCGTGAGTGCTCCCTTTTGGTCTGTACAGTTTTCTTGCAACCTGCCCTTGAAAATCGAACAAAACAAGAACATTGTGCGTGAAGGCAAAAGTCGTCGGTCGGGTGGTTGCCGATGGTCCCGTGCTTGGCCAGAATGGAGGGAGAAAGTGCAGGTCATGATTCAGGCAAATCCCTCCGGTTCTCTCTCCGCCCTGTTCGATGCTGAGGTCGCCGATCCGCTCGACGTGCTCAAGCGCGTCTATGGCTACGACGCCTTTCGCGGCAAGCAGCAGGCGGTGGTGGAGCATGTGACGGCGGGGGGCGATGCCGTGGTGCTGTTTCCGACCGGGGCGGGCAAGTCGCTGTGCTTCCAGATTCCCGCACTTTGCCGCCAGGGCGTCGGCATCGTAATATCGCCGCTGATCGCGCTGATGCGCGACCAGGTGGAGGCGCTGAAGCAGCTCGGTGTCAAGGCGGCGGCGCTCAATTCCTCGCTGACGCGGGACGAGTTCTTCGCCGTGCGCGACGCCATGCGCAGCGGCGAACTCGACCTTCTCTATGTGACGCCCGAGCGTATCGTCACGGACGGCTTCGCCGATCTCGTCGCGGAGGCCCGCATCGCGCTCTTCGCCATCGACGAGGCGCATTGCGTCTCGCAATGGGGTCACGATTTCCGGCCGGAATACCGCACGCTCGGCCTGCTCGGCGAGCGTTATCCCGGCGTGCCGCGCATCGCGCTCACGGCGACGGCCGATCCGCATACGCGCGAGGACATCATCGAGCGCCTCGGGCTCGAGGATGCCGAGGTCTTCACCACCAGCTTCGACCGGCCGAACATCTCCTACGAGATCGCCGAGCGCGATCAGGCGCGCCAGCAGCTCCTGCGCTTCCTGTCGCGCCACGAAGGAGAGAGCGGCATCGTCTATTGCCTGTCGCGCGCCAAGGTAGAGGACACGGCCACGTGGCTGAACACGCAGGGCATTCGCGCGCTGCCTTACCATGCCGGGTTCGACCGTGCGGTGCGCGACGCCAACCAGGATGCTTTTCTCAAGGAAGAAAACCTCTGCCTCGTCGCCACGGTCGCCTTCGGCATGGGTATCGACAAGCCGGATGTGCGCTACGTCGCCCATCTCGACCTGCCGGGCTCGGTGGAGGCCTATTACCAGGAGACCGGGCGCGCGGGACGCGACGGCCTGCCCTCCGAGGTCTGGATGGCCTATGGCATGGCCGACGTCGTGCAGCGGCGCAAGATGATAGACGAGGGCGGGGCGGCCGAGGAGGTGAAGCGCATCGAGCGTGCCAAGCTGACGGCGCTGCTCGCCATCTGCGAGACGGCAGGCTGCCGGCGCAAGGCCATCCTCGCGCATTTCGGCGAGGCCTATCCCGGCCATTGCGGCAATTGCGACACCTGCCGCAACCCGGTCGAGACATGGGACGGCACGGAGGCCGCGATCAGGGCGCTCGCGGCGGTCTATCGCACGGGCGAGCGGTTCGGCGCAGGGCACGTCATCGATGTGCTGATGGGCACGGTCAACGAGAAGACGGAGCGCTTCGGCCATACGGAGATGCCGGTCTTCGGCGCCGGCAAGGATATCGCGCCGCGCGTCTGGCAATCGATCTTCCGGCAATTGCTGGCCATGGGCCTCATCAGCGTCGACCATTCCGCCTATGGCGCGCTGAAGCTGGAGCCGGAGGCGCGCGACGTCTTCCGCCACGAGCGGGAGGTGCTGTTCCGCAAGGACCGGCCACAGACCGGGCGCAAGGCGAGGGCGGGCGGCTCGCCCGCCGCCCGCGAGCGCGACAACCTTTCGGGTTCCGACCGGGAACTCTTCGAACTGCTGCGGGCCGAGCGCCTTGCCATCGCCAAGGATCTCGACGTGCCGCCCTATGTCGTCTTCCCGGATACGACGCTGATCGCGCTCGCGCGGGAACGGCCGGCCGATCTCGAGGAGCTTCTCGACATTCCCGGCATCGGCGTTTCCAAGCGCGACCGCTTCGGCGAGGCGTTCCTTGCGGTCATCGAGGACTTCGCGGGCTAGTTTTTTGGAAGCCCCGTCGGAACGTTCGGTCCTCCGTCGTCCTTGTTGACGGTCAGCAGGAGGACGTTCCGATGAAAGTCACGCAGCATCTCTGGTTCGAGAAGGACATGGAGGCCGCCATCGGCTTCTATGCCTCGCTCATTCCCGGCTCTTCCGTCCACTGGGTCACGCCTATGATGGCCGATACGCCGAGCGGGCCGGCCGGCAGCGTGAAGAGCGCGAGCTTCACGCTCGGCGACCAGCGCTACATGGCCATCGAGGCCGGGCCGCTCGATCCCTTCAACCACAGCTTCTCCATCGTGGTGGAGTGCGAGACGCAGGGCGACCTCGACCGGTTATGGAATGCGCTGCGCGAGGGCGGCTCGGTGGAGCAGTGCGGCTGGCTGAAGGACCGCTGGGGCCTTTCCTGGCAGATCGCGCCGACACGGCTCGGCGAGCTGATGAGCGATCCCGATCCGGACAAGGTGCGCCGCGTCACTGCGGCGATGCTGAAGATGGTCAAGCTGGATATCGCGCCGCTGGAGGCGGCTGCGGCGGGATAGGCGGGCGCTTGCCCCTCATCCCGCTGCCGCGACCTTTGTAACTTCCCTTGGCCCGCGTTTGGCGCTGTAGTGCGTGTCGCGGTGGCGGATGAGAGACCGCATGACCTTTGGGCTTGCAAGCCCGTGGGAGAGCTCGGGTCATCATCCGCGGTTCCATCGAACCCGAACAGTCGCCAGGGCCGCTCGCGAAGCCCGCTTAGGCAAGGATGGGACAAGATGGATGTGATCGTTGGCATCGATGTTTCCAAGGAACGGCTGGATGTGCATGTGCTTCCGGCCGGGGACAGTTTCTTCGTCGGCAATGATCATGCCGGCGTGGATGAACTGGCCAGGCGGCTTACCCGGGCGAAGGCCGGGATCGTGGCGTTGGAGGCGACCGGCGGTTACGAGATGCTTGCAGCCGCAGGCCTGTCTTCGACCGGCTTTGCGGTGGTCGTGGTCAATCCGGCGCAGGTGCGTTCCTATGCCCATGCCCTGGGCAAGCGCGCCAAGACCGATCCGATCGATGCGGCCGTGATCGCAGCCTTCGTGGCCGCAACAAGCCCCGAGATCCGGCCGTTGCGCGATGAGGAAAGCGAGGTCTTCTCGGCCATCGTTTCGCGCCGCCGCCAGATCGTGCAGATGATCACGGCGGAAGAGAACCGGGCGCGGATGGCCCTGGCGAAGGAGACGAGCAAGAGCATCAGGCGGCTGCTTGCCGCGCTGAGGCGTGAACTGGAAAGCCTGGATGGCGATCTGGACGGGCGCATTCGCAAATCGCCCTTGTGGCGGGTGCGCGAGGCCCTTCTGACGTCGGTGCCGGGCGTGGGGCCGACCACGGCCCGCACGCTGATTGCCGAGATGCCGGAACTGGGCAGCCTCGACCGGCGCCGGATCGCGTCATTGGCGGGCGTTGCACCGTTCACGCGGCAGTCGGGCAAGTGGCGCGGCAAGAGCTTCATCGGTGGCGGGCGCAGCCGGGTGCGGGCCGTGCTGTTCATGGCCGCTCTCGTGGCGGCCCGTCACAACCCGGTCCTCAAGGCTTTCCGCGACCGTCTCGTTGCTGCCGGAAAGCCGAAGATCGTCGCCATCGTCGCGACCATGCGAAAGCTCCTCACCATCCTCAACGCCATCATCCGGGACGGAAAACCATGGCAAAGCGCTTGACTGACAAGACAGTCGCTCTCCCCGCTGGCGGGGCGAAGGGAGGGATGCCGAGGTTTCCCGGGTCCGCCGGCGTGAGAGGATCGGGAGGGTGTGGCTGCCTTCACCTTCTCCATGCCCGCGGCAGGGCTGTCGCATATGGAATTCGGCGCTGCCGCTTTTCCCTTCTCCCCAACGGGGAGAAGGTGGCCCCAAGGGTCGGATGAGGGGCATTTCGAATAAAGCCGTTGATTTTTCCTGCCTTCGGCGTCCCCCTCATCCGCCTGCCGGCACCTTCTCCCCGCTGGGGAGAAGGGAGATGGGAAACGGCCTCCTTCAAAATCGATAGCCTCTCCGCAAGCAGTGAGAAGGGCTGACCTGACAATGATTGAGGAAACCGGCGCGGCAAATCCTCTTCGCCCCGTTTACGGGGAGGACGTGGCCGGCAGGCCGGATGAGGGGCTTTCGCCTACATCCGCACCGTCATCCCGCCATCCACCACCAGCACATGGCCGTTGACGAAGGAGGCGGCGTCGCTGGCGAGGAAGAGGGCGGCGCCGGCGATCTCGTCGGGGCGCGCCCAGCGCTGGACGGGAATGCGCTGGCGCACGAAGGGCGTCAGCTCGTCGTCGTCGGCCATCGCGGCATTGGTTTCCGTCGCGAACCAGCCGGGGGCGATGGCATTGCTGGTGATGCCGAAGGGGCCGTATTCCACCGCCATGCCGCGCATCAGGCCGGTGAGGCCGTGCTTGGCGGCGGGGTAGATGCCGTCGTTCGGCAGCGCGACATGGCCGTTGATCGAGGTGACCGAGATGAGGCGGCCATGGCCGTGACGCTTCATGATCGCGGCCGCGTCGCGCGAGAGGCTGGCGGCGGCGGCAAGGTCGGTGAGGAGGAGCGCGTCGATGGCCGCATCCTCCATTTCGGAGAGCGGCCGGCGGTCGCGCGCGCCGACATTGTTGACCAGCACGTCCAGCCGCCCGTGCCGGCGCTCGATTTCGGCGAGGGTTTCGCGCTGGGCGGCGCGGTCGGCGATGTCGAAGGCGGCGGAGGAGGCGCTGCCGCCGGCAGCAGCGATTGCTTTCACCGCCTCGTCGAGCGCCGCGGCCGTCCGGCCCGTCAGCACGACATGCGCGCCGGCCTCGGCGAGGCCCCTGGCGATTTCGAAGCCGAGGCCGCGGCCGGCGCCGGTGACGAGGGCCACGCGGCCTTTCTGGGAAAACCTGTCCAATATCGTCATCGTCGCTTCCTTTCGTGGCGCCACCGGACAGAGGCGGGGCGTTTCTGTCAACCCCGGCGGGGTTTGTCCTTTGCCGAAAAGGCGCTATGTCCGCGGCGGAAAGGATTTCGCCATGGCCCAGAATATCTACGACCAGCCCGCCTTCTTCGAGGGCTATTCCAGCCTTCCCCGCTCGGTTCACGGGCTTGCCGGCGCGGCGGAATGGGAATCGGTGCGCACGCTGCTGCCCGATCTTGCGGGCCGGCGCGTCGTCGATCTCGGCTGCGGCTTCGGCTGGTTCGCGCGCCATGCCGCCGCGGAGGGGGCGAAAAGCGTGCTCGCCCTCGATCTTTCGGAAAACATGCTGGCGCGCGCGAAGGCGGAAACGCAATCGCCGGCCGTGCGCTACGAGATCGCCGATCTCGACCGGCTCGAATTGCCGGAGGGCGCCTTCGACTTCGCCTATTCCTCGCTCGCCTTCCATTATATCGCGGATTTCGACCGGCTGGTGCGCACGATCCATGCGGCGCTGGTGCCGGGGTCGTCCTTCGTCTTCACCATCGAGCACCCGCTCTACATGGCCCCCTCGGTGCCCGATTGGGCGGAGGTCGACGGCCGCACGATCTGGCCGGTGGATTTCTATCTCGTCGAAGGGCCGCGCACGACGGACTGGCTTGCCAAGGGCGTCGTCAAGCATCACCGCACCCTCGGCACGACGCTGAATGCGCTCATCGCCGCGGGCTTCGTCATCCGCCATGTCGAGGAGTGGAAGCCGAGCGAGGCGCAGCTTGCCGCGCATCCCGAATGGCAGGTGGAACTGAACCGGCCGATGTTCCTGCTGATTGCCTGCGAGCGGCCCTGAAAACGGGACGACGGCCCTTTACGCCGGCTGAGGCTGCGCTAGAACTATGCCGTGGAGCCATTCGCCGGCGCTACGATAACAAGGCAAGCCAGCGCTTATCCGGGGGGAAGCCGAGCCCATGAAGCAACCGACCTTGCCGCTTGACGGAGCCTGCCGTTGCGGGCGGGTGAAGATCCGTATCAGCGCGCCGCCGCTCCTGACCATGGCCTGCCATTGCACCGGCTGCCAGCGCATGTCGGCCAGCGCCTATTCGCTGAGCGCGGCGATTCCCTCGGAGGGTTTTGCCGTCACGGCGGGCGAGCCGGTCGTCGCCGGCGCCAGCCGCGAGGCGGGGCATCATTTCTGTCCCGATTGCATGACCTGGATGTTCACGCGGCCGGCGGGCATGGATTTCTTCGTCAATGTCCGGCCGACCATGTTCGAGGATACCGGCTGGTTCCAGCCCTTCATCGAAACCTATACCAGCGAGAAGCTTACCTTCGCCGCGACCGGCGCCGTGCACAGCTACGAGAAATTCCCGCCGATGGAGGATTACGAGACGCTCGTTTCCGCCTATGCGGCGCGCGCTGCTTGAGCTGCCGCCCTTTAATCCGACCATTCCTTCCAGCCGTGAGTGCGTGCCCATGACCTCCGCCTTCATCGCCCATCTGCAATCCGAAATCGCCGGCCTCAAGTCGGCCGGCCTCTACAAGTCCGAGCGCGTCATCACCTCCAAGCAGGCGGGCGAGATCACCGTGACCTCGGGCGAGCGCGTGCTGAATTTCTGCGCCAACAACTATCTCGGCCTTGCCGACAACGAGGAACTGGCGGAGGCCGGCAAGAAGGCGCTCGACCGCTACGGCTACGGCATGGCCTCGGTGCGCTTCATCTGCGGCACGCAGGAGGAGCACAAGCAGCTGGAGGCGCGCATCTCCTCCTTCCTCGGGCTGGAGGATACGATCCTCTATTCCTCCTGCTTCGATGCCAATGGCGGCCTCTTCGAGACGCTGCTTTCCGAGGAGGACGCCATCATCTCCGATGCGCTGAACCATGCCTCGATCATCGACGGCGTGCGGCTCTCCAAGGCGAAGCGCTTCCGCTATGCCAACAACGACATGGCTGCACTGGAAGAAGAACTGAAGAAGGCGGAAGGCAGCCGCTTCAAGATGATCGCGACGGACGGCGTCTTCTCGATGGACGGCATCATCGCCAATCTTGAGGGCGTCTGCGACCTTGCGGAAAAATACGGCGCGATGGTCATGGTGGACGACAGCCATGCCGTCGGTTTCGTCGGCAGGCATGGGCGTGGCTCGGCGGAGCATTGCGGCGTGGAAGGCCGGGTCGATATCATCACCGGCACGCTTGGCAAGGCGCTCGGCGGCGCTTCGGGCGGCTATACGTCGGGCAGGCGCGAGGTGATCGAATGGCTGCGCCAGCGCTCGCGGCCCTATCTCTTCTCCAATACGCTCGCCCCGGTCATCGCGGCCGCCTCGCTGAAGGTCTTCGACCTCATCGACAATGGCGATGCACTCAGGAAACGGCTCTATGCCAATGCCGATCTCTTCCGCGCGGAGATGACGAAGCTCGGCTTCACGCTTGCGGGCGAGGGGCATCCGATCATCCCCGTCATGCTGGGCGATGCGAGCCTTGCGCAGGAGATGGCGAGCCGCATGCTGGAAAAGGGCGTCTATGTGATCGGCTTCTCCTTCCCCGTCGTGCCGCGCGGGCAGGCGCGCATCCGCACCCAGATGTCGGCGGCACACGGCGAGGCGGATGTTCGCAAGGCGATTCAAGTCTTCGCCGAGGTGGGACGCGAACTGGGCGTCATTTGAACTGCCTTCTGAATCCCTTGCGGAGATTTCGTCATGTCGAACATGATGCGTGCGCTGGTTAAAGCGAAACCTGAAGTCGGCCTCTGGATGGAGACCGTGCCGGTGCCGGAGGTCGGCCCGAACGACGTGCTGATCCGGGTCAGGAAATCCGCCATCTGCGGCACGGACGTGCATATCTGGAACTGGGACCACTGGGCGCAGAAGACCATTCCGGTGCCGATGGTCGTCGGCCACGAATTCGTCGGCGAGATCGCCGAGATCGGCTCTTCCGTCACCAAGTACCATGTCGGCGAAAGGGTGTCGGGCGAGGGGCACATCGTCTGCGGCAAGTGCCGCAACTGCCGCGCCGGGCGCGGGCATCTCTGCCATTATACCAAGGGCGTCGGCGTCAACCGGCCGGGTTCGTTCGGCGAGTTCGTCTGCATCCCCGAGCACAATGTCGTCCCGATCCCGGACGACGTGCCGGACGAGGTGGCGGCGATCTTCGATCCGTTCGGCAATGCCGTGCACACGGCGCTCTCCTTCGACCTCGTCGGCGAGGACGTGCTCGTCACGGGCGCGGGGCCGATCGGCATCATGGGGGCGATGGTGGCCAAGCGCTCCGGCGCGCGCAAGGTCGTCATCACCGACATCAACCCCGTCCGTCTCGACCTTGCCCGCAAGGTCGGCATCGACCATGTGGTGGACGCCTCGAAGGAGGACCTCGCCACCGTCATGACGGAGATCGGCATGACGGAGGGCTTCGACGTCGGCCTCGAAATGTCCGGCGCGCCGCCGGCCTTCCGCTCGATGATCGACACGATGAACAATGGCGGCAAGATCGCCATCCTCGGCATCGCGCCTGATGGATTCGGCATCGACTGGAACAAGGTGATCTTCAAGATGCTGACGCTGAAGGGCATCTACGGGCGCGAGATGTTCGAGACCTGGTACAAGATGATCGCCTTCGTGCAGGGCGGGCTCGACCTTTCGCCGATCATCACCCACCGCATCAAGATCGACGACTTCCGGGACGGCTTCGAGGCGATGCGCTCGGGCAATTCCGGAAAGGTCGTCATGGACTGGTATTGATGCATGCCGCGCAAAAGTGTGCAGCGGTTTTGCGGCAACGGCATGCGTCTGAACAAAAGGAGGACTGCGTGTGAAGTACGAGGGAAGCTGTCATTGCGGCAATGTCGCCTTCGAGGTGGAGGGCGAGTTCACCTCCGCGCTCGACTGCAACTGTTCCCTGTGCCGGCGGCGCGGCGGGCTGCTGGCCTTCGTGCCGCGCGAGAACCTGCGGCTGACGGTGCCGGAGGAGAACGTCTCGACCTACACGTTCAACCGCCATGTCATCCAGCATCATTTCTGCGCCAGTTGCGGCATCGCGCCCTATGGCGAGGGGAGCGATCCGAAGGGCAACAGGATGGCGGCGGTGAACCTGCGCTGCATCCCCGCGGTCGATCTTGAAACATTGACGATCGACAAGGTGGACGGGCGCTCGTTCTGAGGCGGGTGATTCGGGTGAGAGGCTCCGGGCGCGTGCCCTTGTCTTTCCGGGATTTGCCCCTACATGAGGCTCAATCGCCCGGATCCGCCGACTTTCACGTCCGCGAACCCGAATCGGAACCTTTTCCGCCTTTTTTGCCGGAAAAGCTTGACGTAACCGAAAATTCTGGGAATCACCATGGTTGGCTGAGAAGGAATGGGTACGGCGGATCGGGAAGGCATGTCAATTATGTTGCTTCGGCAACATTCCCACGATCCCGCGGGCCGGGGCGTGGTTAATCGGGATTTAATTGTCAATCCGTTAGGTCAGGGACGCTGATTCGCGTTTGCGCATGCCGAAGGGCGATCGGCTGCGGAACCCCGACCGCTTGGAAACTGATGCTCAGGAAAGCGACGAAATAATATGGCGACAAAGGTAAAAGAGAACGAGGAAGTCGAAAACGAACGCGAAGGCGCATCCGACGGCCCTCTTCTCGATCTTTCCGATGATGCCGTCAAGAAGATGATCAAGGCCGCCAAGAAGCGCGGCTATGTCACGATGGATGAGCTGAACTCCGTCCTGCCGTCCGAGGAAGTCACCTCGGAGCAGATCGAGGACACGATGGCCATGCTTTCGGACATGGGCATCAACGTCATCGAGGACGAGGACGCCGAAGAGGCGGCCCAGGGCGAGGACGAAGGCGGCGACGACGAGAACGAGAGCGAAGGCGGGGAGCTTGCCTCTTCCGGCGGCACCGCGCTTGCGACCGCCAAGAAGAAGGAACCGACGGACCGCACGGACGACCCGGTGCGCATGTACCTGCGCGAGATGGGCTCCGTCGAGCTCCTGTCGCGCGAGGGCGAGATCGCCATCGCAAAGCGCATCGAAGCCGGCCGCGAGACGATGATCGCCGGCCTCTGTGAGAGCCCGCTGACGTTCCAGGCCATCATCATCTGGCGGGATGAACTCAACGAAGGCCAGACGCTGCTGCGCGAGATCATCGATCTCGAGACCACCTATTCCGGTCCCGAGGCGAAGGCTGCCCCGCAGTTCCAGAGCCCGGAAAAGATCGAGGCCGACCGCAAGGCGGCCGAGGAGAAGGAAAAGAACCGCAAGCCCCGCGCGGCCAACGACGACGACATCACCAATGTCGGCGGCGAGGGCCTGCCGCCGGAGGAGGAGGAAGAGGACGACGACGAGTCGAACCTCTCGCTCGCCGCCATGGAAGCGGAACTGCGCCCGCAGGTCATGGAGACGCTCGACACCATCGCCGAGACCTATAAGAAGCTGCGCAAGCTGCAGGACCAGCAGGTGGAAGCCCGCCTGCAGGCGACCGGCACGCTGTCGCCCGCCCAGGAGCGCCGCTACAAGGAGCTCAAGGACGAGCTGATCACGGCCGTCAAGTCGCTGTCGCTCAACCAGAACCGTGTCGACAGCCTCGTCGAGCAGCTCTACGACATCAACAAGCGCCTCGTGCAGAACGAGGGCCGCCTGCTGCGTCTTGCCGAGAGCTACGGCGTCAAGCGCGATTCGTTCCTGGAACAGTACAACGGCGCGGAACTCGATCCGAACTGGATGAAGTCGATCGCCAACCTTGCGGCCCGCGGCTGGAAGGAATTCGCCAAGAGCGAGAACACGACGATCCGCGACATCCGCCAGGAGATCCAGAATCTGGCCACCGAGACCGGCATCTCCATCTCGGAGTTCCGCCGTATCGTGCATATGGTGCAGAAGGGCGAGCGCGAGGCGCGCATCGCCAAGAAGGAGATGGTGGAAGCCAACCTCCGTCTCGTGATCTCGATCGCCAAGAAGTACACGAACCGCGGCCTGCAGTTCCTCGACCTCATCCAGGAAGGCAATATCGGCCTGATGAAGGCGGTCGACAAGTTCGAGTATCGCCGCGGCTACAAGTTCTCCACCTACGCGACGTGGTGGATCCGGCAGGCGATCACCCGTTCCATCGCCGACCAGGCCCGCACGATCCGTATTCCGGTGCACATGATCGAGACGATCAACAAGATCGTCCGCACCTCGCGCCAGATGCTGCACGAGATCGGCCGCGAGCCGACGCCGGAGGAACTGGCCGAAAAGCTCGCCATGCCGCTCGAAAAGGTCCGCAAGGTCCTGAAGATCGCCAAGGAGCCGATCTCGCTGGAAACGCCGGTCGGTGACGAAGAAGACAGCCACCTCGGCGATTTCATCGAGGACAAGAACGCGCTGCTGCCGATCGACGCCGCCATCCAGGCGAACCTGCGCGAGACGACGACCCGCGTCCTCGCCTCGCTGACGCCGCGCGAGGAGCGCGTCCTGCGCATGCGCTTCGGCATCGGCATGAACACGGACCACACGCTGGAGGAAGTCGGCCAGCAGTTCTCGGTCACCCGCGAACGTATCCGCCAGATCGAGGCGAAGGCGCTACGCAAGTTAAAGCACCCGAGCCGCAGCCGCAAGCTGCGCTCGTTCCTCGATAGCTGAGGCGGCGAAGAGACGGAAAAAGCCCCGCGAAACCGAAAGGTCGCGGGGCTTTTTGTTTGTTGGAGCGCGGCTTTCCCAATCCACTGTCGTCATCCTCGGCCTCGTGCCGAGGATCTGCCAGCATATCGGAAAATGAGACGTTGCGGATACTCGGGACAAGCCCGAGCATGACGGTGGAGGGGATGTGCCGGTAGCGGACAAGGCTTCGCGGTTGGAAAACTGCCGCAGCCCCCTACCAGTCGCCGCAGCTCTGCAATTGCCGCGCATAATTGCCGGCCATGGTCGTCGCCCGCTTGGCGCCCGCCCTTGCCGTCGCGCTCCAGTTGCCGCGCTGGTAGCCGGTGTGGCCGTGGTAATAGGCGATGTAGAGCCGGTAGGTATCGTTGAGGGCGATGCCGTTCCGGCGGTTGCTCTCCGTGTGATACCAGCCGATGAAGCGGATCGCGTCGCCGAAATCGGTGCGGCTTGCCGACCAGCGGCCGGTCTCGCGCTTGTAGCGCGCCCAGGTGCCGTCGAGCGCCTGCGAGAAGCCCAGCGCCGTCGACTGGCGCTTCCAGGGAATGAAGCCGAAGAGCTTGGTGCGCGGCGGGCGGGCGTTGTGCCGGAAGCCGGACTCCGCATAGACCGTCGCCATCAGCACGGGGACGGGAACGCCGTATTCGCGCTCCACGCTATAGGCGGCTTTCCGCCAGTTATCGAAGTAGCCGTCGCGCTGCTCGAAGATGGCGCAGGCATTCTGCGTCTGTCGGGGGACGGACGCACATCCGGCGAGCAGCAGGAGGACGACGATCAATACGCAACGCATCGTGGATCCTCAAAATTTCCGGATGTTTATAAATGGTAAATCTTAACAATCCGTTTTGATTCAATTGCGTTTCGTCCCCTCCCATTCACAGGCCTGATCCGCCTATCAAAGATGCAAATGCATTATTTTGTTGCTCTTTTTGCCCTTCCGGCCTAATCAATCCTCAGCACGCCGGGCCTTCGCGAACGATTGTTCCGGACCGTGAAAGTACCCTCCGTCCTGCCATCGGATCACGGCCGTCGCCGTCCGGGCGCAGGATGGTTTGCGACCGGGCCCCTTTGCGGCCCCAGTTGAGGAGAGAACCATGAAGAAGCAGATTTTTGCCGGAGCCTTGCTTGCAGCCTCCGTCGCCTTTGCCCCGCTCGCTCATGCCGATATCGTCATCGGCCTCATCGCCCCGCTCACCGGCCCCGTCGCCGCCTATGGCGACCAGGTGAAGAACGGCGCGGAAGCGGCCGTCGAGCAGATCAACAAGAACGGCGGCATCCTCGGCGAGAAGGTCGTGCTGAAGCTGACGGACGATGCGGGCGAGCCCAAGCAGGGCGTTTCGGCCGCCAACCAGATCGTCGGCGAAGGCATCCGTTTCGTCGTCGGCCCGGTTACGTCAGGCGTTGCCATCCCGGCTTCCGACGTGCTGGCGGAGAACGGCATCCTGATGGTCACTCCGACCGCGACCGCGCCCGATCTCACCGCCCGCGGCCTCACCAACGTCCTGCGCACCTGCGGCCGTGACGACCAGCAGGCCGAAGTCGCCGCCACCTATGTGCTGGCGAACCTGAAGGACAAGAAGGTCGCCATCGTCCACGACAAGGGCGCCTACGGCAAGGGCCTGGCGGATGCCTTCAAGGCCGCGCTCAACAAGGGCGGCGTCAACGAGGTGCTCTACGATTCCGTCACGCCCGGCGACAAGGACTTCAGCGCGCTTGTCACGCGCCTCAAGTCCGAGGGCGTCGAGGTCATCTACTTCGGCGGCTACCATCCCGAAGGCGGCCTGCTCGCCCGTCAGCTGAAGGACATGTCGGTCAGCGCCACGATCATCGGCGGCGAAGGCCTCTCCAACAGCGAATACTGGGCGATCGGCAACGACGCTTCGGCCGGTACGCTCTTCACCAACGCGTCCGACGCGCTGAAGAGCCCCGACTCGCAGGCGGCCGTCGCCGTGCTCAAGGAGAAGGGCATTCCGCCGGAAGCCTTCACGCTCAATGCCTATGCCGCCGTCGAGGTTCTGAAGGCCGGCATCGAGAAGGTCGGCAGCGCGGACGATGCAGCCGCGGTCGCAACGGCCCTCAAGTCGGGCGAGGCCATCCCGACCGCCATCGGCAAGCTGACCTACGGCGAAACGGGCGACCTCACCTCGCAGAGCTTCTCGCTCTTCAAGTGGGAAGACGGCAAGATCGTCGCGGCCGAGTAAGGCTGTCGTCATTCGAATGCGGACGCCGGGGCTTTGCCCCGGCGTTTTCGTTTGTGAAGAGGGCTGCCCCTCATCCCGCTGCCGCGACCTTTTCCCCGCAGGCGGGGAGAAGGGGAATGCCGGGCCGGTTCCTGCAAATCGGACCGATGGGGAAGAATGCAACGGTCCCACATGTCCCTTCTTCCGCTTGCGGAGAGAAGGTGCCGGCAGGCGGATGAGGGGCCGTCCCTTACCGCCCCGCTCGGAACTTCTCCTTCAGCCGCGTGATATCCGCCGCGCCCCAGTCCGTCACATCCGTCACCGCGATCCACGGATCGATATAGTGCTCGCCGGCATAGACGTGCCCGAGCCCCATGGGCGTCGTCGTCGCCATCGCCATGTCGAGCGTCAGTTGCAGAAAGGTGACGACGGGGTACCACTGGAAGTCCGGCGAGACGTCCGGCCCGCGCGGCACCGCCATCCAGGCGGGTTGGCGATAGAAGGAATAGGGATCGTAGAAGACGATCGGGTCGCTGGCATATTGCAGGTAGACGATGCGCATCGGCCCCCAATGGTCGCCTGCCTCGGGCAGGGCGTCGCGCTGGCTGGTGAAGCGCACATAGGAGCCGTCGCGGAAGCGCGGCAGCCAGGCGGGCGTGCCGGGATCGCGGTTCGCCGTCATCTTGCGCCAGATGCGGCTGGGGAAGGGCGGCCCGGCCCAGAGCGCGCCCTGGTAGGGATCGCCGATCACCTCGAAAAGCTCCGCCGACTGCTCGGAGGAGAGCGCACCGAGGCTGAGGCCATAGAGGTAGAGCTTCGGCCGGTGCTCCCTGGGCAGTTTCGTCCAGTGGCCGTAGACGGCGTGGAAGAGCGCGCGCGCGGCCTCCGCCCCGTAATCGGGCTCGGCCAGCAGCGAGAGCCAGCTTGCGAGATAGGAGTACTGGATGGCGACGCTCGCGATGTCGCCGTGGTGCAGGTACTCGACCGTGTCGATGCCTTCGGGATCGACCCAGCCTGTGCCGGTCGGCATGATCACCAGCAGCGTCGATCGCTCGAAGCCGCCGACGCGGATGAGCTCGTCGAGCGCGATCCTGGCGCGTTCCTCGGGTGTCTCGGCGGCGTTCAGCCCGGCATAGACGCGCAGCGGCTCCATGGCCGGCTTGCCGGTGAACGCGGCGATGTCAGCGGCGGCCGGCCCGCTCGCCACGAAGAAGCGGCCCATGCGGCCGAGGTCGTCCCAGCGCACCAGAGAGACGCTGCTGCCCGATTTCAGCGGATCGACGGGCTCGGCCGTATCCGGCTCGATCACCTGGTCGAGCCGCTGGAAGGAGGAATCGGCCGTATGCAGGATGAAGCGCACGAGAACGCCGTCGGCCAGCGTCCAGAACAGCGTCGCGGCAAGCGCCGTGCCGATGACATAGGACAGCCGGCGCGGGGCCGCCCGCCGCGAGGTGCTGGCGAAGAGCCGGACGGACAGGGCGAAGAGCCGCCCGAGCCCGAGCAGGACGAGGAAGACGCCCAGCGCGATGAGCCCGACATAGAACGGATGCGCCGTCTCGATCGGCGGCAGATGCATCAGCGTGCGGATGGAGTTCTGCCATTCGGCCGTGCGCCACAGGAAGACGAGCACCACGACGCCGCAGGCCCCGCCCGCAAGCGCCTTGAGCGCCAGGCGCGCGCGGTCCTTCGGTTCCGGCAGCTCCAGCCAGAACCACAGGGCGGAGAGCAGCACGCCGAGACCGTAGCCGCAGGCCATGGCGACGCCGGAAAGCAGGCCCTGCGTGACATAGGTTCGCGGCAGGAGGCTCGGCGTCAGCGAGGCGGCGAAGAGAAGCGTGCCGAGGATCAGCCCCGTGGCGGAGAAGGAGAGGACAACACGCCAGAACCAATCCCGCACGGCCGATCTCCATTCCGTTTCCTGCCTTGTGGGCGCAAACTTGCATGCCGGCCGGAGCGGCGCAACCCGGCATTGCCGCGCGCCCGGCAAACAAACCTGCCCCTTGTCGGATCGGCGCGGTGACACACGTCCTTGTCATGTCCGAACCAGGAAGGAGACGGTTATGACCTATGTCGACGGATTTCTGCTGGCTGTGCCGAAGGCCAATCTCGATGCCTACAAGGCGATGGCGCGCACCGCGGGCGCGGTGTGGAAGGAACATGGCGCGATAGACTATGTGGAATGCGTGGGCGACGACGTGCCCTATGGCGAGCTTACCTCGTTTCCCCGCGCCGTGCAGGCGAGCGACGACGAGATCGTGATCTTTTCCTGGATCACCTACGAATCGCGCGCGCAGCGTGACGCGATCCTTGCCAAGGTCATGGCCGACGCGCGCCTGCAGGGCGACGACTGGAAGGACGTCTTCGACGGCAAGCGCATGATCTATGGCGGCTTCCAGGCCTTCCTCGAGTTGTGAGCGGCGGCCGGTTGCGCTATCACGCGGGGCGATACCGGAAGAAAGGACTTGCCGTGAAGGACCTCTATTACGCCATCGTCGGCACCACGACCGATACCAATGCGGGCCTCGCACGCTTCATGGGCGTCATCCTCGCCTTCATCGTGATCGTCGGCACGGTGTTCTGGGCGATCGGCTGAGCCGCCGCCGATGGCGCAGACGATCCTCTCCATCCCGACCCGCGGGCAGGGGCTCTACGAGTTCACCCGCGAGGCCGAGGGTTTCGTGCGCGCTGCCGGGGTGGAGGCGGGCCTGCTCACGGTCTTCGTCCGCCACACCTCCTGCTCGCTGCTCATCCAGGAAAATGCCGATCCGGATGTCCGGCGCGACCTCGACCGCTTCTTCCGCCGTCTCGTGCCGCCGTCCGACGATCCGTCCATGGGCTGGATCGTGCACACCCTGGAAGGGCCGGACGACATGCCCGCCCATATCAAGGCGGCGCTGACGCAGGTCTCGATCGGCATTCCGGTCATGGGCGGGCGGCTGGCGCTCGGCACCTGGCAGGGGCTCTACCTCTTCGAGCATCGCGACCGGCCGCATCGTCGCGAAATCGTGCTGCATCTCGGTCCTTGACGGAACCGGTTCGCACGAAGGAACGTTTCTGGGGCGGTCCAGCGAGAGGAGAGGTCCATGGCTGACACGGAAAGCATCAACCACGCCGTCATCGAGGCATTGAATGCCCGCGACTTCGCCGCGCTCGCCGCCCGGGTGGACGAGGACGTCGCCATCTCCGGCATCGGCGAGGGCAGCGACAACGGCCGCGAGGCGCTGCGCGAGCGGCTCGCCCGCCATTTCCAGGCTTCCGACGAGAGCTATGGCGACGCGCTGGTGATGAGCGATGCGCTCGGCAACAATGTCGCGATCCGCGTGACGGCCCGCGGGGCGTCGGCCGGCGGCGCCTCCTATTCGAAGGAGAAGGTGATTCTCCTCGAACTGGAGGATGGTGTCATCACGCGCTTTTCCGTGTTTTCCGGTTCATGAAGTTGAACGCAGGCTGAACGGCGGATTCGGGCTGCGTTCAGATGCGCGGCCTTATGGTTTCCTCAATCGCCGGACAGAACCGACCGGTCGGAACGAACAGGAGATCCTTCCATGACGACCACTGTGAAAAAGATGTTTCTCGCTGCGGCCCTCGGCCTCGGCGCCCTGACCGCCTCCGTTCCGGCTGCCTCCGCCGCGGGCCTCAGCATAACCGTCGAGCCTGTCGGCTACCGCAACGGCTTCCTGCAGGTGCAGGATTATGACGGCGGCTGGGAGCGCGAGGACTTCCGCGGCCGCCGTGACCGCGGTGATCGCTGGGATGACCGTCGTCCCGACCGCCGCCCGGGCGAATGGGGCCGTCGCGGCCGTTGCTCGCCGGAACTGGCGATCGCCAAGGCACGCGATTTCGGCCTGCGCCGCGCCCGCATCGTCGACATGTCGCCGCGCCGCGTCGTGGTCGAGGGCTTCCGCCACGGCGACTACCGCCGCATCGTCTTCGCGAACGACCGCGGCTGCCCGGCCATGTGGCGTTAAGGACGGAGCCGGCCAAGGCCGGCACGCCCGATCGGTAATGCTGTCCGGCGGTCACCCCCGGCCTGTGGATGGCTACCCTCCCGGTTCCACCGGGAGGGTTTTCGCGTTTTGAGGGGCATTGGCGGCAACGCATTTTTCAAGGCAGAAAAAAGGGCCGGTTTCCCGGCCCTTTTCTTGTCATGTGCGTTGCGTGTCCGCTCACTTGTCGAGCGCGAAGGTCACGTTGACGACGACGGAATAGCTGTTCTCGCCGGTCGCCATCGGCACGGAGCCGGCGGCGGCGTAATCCTTGGCGACGGCGCGCATCATCGGCATGGGCTCGGCGCGGTAGCTGGTTTCCGAGATTTCCAGCACGCGGCCGAGGCCGACGCCGGCGGCGGCCGTCAGTTCCTTCGCCTTGGCGATGGCGTTCTCGACGGCCTTCTTGCGCGCGGCGCTGACGGCGGTGTCCGGCTTGTCGTTGGTGAAGCGGATGCCGCCACCCTGGTTGGCGCCGAGCGTCACGGCCTTGTCGAGGATCTCGCCGAGCTTGGAGAGGTCGCGCACGCGCAGCGTCACCGTGTTGGCGACCTGGAAGCCGGTGAGCACGGGCGGCGGGTTCTCGCCCGTCGAGCTCTGCGGATACTGGTACTGCGGGTTGATGGCGAAGCCGGAGGTCTGCAGGTCGCGCTCCTCGATGCCGGCTTCCTTCAGCGCGGCGAGGACTTCGGCCATGGCCTTGTTGTTGGCGTCGAGCGCCTCGCGGGCGGTCTTTGCATCCTTGACGACGCCGAGATCGATCAGCGCCATGTCGGGAGCCATTTCGGACGTGCCCTCGCCGGTGACGATGATGGTCGATTCGCGCGGCTTCGCCGTGTCCTCGGCCCGTGCGGCCATCGGAGCGGCGGCGGCGAGCGCGAGCGAGAGGGCAACGAGGCTGGCGCCGGTGCGGCGGCCGAAGCTTCCGTGAAACATGTTGAAATATCTCCTGACGGTTGTGTCCCTTGCCGCGTTCTTCGCGCGCTATTGTGTAGAGAATACGGCAACGCTTGTGAGAAAGACCGATTTCGTCTAGACGCTTACCCACCGTCGGCCGCCATTGACCGACGACCCCGGCCACCCGGCCGGTTCGGGCCTGTAGCTCAATGGTTAGAGCCGGCGGCTCATAACCGCTTGGTTGGGGGTTCGAGTCCCTCCGGGCCCACCAATTACTTTCTAGCCCGCCATAAACGTCTGATCCCGCCGCCATTGCCGGCTGAACTCTTCGGGCAAAAAAAACCGCCACTGGGTGACCGGAGGCGGTTCAGATTGCGGACGGGGACGTGATTTTTGAAGAAAATCCGTCAACTCACAAAGATGTGAATAGATCAGCCAAATGGTCGGGCGGCACAAATTCGAAAATCAGTCAACTTCTTGAAATTTAACCAAAAATGTGCATAGGCTCGCAAAGCCCTTTCGGCTCTCTGACGCCCTTACGTCACCGACGTCTTCGATATTTGCCTCCAAAGAGATGGCCTATTTCCGGTAATTCAAGACATCGCGTTTGGAAGCGAGTTCTTCAATTTTTTATCGCTGGATTCCGCGAAAGCGAAGTCCGTCATTAGCGCGAATCGCAGACGCGTATTCCCTGACCTCTGTTCAGTTGGTTTGTTTTTTGACGACAACAGAGGTCGTGAGGACCTTCACCGATAATCAAAGACCTCATAGCTAGCCCGGGCCACGCTCGGCACGAAACTCATCCGAACTGGAAAACACGGACCCGAGGGTACCAGTGAACTTCCGGCTTCTCCTTCTCCTATGCTGTATCGTTAGCCGAATTACAGACGTCGTTTCGTTGTCGTTCCTTCAACCCCTGCGCCCCCTTATTCCGAAGCAGATGACGCGCTCGTGACATCTTTCATGACGGCGATCATTGTAATGAACCCGGTCGATCGCGGGCCTAACCGATCGCCAACGAGAATATCCCGTCTCGGCGCAATATGTGTTGTGGTCGAGTAAATCGTAGACTTGGATTGTCGACGTCCAGAAGTCGGGTGGCGCAGGGCAGGAGAGACTTCACAGATCGATCTCGACCAGGATGGGTGGGGTCGGCATCCTGAGGATGACCAGTATCAGCGGCTGAGAAAAAGAAAGACTTCCGGGTTGCTACTCCCGCTGCTGCAGGAGCGCCAGCGGCATCTTCAATGGCGAGCATATGGATAGACCTCGACAACACGATTCCGAACGGTGGCCGTCTTGGCCAGGCGTTCAGCCTATTCGAGCGGTGATGATCGAGGTCCAGGTTTTCATGGTGAACAAAAATAGAACAAACTTCGTGCTTGTCTAGGGGCACCAGCAGATTTTTTCAGCCGAGGATATGTCCACAAAAGTGGACGGCTTTCCGTAGAGGTGAAAGCTGACACGCCCATACATTATGACTCTCTAATTTGTCGATGATGCCGACACTACCCGAAAAAATAATTCGGCGGCTGTCGTGGCGTCCAAAACGGGCAGGGCGCGTGGGCGGGGGTAAGGCTTGCCAACTTCAGTGGGTGGCGCTCAATATTTCGCCACGATCAACGAAGCCAGGAGTGAAGGATGGCCAATCGCCTACGCCGTCGACCTAATAACAACGGGCCGCCTTGTTCAGGGGCGACCCGTTGTTGGAATCCGTAAGTCTTCTGACTGTTTATCGGGACTGCAGGGCAGGACACCAATAAACCAACCAAAAAACACCAGAACCTAGCAATCTGAGTGTTGCCGGTTGGATTGGTCCTGTCAACGGATTCCCGCGTCGGCTCGTCCCCTTTCACGAAAATTCTGCAGTCCGACGGGTCTGGGCCCGGTTGACTTACCGAAATCGTCCGGTACAAACCGAGAACGAAAACGATGAGCCATACCGTTTCCGTAGCACGGGATGATCCCATGACCGCCTTCGGACTGCACATAGCCACGCGAATATGACTGCCATTGGCAGCTCGTAGTCGTTTGCTCGCAGTTCGGCGGTTCGCCAATTCCTCCGAACTTTGACCACCAGGCACGCGCCAAGCAGGTGCGTCCCTCTTCCCCAATGTTCATCGTAGCCCGCTCGGATAGCCACCAGCGGGAGAGGAGACGTGCGCCATGTTTTTCATCGACACCACCATTTCTACATCCCGGCCGATCAGCGTAGCTGACCTAGACTCCCTCGGGGGCGAGTGCATCTCGATCGCTGATCTGATGCGCGAATGGCAGGGACACCTGTTCGAAGACGACCAGTCCGCCGACATCTGAGGCATCCATCAAATCTGAAACCAGCACCGCGGGTCGCGAAGATCGGCGATGGCGGAGCTATGCTTGGAGACATGAAATGAACGAACGCGAACTCATGAAGTTCTTCGGCTTCGGGGACGACCACGTTCCCCTGGTCAAGGTAGCCAAAAGCCAGAAACGGCAGGAAATCCCGGTCAGCTTCCCGACGCGTAAGGCTGCCCAGAAGTCGATCAGGGCGCGCTCTACCCTGATGCGCGATGCGCTGATCCATTTCGAGACGAACCCCGACGTCGTCAGGATCAGCGCATATCCGATCCAGATCGAGTACGAAACGAGTGATCGATACGGCCCTGTCGGCACCTTGAAGCACATCCCGATGGTCGGAGTCTGGAGCAAACAGAAACAGGCTTCTTATTTCGACATCATTCCCGTCGCGATCCAAAGCGAGCAGAAGTGGATCGCTTCGAGAACTCAGAAGCTCAAACAGGAATTCTGGGAGCAGTACCGGGCGACCTATGCGGTTTTGGACGAAGACGTCCTCCATATTCAGCCGCGCATGATGAATCTGGCGACCATTCGCTATCATGCGTATCGCCACGAGGAAGCCGCTGTCATTCGGGTTCGCAGGGCGCTGGCGACGCTTCCCGAACACACGACCATCCAGTCCGTCATCGATGTCGCGGCTTTGCCGGAACGAGTTCACGTCTTCTACGAGGAGGACGGGAGCGTCGCGCAGCGACGGGTTCTCGATGAGGTGAAGCGAGCCTTCTCTCGCGCAACTCGTATGGCGTGGCCGGCGAAAAGTTCATGGTCCAGAACACGGACACAAACGAAACAACGTTCTTGTCGGATTGGCAGATCAGCATCCTCGAACGGGAGTGGCGGCTTGTTCCGATTAATTCCGCAGCGAAGCGGGAAAGCAGTGCGCCTTCGAGGCCCAAGATCAGGAACTACCTGTCAATCTCACCAGAGAAAAGGAAGCAGGCGATCTCCTCCGGTCCCAGGACGACTATCGTGATGTATTCCAACTCGGGAAGTTCGCGAGCGCCCATGCTGATTGGAAGCCTTTTCTCGCTCATCTGCTTGGTTTCGACGGAAACTTGGTCGCAAAGCAATACTCTCAGGAATCGAAACTGGCAGAGGAAAGGGAAAAGGCAGATACGCTTCGACAGGAACTCGGTACCGACGGGCTGGACGACGCGAGCAAGATTGACGGCATGTTGCTTCTCAAGACAGCGGACTTGAAAAAGAAGCAAGATCGCTTGGACGCCTTCGACTTCCGACTTACGGACAAGGAACTTAACAAGCAGGTCACTAACGAAATCGACGAGGAGATCGCCAGCCTCAACAGCCGTAGATACACGCTTACCGTAAACCGCAAGAAGATCGTCAAGTCACTCGACGAGGGTACGATCCTGTTTGGCCAAGCAGTCAGCGGACTTTGATGCACGGAATTACGGATTCGCACGGTTGAGCGACCTCGCAGACGCCTCAGGCATCTTGGACGTGGAGCGAACAGGCGATCAGAACAAGGTGGTCACGGTAAAACTGAAGGGAGGCTGACCGCAGCCAATGTATTCGCACTGACAGCCTTGGCTTCACAGTGCAAGGCAGTGATCAAGCCATGGAAAACATTCGACATACATCAAGTATTGCGGCATGAAGGCAGGGGTGCTTGATGGGGGAAGATTTGTACGTACCGCCATGGACGATTTTCGCGGGCCTCGGCGCGCTTGATCGCCGCGAACTCTGCAACCTCATCGCTAGATTCGAAGCTACGACATTACTCTCGATGTCCATTGATCGCGTTAGCGATGTCTTGGCGCGCTTTAAGAAAGATGGCCGAGACGCGGAAATGACCGCCTTTGCCCGCCGATTGAAAGACGCCGCGGATGCGCTATTCGTTTCAGAGGCATCGGAACGCTCGCTGCGGATTCGCTTGTGGGTGCGAGTGGCCGAGGGGCTCGACCTCGAGGCATTGCTTCCGCTCTCTACGAGGAGAGCCAATTCAGCTGCCGCAGGCGTGGCCGTCAAAGCTGCCGCCATCATGGCCATGCCTATCGCACCCGATAATGACGATGCAACGCAGACAGGGTTTCAGAAGACATGGCGCGCCGTGAAATCCATTCGGGGCCGACCGCACCAAGACTTCGCCTTCCTCGTCGCCGAACAGGCGCAACTCGTCGCCAGGGCGGTTGCCGAAGCGGCTGATTCCGGCGAGATGCCCGAAGAACTCCGGAGCGCTCTCGGCGAACGCATCCGCGATCATATCCGAAGCCTGCCGCCCGAGCTCCGCGATGACGCGATGCGCAACGCTTTGACCGCGGGAGACAGAGCAGCGTTGGCCGTGCTCGCGACAGGTACGACAGCCTTCTCGATCGGCGTCGGCGTAAACCTGGCAGGCTTCAGCGCCTACATTCTGGCTGCCCAAGCGTCGGCATTCATCCCTTTCATGAGCGGACCAGCGGTCGTCTCGACATTTTTCATGCTGGCAAACCCGCTGTTCAGCATTCCCGCCGTCGTAGGCATCGGCTATCTCGCAAACCGCCACGTAAATGGTGGGCAAGCCGCAAGGCTGGCGGCTATCGTCGCGGTCCAATTGGCATTGCGCGGCCTGTCATCCGAACGGGACGGTTTGGCGATCACCCTCAATGATTTCAGGGCGGCGACAGAGGCTGATTTCAAATCGCTCCCCGCAGACACCAAGGTTGAGACGCTGTCTCGTATCGCGCAGGTCGCCAAAGCGACGGGTAGAAAGTTGCCGACTGTTTTGGGCGACCTCAAGGTTTCCACGCCTGCCTCTGACCGATGCGGTGCTTTGCTCGAAGGAGTGCTGTCGAAGACCCGGGGCGATGCGGCAGAGGTCGCCGCCGTTGCTGGTCTGACATTTGGAGACATCGTCTATAACGCCGTATCGATCGACTCTATGGTTCTCGCCGCAGCGGATTTCTCCCGCTCCGAAGATATCGGGGACATCTTTCAGTTCGGAGCGTTCGCCGAGAGGGTGGGATCGATGACGGGTGCCGCTCTCGCTGGGGCGGGCAATAATCTGCGCGGATATCCTTGGTGGTGATTCGAGGTCTGGATGTCATTTGCGGACCTCTCCCGATCTCAGAGATGCCGAGCTATAGGCTGAAGTATCCGGCAATTTTTTCAAGGCTGATAGGCTTGTGCGAGGACAATGCCGATATCGATCATCTCGTCCATTTCCATGTAGTCACAGACAATGAAATGCCTGACGGCTACATTTTAATGGAAGGTGACGACGGCACTTTCATCGTTGTCGACCCAGACGGTAAAATCCTTGGGGTTTTTGATGATATTAAACTGGCGCGTGACGCAGCTTGGGACGATCTTGGTAGAAGGCCGGGACGCAAGATTTAAGTCCCTATTTCCGGGGCATGGGTAGCCTTTAGAACTGAATATCGTAGAGCTGCATCGACCTCTGATGAAGGAATTCGACCGCGCTTGATGATTTCCTGCACGAGTGGATGCTGAAGTTGCAGTATGCAGCTATTACCATGTACTCTTTCAATATTGATGGCTTCTGCTAGGAATTTCTCAAGTGCGTCAAGGGCAAGATGATGAGAAGCGTCCACGCCTTTTCTGATCATTGGTCCACGGCACTCGATCATAGCGGCCAATGCAACTGTGCGGCCCATGTCGGCGGCCAACTGCATCACCGCCAACATTTTTGCCGAGTCAAAGCCCTCCGGTATTGCTGAAGGTTGGCCTTGTATTTCCACATGTGCTTGGGACCAAACTTGCATCGTGCACCTTGAGTACGTGGCAGATAACGTCTCAATTCTCACTGAAGATTTCCGTCGGCGCAAATACGCTCACTCGCGCTTAACGCTTCCTCTCTTCTATAGTATCAATCGGGGATTGATTCGGGGGGCGCAGTGCTGGAAGTCGATAAGAAACGCGAAGCAACAGCTTCGATCAGGGGATATTTTTACCAGCTCGACGCTGCCTTGCCCGCTACAAGGCTTCCTTGGCTGCAATCGAACGCATTGCCAAAGAAGGCAGAAAATACGGCATTAGCCTACTGATTTCGAGCCAGCGACCGTCTGAAATTTCAGAAACTATTTTTTCGCAATGCTCCAACTTCCTGGCAATGCGTCTTACCAATCCTGATGACCAAAGCTATGTCCGCCGACTACTGCCGGATACGCTCGGCAATCTGACCGAGGGCATGCCCGCGCTGGAGCAAGGTGAAGCGCTTCTGATCGGGGACGCCGTCATCATGCCGTGCGTTGTGTATGTGGAGAAATGCAATCCCGAACCTTCATCGAGTGATGTGAAATATCTCACGCTCTGGAAAGAGGAATGGAAGAAGATCGATTTCAAAAGGCGTGCCGACAATTGGCGAGGCTGACTTTGGGTGACCTTACATAGTCAAGTACACCGAGTTCTTACATCTAGAGGCCGATATGCTGATGCCGACGACGCATTACGACTGGATTAAGCGCATGCGCCCGGACTTCGTCGAAGCAATCGCGCAAAGTGTCAGATCAGTCGAGCCCAGGCGGTACGGTCTGGTACGAGATGATCTAGACGACGAGTTCTTCCACAGGGTCTCCCGGCAATCGGTAGATGCACACTTTCGCGCCACTATTCGAGCGGCAGGGCACCGCCCGGAGGAGTTTTCTCCCGACGAACTGCTGTCGATGTTGCCGCCTGGAGACGCAAACAAGCTATTCACCACCTTGGAATTTGAATGGCAATTTTTTAGTAATTTCGAATTGTTCGGTAAGAAGTCGTTCTTCTTCTCCCCAAACATCACGCAGAAACTCGCTGACACAGAACTAAACGTCGCGTCAGAGTCCGTCGCCACACCATTCCCCTGCTGCCTCTTCGCTTACGACAATCAAGCAGCGCGGGATGCTTATTTTGCCATGATCGGTTTAGGTTGTCCGAGTTTTATGGCTACATTGTTTGCTCAAACGTATGTGGCGACGGCCCCCTGTTTGCTCAGGGGTATGAGGCGACCTGCTCAAATGAACGTGGCGACGGTGCTGGAAAACTCAGGATTTTCAATATGCCTTTGTTCAAACGTATGTGGCGAGCGGCATCTTGCTTAAAATCAAGAGCATTGGAATAGACAGCAGGCAAATCAGCCTCTTGCTCGGATCAGTTCGAGGATAGCTGTCGTATGAACAATCCGAAGAGCTCGGCCTGGCTGGAGATCTTCAGTTTGTGGTGGATGTTCTTGCGGTGGATCTTCACGGTGCCCGGGGTGATCTTGAGGGCCGTGGCGATCGAGGCGTTGGAGTGGCCGCGCAGGACCAAGGACGTGACCTCGACCTCGCGCGGGGTGAGAACGCCGTTGGTCATTCTGTTCAGGGTGTCGTTGATGGGGTCGTGGCCGGGGATCGGATCGGCGGCGACGGGATCGCTGCCGGTAACGCCCCAGTGCCGCTCGCAGATGGTGCGCAGCAGCGGTTCGGCGCCGCGGATCAGCGAGAGATCCCGCCGGCCGAAGGCGGGCGAGGCGACGGGGCGGGTGAAACTTATGACGATGCCGGTCCAGTTCGGCGTCCGGCACACGATGCCGACCTCGTCGCGGATGCCGGTCAGGACATAGTGCCGCCGGTAGTATTCGGAACCGTAGAAGTGGTCCGGCGCCATGTCCTTCAGCCGGCGTATGGCCGAGCCCCTGGTGTCCATGGCCGCGCCATAGAAGGGGTCGAGCAGGTAGGGGCCGGCAATGTAGGCCTCGACGATCGTCTGCGCCCGCGTCGCATCCATGTTGTGGTAGCAGCAGACCGGCTTTTCAGCGCCGCGATAGGCGAAGACCATCAGGATGTCGAAATCGATGATGGTCGCCAGCGCGGCATCCAGGCGCTTGCCGAAGGCGCTGGTGCCGATGGCCTCCACGGCCGCCCCCACCGCGCTGTTCCAAGCCCCGAATCCCTGGTCCAATGCCTGCCCTTTCCCCCGTGCTGCGGAAATCCGTGTGCGGAACGCGGCAGGCATCTTCTATCCCCGCGGGGATATTTCCATGCCACGGCACCCGGCCGTAGGCTAACCGCAATGCTGGGAACAAGTCATGTCGAAATCACAAAAATCAAGCGAAACCTTCGAGACGAAGCTTCAGGAGATCGGCGCCCGTTCGGTGCATATCGGCATGGTGGACCCGGAAGGTGAATTCCGCGACAAGCTGGTTTCCGCCGAAAAGGCGGTGAAGCTGGCCAGGGACGGCTATCCGTTCTGCGAGGTTCTCTATTTCTGGGACATTGCAGAAAGCACCTATCGCGACGGCTCGTTCATCGACCGGCCGGCCAAGCTCCATGCCGATACGATACGCAAATATCCCTTCGCGGACGACATGGCGCTGTGCCTTGCCGATTTCGAAGGCGAATTCGGCCGCCGGTCCCCGCGCAATGTCTGCCTCGCGCAGATGGACAGGGCCGCCGACCTCGGCTTCGACGTCCATGCGGCGTTCGAATTCGAGTTCTTCGTGTTCGACGAGACGGCGGAAAGCATGCGGGCGAAGCAGTATCGCGATCTCACGCATTTCGCGCAGGGGAACCGGACCTATTCGCTCCAGACGTCGGCGCTTCACGGCGACCTGCTTGCCGGCCTCGAGCAGACGATGGACGCGATGGGCGTGAAGCTCGATGCCATCCATACCGAGCTCGGCCCCGGCTGCTTCGAGGCGCCGCTCTATCATGCCAGGGGCATCAAGGCGGCGGACGATGCATTCCTGTTCAGGAATTTTGCCCGCGCCTACTTCGCCCGCAACGGCAAGACGGTGAGCTTCATGTCGAAGCTGTCGCCCAAACTGTCGGGGCAGTCGGGCCACCTTCACCTGTCGCTGCGCGACCGCGACGGCAATCCGGTGTTTTCCGATCCGTCCGCGCCCGACGGCCTGAGCCGGGCGGCACGGCATTTCCTGGGGGGGCTCCTCAGGTTCATGCCGGAATTCCTGGCCATGTGCTCGTCCACCGTCAACGCCTACAAGCGCCTCGTGCCGGGTGCCTGGGCGCCGACGGCGGCCAACTGGGGCGTGCAGAACCGCACCGCCGCCGTGCGCGTCGTCAACGACCAGCCCGAGAGCACGCGCATCGAGTTCCGTGTGCCGTCCGCCGATACCAACCCGTATCTGGCGCTGGCGATGATGCTGGGCGCCGGCCTTGCCGGTATGCGCGAGCGTATCGAACCGCCGGCGGGCAGCGCCGAGGATTTCTATGCGTCCCGGCCGGCGCCGGAAGCGGTCTTCCCGCGCGACCTCCATGAGGCGGCCGCCCGCCTGCGCGCGAGCAGCAAGGCGCGGGAGCTCTTCGGCGGCGATTTCGTCGACAGCTTCGCCGAAAGCCGGGAGGTCGAGCATGCGCAATACCAGAGACAGGTGAGCGAATGGGAGATCAGGCGCTATCTCGGCGTGGTCTGATGCCACGCCCCAAGGAATGACAAAAGAGAGGAAGAAAAAATGAAAAAGGGAACAGCAGACATCAGTTCAAGCATCGGCGCGATGAAGCGCCGGTCGGTGCTCAAGGGCATGGGGGGCCTCGGCCTCGGCCTTGCCGCGGCCGGCAGCGGCTTCCTGGCATCGCGGCGCGACGCCGCGGCGGCCGAAAGCCTCAACTACATGTGCTGGGAAGGCTATAACGCTCCCAGCATCCTCGAGCCCTTCCAGAAGGCGAAGGACACGTCGATCTCGGTCGACCTGATCACCGACTCCGCGGGCGGCTTTGCCAAGCTCGCCGCGGGCGCCTCGCGCGATTTCGACCTCGTCTCATCCGACAGCCCCTGGATCCAGCGCATGGGGCCGGCCGGGTTCTGCCGCTATATCGACGAGGCGGATTTCGCCGACCAGTTCGCCGAATTCTATCCGCAGTTCCGCGCCCCGTTCGCGCCGCTCGCCTTCGAGGGCAAGGCGACCGGCCTTCCGACCCGCTGGGGCTGGGTCGGCCCGACCGTCAACACCAAGTTCGACAAGCTCGAGACCTGGTCGAGCTATGCGCCGGTCTTCGACAGCGCCTACAAGGACAAGATCTGCCTGCTCGACTGGGGCGACTGGCCGATCATGCCGCTCGCGCTCTATGCCGGCGTGAACCCCTACGAGGAACTGGACGAGGCCGCGCTCGAAGAAGTCCGCAAGGTCCTGCGGGCCGCCTTCAAGAACACGCGCGCCATCGTCGCCGATCTCGCGGTCGCCCAGAAGGGGCTGATCGACGGCTCCTTCCGCGCGCTCATCGGCGGCGGCACCTATGCCACCTCGGCCCTTCGCATGAAGGGGCATGACTACATCCAGTCCATCGTTCCCGAGCCGAAGAACGGCCTGAAGCAGGGCATCATCTGGATGGAGGCGACCGGCCTGATCGACAACGGCAAGAACTCGCAGATCGCGGCCGACTTCCTGAAGTACATCGTCTCGCCGGAGGTGGCGAAACAGCTTGCGATCACCGAGGCGACCTGCAACCTGGTGCCGAACAGCAAGACCGAGGCCCTGTTCTCCGAAGAGGAGAAGAAGGCCCTGCAGGTGGACTACATGTGGACCGCCTGGGACAACAGCCAGTTCCACACCGTGGCGCCGAACATCGACGACATGCTGGCGATCTGGCAGGAAGAACTCGCCGCGCGCTGATTTCGCGTGAAAGCAAGACGACAGGCCGCCCGAAGGGGCAGGCCTGTCCATACCCATTCCAGACATCAAGGAAACCGAGCTTGGCCAGCCCCATCATCGACGCGTCCGGTATCGTCAAGGACTATGGAGCGGTGCGTGCGCTTCACGGCGTCTCGCTGCAGATCGGCACCGGCGAATTCGTCGCGCTCGTCGGCCCGTCCGGCTGCGGAAAGACGACGCTCCTGAAGATCCTCGCGGGCTTCGAGGAGCCGACGGGCGGTCGTCTTGAGATCCAGGGCAGGGACATGCGCGGCGTGCCGGCCGCAAGCCGCCCCACGCGCATGGTGTTCCAGAAGCTCGCGCTCTTCCCGCACAAGACGGTTGCCGAGAATATCGGCTTCTCCCTGAAGCTCCAGAAGGTCGGGAAGGCGGAGGCCGGCGGCCGCATTCGCGCGATGCTCGACCTGATGCATCTCAAACCGGAGTACTTGGAGCGCTATCCCGCGCAGCTTTCCGGCGGCGAGCAGCAGCGCGTGGCATTGGCCCGCGCCCTGGTGTCCCAGCCGGGCGTGCTCCTGCTCGACGAGCCGATGAGCGCGCTCGACGCCAAGCTCAAGAAATCCCTTCAGGCGGAGCTCAAGAAGCTGCATCGCGAGATCGGCACGAGCTTCGTCCTCGTCACCCACGACCTCGAAGAGGCGATGATGCTGGCGGACCGGATCTGCGTGATGCGCGGGGGACATGTCGTGCAGGTCGGAACGCCCGCCGACATCTACTATCGTCCCGCCAACATGTTCGTCGCGGGCTTCATCGGCGAGACCAATTTCCTCCCCGTGACCGCAACCGCCGCCGGTGGCGGGATGGAGGTCGCTTCGCCGCTGGTCGCCGCCGGGCAAACGATCATCGCGCCCGAGCACGTATCGCCGTCGCTGTCGGCGAAGGGCACCGCGCTTCTCGTGCGGCCGGAAACCATCCGCTTCGTGAAGGGGGACGCGGCCCCGGGCGAATGGCTGCTGGACGGGCAGGTGGAGGAATATTTCATCAAGGGGGCGTCCACGCAGTATCGCATCCGAGTCCGCGGGCTCGATACCGCCGTCATCATGGACCTTCCCGGATCGATCGTGCTGCCCGCTGCCGTCGGCGAGGCGGTGCGGATCGGTTTCGATCCCGTCCAAGCCTTCCTGCTGTCGGAGTGAGCATGAGGATCGAGCGCAAATCCTGGAACGACCCGGTTCTCGTCGCCACCGTCGCGCCGCTCGCGCTGGTCATGGTCGCGTTCTTCGTCGTGCCGCTCCTGATGACCGTGGTGCTGACCTTCCAGACGACGCAATTCTACCGCCTCGTCTGGACCTGGGACCTGAAAGTGTGGACCGAGGTCTTCTCCAAGCCGCATTACTGGACGATCATGATACGCACGGTGACGATGGCGCTGATCTGCGTCGTGCTCACCGTGCTGATCGCCTTTCCCGCCGCCTATGCGCTGGCGACGCGGCTGAAGACCTTCAAGACGCAGATCCAGATCCTCATCATCTTCGCCTTCCTGACCGATGCCGTGCTCAAGACCTTCGGCTGGATCCTCATCCTCGACAAGAACGGCGTCGCCAACTGGCTGCTGATGCATGCGGGTTTCCCGCCGGAGATGCTGAACCTGCTGTTCACGCTTGCCGGGACGATGATCGGCATGGTCTACAATCTCGTCGCCTATCCGATGTTCACGATCTACCTCTCGCTGGTGCGCATCGATCGCGACCTCGTTCTGGCGGCCTACGATGCCGGCGCCTCGCGCATCCGGACCTTTTTCGAGGTGACGCTGCCGTTGTCGCGGCCGGGGCTCTATTCCGGCGCCGTGCTGGTCTTCGTGCTGAGCCTCGGCGCCTTCCTGGAGCCCAAGGTGCTCGGCGGCGGCACGTCTCCGCTCGCGTCCGAACTGATCCGCCAGAGCTTCGAGACACGCGTGAACTGGCCGCTCGGCGCGGCGCTCACCGTGGTGCTGATTGCCATCGGCGCGTTGATGCTCGCCGCCTGCGCAGCCTTCGCCCTTCGCCGCACGTCCACCACGGAAAGGCCCGCATGATGTCGCAACGCATGCGCAATGCACTCGTCGATACGATGCTGGTCGGCACGGTCGTCCTGCTCCTGGTGTTCTTCTATGCGCCGATCGCCACGCTCGTCGCCTTTTCCTTCACATCCAGCCGCGTGCTGACGCTGCCCATCGAGGGCTTCTCCCTGCAATGGTACGGCGAACTCTTCAACAAGCCGGACTTCCTGCCCGCCGTCGTGAACTCCGCAGCCGTCGCCATGGTCTCGACCGTCTTCGCAACGGTGCTCGGCACTGCCGGCGCGGTCGCCTGGATCCGGTATCGCTTCCGCCTGCAGGGTGCGTTCCGCGGGCTGACCTTCGCGCCGCTGCTGTTTCCGCAGTTGCTGCTCGGCGTGGTCATGCTGTTGTGGTTCTCTGTGCTGGGTAGCTGGCTCGGCTTCTCGACCGGGCTCGTCACCGTCATCATCGGCCATGTCGTCTACATCACGCCCTTCGCCCTCGTCGTCGTGGCGGTGCAGGTCTATGGCTTCGACGAGACGCTGGAGGACGCCGCGCGCGATGCCGGCGCGAGCGGTTGGGAGGTGTTTCGCGAAATCACCTTCCCGCTGCTGTGGCCCGGCATTTTCTCCGCCGCCATCTTCTCGTTCCTGCTCTCCTGGGGAAATTTCTACGTTTCCTATTCGCTCGCGGGCACGGCGCGCACGCTGCCGATCTTCGTCTATAGCGGCATCGCCGTCGGTTCCTCGCCGATCTATCCGGCGCTCGCCACCATCAATCTCGTGCCGGCCTTCCTCTTGGTCATCGTCGCCGAAGTCCTGCGCCGCCGCGCGCTGAGGCGGCAGGCTTCCGGCATTTCCACCTCCTGACAAGCAAGGTCCGCACCATGTCCATCGACACGCCCGCCGTCACCGGCAACTGGAGCTTTCCCACCGCCGTGCGCTTCGGCAACGGCCGCATCGCCGGCCTCGGCGACATGGTGCGGGAACTCGGCGCCAGCCGTCCGCTCGTCGTCACCGATGCCGGGCTGAAGGACCTCTATCCCGTGCAGCGCACGCTGGAAGCGCTGAAGAGCGCGGGCTTCGGCGCCGAACTCTTCTGGAACGTCAAGCCCAATCCCACCGGCGGCAATGTCGCCGAGGGCGTCGAGGCGTTTCGCGCCGGGAACCACGATCTGGTCGTGGCGATCGGCGGCGGCAGCGCGCTGGATGCGGCCAAGGCGATCGCCTTCATGGCCCGCCAGACCATCCCCATGTGGGAGCTGGAGGATATCGGCGACAACTGGAAGCGCGCGAACACCGCCGGCCTCGTGCCGGTCATCGCCATCCCCACCACGGCGGGCACGGGGTCCGAACTCGGCCGCTCCTCGGTGATCACGCATGAAGCGGAAAAGCGCAAGGTCATCGTGTTCCACCCGCGCATGATGCCCGACATCGTGATCATGGACCCCGAGCTCACCACCGGCCTGCCGGCGCATATCACCGCCGCCACGGGCATGGATGCACTGTCGCATGCGCTGGAGGCGCTGAGCGCGCCATCCTTCCACCCGATGGCGGAAGGCATCGCGCTCAATGCGCTGCGGCTGATCCACAAGTGGCTGCCGGTCGCCACGCACGACGGCGGCAATCTCGAAGCGCGCGGCCAGATGCTGATCGCCTCCGGCATGGGCTGCGTCGCCCTGCAGAAGGGGCTGGGCGCCATCCACGCGCTCGCCCATCCGCTCGGAGCCCTCCACGATGCCCATCATGGCCTCTTGAACGCCGTGCTCATGCCCTATGTGGTCGAATTCAACACGCCGGCCATCGCCGATAAACTCGGATTGCTGGCCCGCGTCATCGACCTTCCGCGCAAGGATCCGGAAGGCGTCCTGAACTGGATACTGGACCTGCGCAAGGACCTGTCCATCCCGGAAAAACTGTCGGGCATGGGGTTGGTGAATGTCGACGTCGGGAAGGTGGCCGAGATGAGCCTTCTCGACCCCTGCGCGGGAGGAAACCCGGTGAAGCTGGACGAACCGGGTGTCCGGCGGATTCTTGCCGCGGCGATGGGGTGAAACCTGGTCCCGTGCCGCTCGAAAGGTTGCGGCATGAGGAATTCGCCGACCGTCTCGACAGGCACGGCTGTCAGGCCAGTGTCCAGTCTTTCGCCTGGCGCCGGCTGTTCCAGTAGGCGGCGAACCTGCCTCCGGCGGCGATCAGGTCGTTGCGATCGCCGGATTCGACGATGCGGCCGTTTTCGATGAAAAGAATGTGGTCTGCTCTGGCGATCGTCTCGATGCGATGCGCGACAATGAAAGCGGTGCGGTGGCCGAAGCGGGCAAGCGCGGTGGCGATGGCCACCTCGTTCAACGTGTCGAGGCCGCTTGTCGCTTCGTCGAGCAGCAGGATCGGCGCGTTCTTGAGGAGCGCGCGGGCGATGCTGACGCGCTGGCGCTCGCCGCCTGACAGATTGTTGCCGCCTTCGCCGACCGGCGCGTCCCAACTGCCGAGGCGTTCCACGATCTCGTCGACACAGGCTGTGGCCGCGACCTCGCGCAGCGCCGCATTGCCGGCCCCCGGGCGGGCGAGGCGAATGTTCTCGGCAATGCCGCCTTCGAAGAGCTGCACGTTCTGGAAGACGATGGAAAGCTGGTCCATCAGGGTGGCGGGCTCGTAGGCGCGCACATCATGACCTGCGACGCGGATCTCGCCCGCGGAAACATCGTGCAGGCGGGCGATCAGAGAGAGGATCGTGCTCTTGCCGGAACCGGAGGGGCCGACAAGCGCGGTCGTCTTGCCGGCCGGGGCGGTGAAGGTGACGCCGTCGAGGATATGCGTGCCGTTGGCGTGGAAATGCACATCGCGGAATTCGATCTCCGGTGTGCCGGGCGTGCTGTCCCGCGCCGGGACCGGCTGGGCCGGCACGTCGAGCACGGCAAGGGTGCGCCCGGCGGCGGCATGGGTGGATTCCAGCGCGGGGAAAAGCTCCGACAGGGTGTTCAGCGGCTCCAGGAAGCGCAGCACCACGACGATCAGGGCCACCGTGCGGGCGGCGTCGACGGTGCCGTCCAAATAGAGGAGTGCCAGGACGGCCACCATGGCGACGAGGGTGCCCTGCATGGCAAGCGAGAAAAGCAGCGTGCCGGGCAGGGTGAACCAGAGCACGCGCAATCCCCCGGCCTTCTGGGCGTCGATCGCCGCGCCGAGCGGCGTGCCCTCCATGCCGGTGCGGCCGGCGGCGCGCAGCACGAGCTGGGCGTGGGCGAATTCCTCCGTGCGGGCGGCCGCCTCGCCCGAGGCGGCGGCGAAATCGGCCTCGGCGCGGCGCATCAGCCGTCCGCCGAGCAACAGCGCGCCGAGCAGTAGGGGGGCGGCGGCAAGCGCCGCGAGGCCGAGCGGCCAGGCGACGAAAAGAAGGCCGATACCGATGGTGAACGGCAGCGTCGCGGCGATGGAGGCCTGCGTCGCCAGATTGACCGAGCTTGCGAAGAGCTCGGGCACGGCGCCGGCGAGGGCGCGTTTCGCCTGCGCCTGCTGCTCGGCGCCGAACCAGCCGACGGGCACGGCGAGGAGATGATCGACAAGGCGGGCGTTCATCGAGGTCATCATGGCAAAGCCGAGATCGAAGGCGCGGATCACCAGGAAGCGCTCCAGCGCCCAGCCGGCCCCGACGCCGGCGGCAAGCAGGCCGAGCCAGGGCAGGGCGCCCTGCGGAACCGGCGAGAACAGCGCGCCGAGCAGCGGCACGAGCGCAAGCGCGGATGTCGCGCGCAATGCAGCCGCCACGATGACGAGGACGGCAAAGGGGGCGAGGCGCGGGCGCGCCTCCGGCGGCAGGAGGGCGGAGATGATCACGAGGCTTTCCTTTCCCCGGCGAGCCACAGGTCGCGGTAGAGGCCGGGCTCGGCGATCAGCGCCGCATGGTCGCCCTGCTGCACGATGCGGCCGCGATCCATGACGGCGATGCGGTCGGCATGCACCACGGTGTGCAGCCGATGCGCCACGACGAGGACGGTGCGCCTGCCGATGAGCGCGCCGAGCGCCTGCTGCACGAGATGCTCGGATTCCGGGTCGGCGAAGGCGGTGGCCTCGTCGAGCACGAGGATCGGCGGATCGGCGATCAGTGCGCGGGCGATGGAGAGGCGCTGCGCCTCGCCGCCGGAAAGCCGCAGGTCCTCGCCGATGATGCTGTCGTAGCCTTTGGACGCTTGCACGATGCGCTCGTGGATATGGGCGGCGCGGGCGGCCGCTTCGATTTCGGCCTGGCTCGCCTCGGGACGTGCAAGCGCGATATTGTCGCGGAGCGTGCCCTTGATCAGGCGCACATCCTGGAAGACGAAGCCGACCGTGCGCTGGAGAACCTGCGGATGGACGTCGCGGATGTCGATTTCCGTCTCGCCGGCGATCAGCCGGATCGCGCCGCCCGTCACGTCGTGGAAGCGACCCGGCAGGCCGGCGAGGGTGGATTTGCCGGCGCCGCTCGGGCCGACCAGGGCGGTCAGCGTGCCGGGTGCCAGCACGAGGTCGATGTCCTGGAGCACCGGCTTGCGCGGCCGGTAGCCGAAGCTGACGGTCTCGAAGCGCAGGCCGAGCGGACCCGGCGAGAGGGCGCGCAGCGAGCGGCTGCGATCGAGCTCCGGCTCCTCCAGCAGCGTGCCGATGCGGCTTGCCGCCTGCTTCGCCTCGCGCATCGGCACGAAGCCGTACATGACGGCGGTGATCTGCGTGCCGAAGGCGGTGCCGAGGAAGAGGAAGGGCAGGAGATCGGCGGGCGCCATGGCGCCGGAGAGGATGCGCCAGCAGCCGGCGGCCGTGATGAGCAGCAGGAAGGCCGGCGGCTGGATCGCAAGCTGCGAGGCGACCTTGCGGCCGGCCATCGGGCGCTGCCAGCCGTTGAGGAAGGCCGCCTGGCCGTTCAGCACCGTGCGCAACGCCCCGCCGTCGCCGCCGAAGACGCGCACGACGGGCAGGGCCTCGATGAAGGCGCCGGCCGCGGCATTGGCGCGCCTGGTCCAGTCGGCATGTTCCACCAGCTTGTCGGCGACGCCACGCATCATGTGGGCGAAGAGGGCGACGAAGGCGACGAGCGGCAGGAAGAGCAGGCCGGCGAGCGCCGCATCCACGGTGAAGAGATAGACGATGACCGCGAGCGGCGTGACGATGCCGGCAACGACATCGGGCACGGCATGGGTGACCATGTAATGCAGTCGCCCGGCATCCTCCTGCACCGCCTGGTGCACGCTGGCGGCATTGCGGTCGGTGAACCAGCCGAGCGGCAGGCGGGCGAGCTTGGCGACGATCGAGCGGCGCAGCTCATGGCCGAAGCGGGCATCCACGGGATGCAGCCAGAACACCAGCACGGTCGAGAGCAGGGCGGCACCGCCGAAAAGGCCGAGCGCCCACAGAATCAGCGGTGTCAGCGTTTCCCGGTTGGCCTCGCCCGCCAGCAGCCGGCGGCCGAGCTCCGCAAGCAGGACCAGCGGGGCGAGCTGCATCAGCGAGATGACGGCCTGCAGGGCACCGGCGGCGCGCAGCTTCCAGCGCAGCGAGGCAAGCAGCTCCTGCCCGCGCTGCGAGCGCCAGCGCGGCGCAGCCTTCCGAGGGGGCGCGGCGGGCGGTGGCGGAGCGGGTGCCGCCGGCTCTTCGCCCGCCTCCTTGCGCAGGCGCATCGCCTTGCCGCGGATCCAGTAGGCGGCGTGCTTGATGTCGGCGAGCGGGAAGCCGTGCACGCGGTTGAGGTTCGCGCGCAGCTCCTTGATCGCGGCGTTTTCCGCGGCAATCCAGGCATACCAGTTCGACCAGTCGCGGGCGGGCACGGCGGCGGCGAGCGCGCCGGTGCCTTCGCCGGTCCAGATCACCTCGGCGCCCGGATGGAAGGTGACGGGAATATCCCGGTCGGCCGGCAGATGGGCCTGCAGGATGACGACGACGGCGGCGTCCGGCGGCAGCACGTCTAGAATGCCGTTGATGGCGGGAATGGCCGCGGGATCGCCCATCAGCAGGTAGCCTTCCGGGTCTTCCGGCGGCTCGAACTTATGGAACATGTAGTAGGACGCGTTGATCGTGTCGCCGGGCCTTGCCGCCGCCGCCCAGGCGGAGGCCGGCCCCATCGGCTCGTGCAGCACGAAATCGAAGCTGACCTCGCCGCGCGCCGGGTCCGGGTCGACCAGCGTATAGCCGCGCTGGTGCACCTTGGCCGGATCGTCGGGATCGGGCGCCCAGAGGCGGACATAGCTTGCCGTCGGCGTCTCGCGCCCGTCGATCATGGTCGGGGCGGAAAAGCGGATGCGGCGGAAGCCGGGCGTGAGGTTCGTGGCCGAAACCACCGTCATGACGTGATCGGTGGCTCCGAGAGCCTTCATCATCGTCCGCTGGAAACGCGCACCCATCAGCAGCCCCGCGAAAGAACGGAAAGGCGCGGCCCCGCCGGCATGACCGGGCTGCGCGAGAATGCTGCGGCGCTGCCTACCACTTGATCGTCGCCCCCAGGCCGATGACGCGGCCGCGGCCGATATAGGCGGCCGTCGTTCCCGGCGCGTAGGTGAAGGCGTAGGAGAGCGGGCGCTCGTCGAGCAGGTTTCGTCCGAAGGCGTAGACCTTCAGGTTGTCCTTCTCCCAGCCGAGTTCCGCATTGACGATGTGGTAGGCCGCCATCTTCGCACTGTTCTGGATGTCCGAATAGCGGGTGCCGACATACTGGTAGTTGGCGCCGACGAAGAATTCGCCGGCAAAGCCGAGCGCATCGGCCTCCGTGCGGTAGGTGACGCCGAGATTGGCGGAGAAGCCGGGCACCTGCGGCACCTTGTTGCCCTCCAGCGCCCCCGCGAGCGCCGATTGCGGCGTGACGTCGACGAGGCGGGAATTGATGAGAGCGCCGCCCACCGTGAAATCCAGCCCGTCGGCAACCGTGGCGGTCACGTTCGCTTCCACGCCGTAGCTCTCGAAGGCCTGGTTCGTCATGAAAGGCAGCAGCGTACCCGGATCGAAGCCCGTGAGCTGGCCGTCCTTCACGTCGTTGTAGAAGATCGCCCCGCTGACGCGAATGGCATCGGTCAGCTCGGCCTTGGTGCCGATCTCGTAGGTCCACGACGTCGCCGGCAGGAAGGGAGTCGAGGGCAGGCCGAAGCCGGCATAGGCCGTCGTCTTCTCGAAGCCGCCGGAGGAATAGCCGCGCGCCACGGAGGCATAGCTCATGGCGCGGTCGTTCCATTTGTAGGAGAGCGCCATGCGGCCGGTCAGGTAGGTGTCGCTGAAGGCGTTGTCCTGCGCGAAGGCCGGGATGGTGCCGGGGAAGCCGTTGGAGACATAGTTGGCGTCGAGCGTCTGCCTGTCATGGGCAAGGCGCAGGCCGCCCGAAAGCGTGAAACGTTCGTCGAGCGGCACCGCCGCGTCGGCGAAGGCCGCGATCGTCTCGCTGTCGATGGCGTTGTCGAAGGTGCCGTTCAGCGTCGGCGAGTAGCTGCCGACATCCTGCACGCGATGGGTCGTGAAGTCCGATTTGAAATAGTTCGCGCCGACGACCCATTGCACGGCCGCGTCTTCATGCGAGTTGAGGCGGACTTCCTGGTTGAAGATGCGCTCGTGGTCGTCGAAAACCACCTTCTGCGCGTTGGGGTCGTTGAAGAACGACGGCGGCAGGCCGGTGGCGTTGGAGAAGATGAAGGCGTCGGTGAAGTCGCCGGTATTGTGCAGCTTGATGTCCTGGTAGCTCGTCGTCGCGGTCAGGATGAAGGGCTCGAATTCCTTGGTGAGCTTGATCGAGCCATTGGCGATCTGCTGGCGGTTGACCGGCGTGGTGTCGGCGCCGCTGATCGGGAAGTCGGGCGATTCCAGCAGGAGGAAGGCGGAGTTGTGCCGGGTGTCCCTGGAAAAGCCGCCGGTGATGTCGACGGTGAACGAATCGTCCGGCGTGATGCGCAGCGTGCCGCGCGCCGCGCCGAGCTTCGCGCTGCCCTCGTCCTTGCCGGTGATCGGGTTCGGAATGTCGCCATCGAATTTCTGGAAACGCAACGTCGTGCGGCCGGCAACGAGGTCGTCGATCAGCCAGCCGCCCGTGGTGCCCTCGATGAAGGCATGGCCATCGGAACCGATCTCCGTGCTGACAATGTTCTCCTTCGTCCCGTCGGCGGGCTTGCTCACCACATTGATCGCGCCGGCGAAGGCGTTGCGGCCGAAGGTCGTGCCCTGCGGGCCGCGCAGCACCTCGACCTGCTCGACATCGAGGAAGGGGGCGCCGATCGCCGAGAGCGTCGTCGGAACGCCATCGACGGAAAGGCCGATCACGCTGTCGAGCGAGTTCATCGCCGAGCCGAGCGTGGAGAGGCCGCGCATGGTCATGTAGCTTTCGCCGAAGCGGCCGAAATCCATGAAATTCGTGCCCGGCGTCTGCCGGGCCACGTCGCCGACCGGATCGAGCGAGGAGGGCTTCACGTTTTCCGGGCCGAGGATCGTCGTTGCGACGGGCAGGGAGGCGTCTTCCTGCGGGCGCTTGGTGCCGGTGACGACAACGGCTTCGAGCGTCGTCGCCTCGTCGGCCTGCTGGGCCCGTGCCTCCCCGGCTGCCGCGATGGTGAAGCCTAGGGCCGCAAGCGCCGTGGTGGAAACCAGCCGTGCGCGCGAAATGGTGTTCATATGCCTTGTCCCCGAGTCCGTGATGGACGCCACAAATAGCGGGTCGGGCATTCTTGAGGATATAACTCGACTTTCGCGCAACGCAGGCAAACATTCGCAAAACGCAATAGTTGGCGGCGCGCTCAGCCTGGCTGCATTCCATCGGGCTGCCGGTGTTCCGACCGCGGCGGATGGCCGAAATGCCTGCGGTAGGCGGCGCTGAAGGCGGAGGGGCGGGAGAAGCCGACGCGACGCCCGGCTTCGGCCACCGAAAGCCGGTGTTCTTGCAGCAGGATCTTCGCCACCATCAGTCGCTGCTCGCGCACATGGCCGAAGATCGTCCGGCCGAAGACGGCCTTGAAATTGGCCTGGAGGGTCGTGACGTTGATGCCGACGCGCCGCGCCAGTTCCAGCGTGGTCGGGGTGTTGACGAGGTCGCCGTCCAGAATCTCGCGGGCATGCATCACGCGGTCATATTCGCGCCGCCCGACAAGGGAGACGAGGCGCCGCTCGTCCTTCAGCGCCTGCGCCACTTCGATGACATAGGCGAGCGCGTTGCTTTCCAGGAACAGCCGGCCGAGATGGCCGCCATAGGGATGTTCGAGGCAGAGCCGTGCGATCTCGCCGATGCGCGGTGAATGGGTGATGGTCGCCGTGCGGAAGCCGCCGGTCATCAGGTCGCGCAGCGCACTGACGCCATCGTCGTCGACATCGTTCCCGAAACGGTCGAAGAAGGCCGGCTGCAGCACAAAGCCGGCGGTGCGGAAATTCCGCCCGCGCTGCAGCGGCGTCGTGTAGCGGATAGGGCGGTCGAACCCCATGAGGTTGACCTGATGGGGGTGGCGGACGAAGCTTCCATAGCCATCAACTTCGGTGCGGACCGGATCGCCCGAAAGCATGATGCCGCAGACGAGAGCCGGTTCCATCTCGACGGCGAAACTCTGCTCGTGGATGTAGGTGACGTCGCCCGCGCTGAGCATCAGCCCCGGCTGGACCTCATGCGCCAGCAGGCGCCCCGTATAGATCGGCGTTTCCAGCACCTGCGGCGCCATGTCGATGGGCTCCATGCCCAGCGCGAATTCGGCGCCGAGCCGAACAAGATCGCCCGGCGTCATGCCGCCCGGCGGTATCAGGTTGTCTAGGGTCATGCCGAATACGCTCGCCTCGCGTTCGGACAGAGTCGTATATTAACTTGAGTAAAAAAGTCAAATTATTATCGTCCGCCGGAAACGGCGACAATTCAGGCGGTCGCCCGATGTCAGCCGCGGTGGGCCTTTTCGCGGAACTCGCCCGGGGGCAGGCCGAAACGCGCCTTGAAGGCGCGCGAGAACTGGGTCTGGTCGCTGAAGCCCCAGCTATAGGCGATCTCGGCGGCCGTCTGGACGTTGTCGGGATCCTCCAGCGCTTCCCGGCAGGCGGCGAGACGCTGGTCGCGGATCCAGGTGCGCACCGTCTCGTCGGTGTCCCTGAACAGTTCGTGGAGATAGCGGGTGGAGATGCCGCAGGCCCGGGCGATGCGATCCGGGTCGAGCCGGAAGTCCTGCAGGTTGGCGCGCACATAGGCCTCGATGCGCGCGAGATGGGCGCTGCGCACCGTCGAGTTGCCCGAGGTCAGCACGCGGTCGTCGGCCTTGATCGCCAGCACCAGCAGGTCGACGAGCTGCCGGCCGACGGTGACCCGCGCCTCCGCCGTCATGCCGTCGAAACGGCCGGGCAGGAGGTGCAGCATGTCGGTGAAGAGGCCGCCGGCGCCGTTGTTGGCCTCGAACTGGAGGGTGCAGAAGCGGTCCGGCGCGCGCATCCGCCCGCCCAGCGCGTCGGCCTCGACCTTCAGCACCCACATGTCCGCCGCTTCCGCGTGGCTGAACTGGTAGGGCTCGCTGCTGCGCTCGAGGAAGAAGCCGCCCGGCCGGCATTTGACCTCGCGGCCGCACTGGGAGAAGAACACCTCCGCCCGTGCCGGCACCGTCACCAGGAACTCCTCCTCCCGCGCGCCGCGGAAATGGTGCGGCAGGCGTAGATATTGCAGCGCATCGCAGGTGAGGCGGGAGATCGACACGTTGCCGAACTGCCAGGTGGTCAGGTCGCCGGAGAACCGGTCGGCCTCGCGGAAGCGAAGGTCGAGCGGAAAATAGGCCGAGGCGATGGCCTCGTGCCAGTGGCGGCTGCGGTCGGGCGGGCGCGTCGCGCTCGTGGTGATGCTCGTCTTCATGCGGCTTGTCCTCTTGGGATCGAAGGTACGCACAGGATTTCTGCCAGGCAACGAAAATGGCAGCTTGTGCGTCGGCGCGCAATTCGTTGTTCCCTCGCTGCAAAGACCGATGCGGAAAACTCTGCCTAGATTGCAGCCGGCTTCAACGGTGCGACAGATACCGGCTGCCAGGGAACAGACATTTCAGCTATCGACCGGTTTCCAGGCCGTCGGTTCTCGCCCTCAACCAGCGTGAACACGATGCTTCATACCCAGACTCCAAAAGTAGACCCGATCACGCTCTCGGTCGTGCGGGGCATGCTCGAGACGACCCAGCGCGAAATGACGCTTGCGCTCGAAAAGACGGCGCGCTCGTCGGTCTTCAATCTGGCGCACGACTATTCGACGGCGCTCTTCAACGCCCGGCCCGAGATGATCCTGCAGGGCCAGGACATCCCGATCCATCTCGGCTCGCTCATCCCCGCCATGAAGGCGGTCGCGGCCTTCTTCGGCGACGACATCCACGAGGGCGACCTCTTCCTTCACAACGACCCGGCCTTCGGCGGCAGCCATGCCATCGACACCTGCATGTACAAGCCGGTCTTCTACAAGGGCGAGCTGGTCTACTGGACCGTCTGCAAGGGCCATCTCACCGACATCGGCGGGCCGGTGCCGGCGGGCTACAACCCGAACGCCACGGAGATCTATGCCGAGTGCCTGCGCATCCCGCCGGTGAAGATCTGGGACCGCGGCACGCCGCGCCACGACGTGCTCAACATGATCCTCACCAACATGCGCGCGCGCCGCGACCAGGAAGGCGACTTCCGCGCGCTCATCGGTGCCTGCCAGGTGGGCGAGCGCAACCTCATCGCCATGCTCGACAAGTACGGCAAGGCCGAGGTGGATGCCTGCGTCGACACGCTGCTCGACATGGCCGACCGGCACATGCGCGCGCTGATCGCCACGGTGCCTGACGGCACCTATGAAGGCGCCGCCATCCTGGAGGATGCCGGCCACGGCTTCGGCGACTTCGAGATCAAGGCGACGGTGACGATCACCGGCGATAGCTGCCACATCGCCATCGATAGCCCGCCGCAGATCCCCTATTTCATCAATTCCTACGAGGGCAATTCGCATTCCGGCGTCTATCTCGGCCTGATGATGTTCGCGGCCCTGCCGCCGCCCTACAACGAAGGGCTCTATCGCTGCGTCAGCCTCGACTTCGGGCCGAAGGGCACGCTGTGCAACGCGCAGGAGCCGGCCCCGCACATGAACTGCACGACGACGCCGATGGAGACGCTGACGGACGCCGTGCGCCTCGCCTTCGAGAAGGCGATGCCCTCCAAGGTCTCGGCTTCCTGGGGCCATGCCAACGGCCTCAACATCGCCGGCCGCGACGCCCGCACCAACGAGGAATTCGTGACCATGGTGCTCGCCACCATCATCTCCGGCGGCGGGGCGACGCCCAAGCAGGACGGCTGGCACGCCGTCGGCCCGGAATGCTGCTTCGGGGCGCTCACCTCGGGCGATGTCGAACTGCTCGAATATTCCTATCCCATCGTCATCCACCGCTATGCGCTGATGACCGACTCGGGCGGCGCCGGCAAGTTCCGCGGCGGCTCCGGTACAGCCTGGGAGGTCGAGCCGCTCAATGGCGACATGCTGTGCATCGGCTTCGGCGAGGGCCGGCGCATCCCGGCCATGGGCGCGGCGGGCGCGAAGTCTGCGATGGTCGACACCAAGGTCGGCCGGGTGGAGCTGCGCCGCGACGGCAAGGTCGAGGTCGAGCGCAAGAACATCATCCAGACCATCAAGCCGGGCCAGACGATCACCAACCTCAATCCGGGCGGCGGCGGCTACGGCAATCCGTTCGAACGGCCCGTCGAGAAGGTGATCTCGGACGTGCGCAACGGCCTCGTGTCCATCGAGGGCGCCCGTCTCGACTACGGCGTCGTGATCGCGAACCGTGAGACCCTCGACGTCGACACGGCCGCAACCGAACGGCTCAGAGCCACCGCGTAAGGAAGACCAGACATGACCATGCATTCCTACCGCCTCGGCATCGATGCCGGCGGCACCTTCACCGACTTCGTCATCGCCGACCGTGCGACCGGAGAAGTCAAGCTCTTCAAGGCGCTCTCCACGCCCTCCGATCCCACCAGGGCCATCGAGAACGGGCTCGGGCTGATCGCCGCCGATCTCGGCAAGCCGATCGAGGACATCATCGCCAACTGCGACCTCTGCATCAACGGCACCACCGTCGGCCTCAACGCGCTCATCACCCATCGCGGCGGCAGGACGGGGCTGATCTGCACGGCGGGCCACGAGGATTCCATCGAGATCCGCAACGGCCACAAGGAAGACGGCTTCCGCTACGATCCCGAATATCCGGCGGCGACCATGCTGGTGCCGCGCTATCTCAGGCGCGGCGTGCGCGAGCGCGTCCTGTCGGACGGTTCGGTGCGCACGCCGCTGCAAGAGGAGGATGTGCGCGAGGCCTGCCGGCTCTTCCTGAAGGAGGGCGTCGAGACCGTCGCCATCTCCTTCGTCTGGTCGGTGCTCGATCCGAGCCACGAGCGGCGCGCGGCGGAGATCGTGCGCGAGATGATGCCGGAGGCGATCCTCACGGTCGGCGGCGAGCTCTACCCGCAGGTGCGCGAATATACCCGCACCTCCACCGCGGTGACGAACGCCTATCTCGCCCCCGTCATGCGCCGCTACGTGGCGGCGGTCGACGCCTATTTCCGCAAGCTCGGTGCGAAGCAGCCGGTGCGCTACTTCCAGTCGAACGGCGGCCTTGCCGTGGGCCAGGTCATGACCGACCGCTCGGTCTACGCCATCAATTCCGGTCCGGCGTCGGCGCCTCAGGCAGGCCTTTATGCCGGCGCGCCCTTCGACCACAGGAACGTCATCACCGTCGACATGGGCGGGACATCCTTCGACATCACGCTCACCCGCAACGGCCAGACCAACCTCAACAAGAACATCGACTTCCTGCGCTACCGCATCGGCGTGCCGATGATCCAGGTCGAGACGCTGGGCGCGGGCGGCGGCTCGATCGGCTGGATCGATCCGCTAGGCCTGCTGCAGGTCGGCCCGCAATCGGCCGGCTCCGAGCCGGGCCCGGCCTGCTACGGCCGCGGCGGCGTCGAGCCGACGACGTCGGATGCGAACCTCGTGCTCGGCTACCTCAACCCCGAGGGGCTTCTCGGCGGGAAACTGCCGCTCGACATCGAGAAGGCGCGCGCGGCGGTGGCGCGGGTGGCAGGACCGCTCGGCATCTCCGTGGAGCAGGCGGCCTACGGCATGTTCGCCATCGTCAACAACTCGATGGTCAACGGCATCCGCCGCGTCTCGGTCGAGCGCGGCTACGATCCGCGCGATTTCGTGCTGGTCGGGGCAGGGGGCGCAACGGCGGCGCATATCACGGCGCTGGCGCGGGAGATGGGCATCGATACCATCATCCTGCCCAAGCTCGCCTCGGGCCTGTGCGCCTTCGGCCAGATCATCTCCGACGTGAAGTACAACTACATGGCGCCCGCGCCGGTGCGCCTCGACAATGCGGCGGCCTACGAGCGCATCGACAGCCTGTTCAAGGAGATCGAGGCCAAGGGCGTTTCGCATCTGGAGGCGGACGGCTTTGCCGCCGATGCCATCGACATCAAGCGCTCGATCGACATGCGCTATGTCGGCCAGGTGCATGAATGCACCGTGGACATCGGCACCTTCCCGATCGACGAAACGACGATCGAGAAGGTCAAGGACGCCTTCCACGCCCGCCACGAGGAGCTCTACACCTATGCCGAGCGCCACAGCGCGGTCGAGGTGGTGAACCTGGAATCGACCATCTACGGCCGCATCGAGAAGGTCCGCCCGCCGAAGCTTGCCGAAGGCGGCGATGCCCGCGAGGCGCTGAAGGGCCATCGCGATGCGATCTTCGACCAGTCGGGCAAGCCGGTCTCAACGCCGGTCTACGACGGCGCGAAGCTCGGCGCGGGCGCCCGCATCACGGGGCCGGCCATCATCGAGGAGGTGACGACGACCATCGTCATCGAGCCCGGCTGGACGAGCGTCCTGCATGAAAGCGGCAGCTATCTGCTGACACGGGAAGACTGACGGACTGCCCCGCCTTCGGGCGGGGCGGCCACCTGCAACAAGGAGGGGACTACAATGGCAGGCAACCTATCGGCCGCGGAGGCCGAGACTTCTGATTTCTCCAACGTGGCAGTGCCGCCGCAGGCGCGCATGCCCCGGGGGGCACTGACCATGGCGTGGTGGGCGGTGTGCAGCGCCGTCTTCTATATCGTCGTCGGCGCGGCGATGGCGCTCAATTTCGGCACGCGCAATGCCATCATCGGCATGGTGCTCTCTGTGGTCGTCTACGGCCTCGTCAATGCGGTGCTCAGCCGCTTCGCCATCCGCACCGGGCTTTCCGTCGCGCTGTTCTCGCGCGTGCTGTTCGGCAATGTCGGGGCGGGGCTGGCGACGCTCATCTTCTGCGCCACGGCGATCTACTACGCCGTCTTCGAGGGTTCGGTGATCGCCGTCGGCATCACCACGATCCTGCCGTCGATCTCCTATCCGCTCGCGGCGCTGATCGTCGTCCTCTACAGCGTGCCGCTGATCTTCGGCAGCATCCAGACCTGGCTCGACAAGTTCAACGGCGTGCTGCTGCCGTTCTACATCCTCGGCCTCGTCGTCGCGGTCTTTCTCGCCGTCGGCGAATACGGCTACAGCGACAAGTGGCTGAACCTCGGGCCGGAAGCCGGCGCGCCGGCCGGCGGCTGGTGGTCCTGCTTCGTCTATTACATGGGCATCTGGGTGCTGATGATGTTCACCTTCGACTATGCCCGCTTCGGCCGCACGGAGGATGCGGGCTATCACGCCTGGTTCAATTTCGGCATGCCTTTCTACGCCATGGCGTTCCTGGTGAGCGGGCTCTTCGGCATGTTCATGATCGGCACGGTGCCGGATCTCGGCGCGCTTTCGGAGGTCAGCGTGCTCCTGGCGCTGCTGAAGCTGATGGGCATCTGGGGGCTGCTGTTCGTCTGGGTCACGCAGACCCGCATCAACACGGCAAACTACTATCTCGCCGCCGTCAACATGGAAGCGCTGGTGCAGCTCTTCGGCAAGCTGCCCTTCGGGCGGATCGGCTGGGCGGTCGCGGTCGGCGCGATCGTCTACGTGCTGATGCTCGCGGATGTCTTTGCCTATCTGCTCTCGGCGCTTGCCTACCAGGGCATCTTCGTCGTCGCCTGGGTGGCCGTCGCCATGGCGCATATCCTGATCGACCGGTACAGCGCGCTGGTGGGCGGCACCATCGAATACCGCTCCAGCCATGTGCCCGCCTTCAACCCGCTCGGCATCGGCGCCTGGTTCGTCGCCGCGGCCATCGGCATCTGGCTTCATGTCTGGGGCGGCGGCTATGCGGAACTCTCCGCGCCGGCAACCGCCGTCATCGCCTTCTGCATCTATGCCGCGGGCCTGACGCAGGCACGCCGCTCCTGGTTCCTGGCGGCCGGCTGATCAGCGTTCCGGCAGGTGGAAGGCCTGCTGGAAATAGGACCGGAAGGCGAGCATGGGCGGCGTAAGTTCCATGTTCCGCCGCCAGGCGAGGCCGACATCCATGGCGGGTACGGCGTCGCTGATATTCACCGTCTCGATGCGCCGGCCCTCCAGAGACCAGGGCCGGTGCACCATGTCGGAGAGGATCGCCACGCCCTGGCCGTTCGCCACGAGCGAGCGCACCGCCTCCACCGACGAGGTGCGCAGGATGACGCGCGGCTGGTAGGGCGTGGCGCTCCAGTACTTGAGGGCGGAATGGGCGGCCTCGTCCACCGTCAGCATGATGTAGGGCTCCTCGGCGACGTCCTTCAGCCCGACCGTTTCGGCCCGGAGAAGATGGTGCTGCGCCGGCAGCCAGAGCCGCCGCGTCGAGCTCAGCACCTTTTCCGTCACCAGCGCCGGGTTGAGGATGTTGGAGGTGAGCAGCACCGACATGTCGTAGCGGTTGCTGAGAAGCCCTTCCTCGATGGATTCGCGGTTGAGCTCGAAGAGCTGGATTTCGAGCCGCGGGAAGAGCCGGCGCAGCCGCTCGATATGCAGCGGCAGGAAGTAGCCGATGACCGTGTAGGTGGCCGCGACCGTCAGCGTGCCTTCGATCTCGCTGCTGACGACATTGAGATGCGTCGCCTCGTCGACCTTCTTCAGGATCTCGTAGGCATGGGACAGGAACTGCCGGCCTGCGGAGGTCAGGTCCATGCCGTGCGGCGTGCGCAGGAAGAGGCCGACGCCGACCGTCCGCTCCAGCTCCTTGATCGCCGTCGTGACGGCGGACTGCGAGATGGACAGGTCGATGGCCGCCTGCGAGATCTGGCCGAGCTCGGCGGTCGCGACAAAGTAGCGGATCTGTCTGAGACTGATCGTCAAGGCTGTGGATTCCCTTCTGATTTTCCGTGCCAGTATATCGAAAAATCAGAATGGCCGATGCGAGCTTAGGCAGGAAACCCCTGCGTTCCGGGCATTTTCCGCCTATCCGATTGTTTTGCCGTATTTTTGCGACGCAACAAAAAGAGGCAATCCGTTCTGATTTTCAGAATTGATACATGGAAAAATAGAATTTTTCAAAAGGTAACAAACAGCCTAGCGTTTCCGGGTCGAGAAAAAGCATGTGAGGGAAGAGACAGTGCGCGAGGTCGTCGACATCAACTGCGACATGGGCGAGGCTTTCGGCCGCTGGCGCGTCGGCGATACCGACGATGCTTCCCTCATGCCGCTGATCAGCTCGGCCAACATCGCCGCCGGTTTCCATGCCGGCGATCCGAACCTGATGGACCAGACCGTGCGGCTCGCCGCCGAGCACGGCGTCGGCATCGGCGCCCATCCCGGCTACAACGACCTGCAGGGCTTCGGCCGCCGCAAGATTGCCGGCACCGCCAAGGAACTGGTCAACGACGTCGTCTACCAGGTCGGCGCCATCAGGGAATTCGCCCATCGCCACGGCGTGCGCCTGCAGCACGTCAAGCCGCACGGCGCGCTCTACATGGAGATGGCGGTCAACCCGGAACTGTCGCAGATCTTCGTGCAATACATGCGCACCGTCGAGCCGAACGCTTACATCTTCTGCATGGGCGGCTCGGCCACATGGCGCGCGGCGAGCGAGGCCGGCCAGCCGGTCGTGCGGGAATTCTACGCCGACCGCGACTATGACGACAGCGGTTCCATCGTCTTTACCCGCGATGCCGGCCGGCCCGACCCGGCGGCCATCGCCCGCAAGGTCCTGCGCGCCTGCAAGGAGGGCAGGGTCCGCACGGTCAAGGGCAACGACATCGCCATCGACTTCGAATCCATCTGCTTCCATTCCGACACGCTCGGCGCCTTCGACATCGCGCGCCAGATGCGCGAGGCGCTGGTGGGAGCGGGCATTCGCATCGCGCCGGTCGCCGACGTGGCCGCGCGCTGACCTTATAAAGTGGAGAGAGAAAACATGAGCAAGATCGAGATCAGATCGCCCCTGCCGGGCACCTTCTACCGGGCCTCCTCGCCGGACGTGCCGCCGTTCAAGGCGGATGGCGACGCGGTGGCGAGCGGCGATGCGATCGGGCTCATCGAGGTCATGAAGACCTTCCAGGAAGTGCCGGCGGGCGTCGACGGCCGCAACATCACCTTCCTCGTCGACAACGAGGAGCCGGTCATGGCGGGCCAGGTCATCGCCGAGGTGGAGGCATGACCATCCGCTCGCTCCTCGTTGCCAACCGCGGCGAGATCGCGGTGCGCATCATCAGGGCGGCGAAGGCGCTCGGCATCCGCACCGTGCAGGTCCACAGCGCGGCCGATGCCGACATGCTTGCGGTGAGGCTTGCCGACGAGGCCGTCGACATCGGCTCGCCAGCGCCGAGGAAATCCTATCTCAACATTGAGGCGGTGGTGAATGCCGCGAAGGCGGCCGGGGTCGATGCTGTCCATCCCGGCTACGGCTTCCTGTCGGAGAATGCCGATTTCGCCGATGCCGTGGAAGCGGCGGGCATGATCTTCATCGGCCCGAAGGGCGACGCCATCCGCCTGCTCGGCGACAAGGTCGCGGCGCGCGAGGTGGCCGCAAGGGCCGGCGTGCCGACCGTTCCGGGCAGCGCGGGACGCCTTGCGACGATCGAGGAGGCGAGGGCCGTGGCGGCGAAGACCGGCTTTCCGATCATGATCAAGGCGGCGGCAGGCGGCGGCGGTCGCGGTATCCGCATCGCCGCCGACCTCGCCGACCTGGAGCGCCATTTCCCGCAGGCCTCCGCCGAGGCGCTCGCGGCCTTCGGCGATGGCGGCCTCTATCTCGAAAAGGTCATCACCAAGGCCCGCCATGTCGAGGTGCAGATCCTCGGCGACGGCGAGAACTTCGTCCATTGCTTCGAGCGCGAATGCTCGCTGCAGCGCCGCCGCCAGAAGGTCTGGGAGGAGGCGCCGTCCTTCCTGCTGCCGGCCGAGGTGCGCACGCGGCTTTGCGATAGCGCCGTGGCGCTCGCCCGCGAGGTCGGCTATCGCGGGGCCGGGACGGTCGAGTATCTCTATGACGAGGCGACGCGGGAGTTCTACTTCATCGAGGTGAACACCCGCATCCAGGTCGAGCATCCCGTCACGGAGATGATCACGGGCATCGATCTCGTCGAGGAGATGATCCGTGTCGCCGGGGGCGCGCCGCTGTCGATCCGCCAGGCGGATATCGTCGCCGAAGGCCATGCCATCGAATGCCGCATCAATGCGGAGGATCCCTTCAAGGGGTTCATGCCGGCGCCGGGCACGATAAGCCGGCTCGTCGTGCCGCAAGGCGAGGGCATCCGCTTCGACACGATGCTCTACGAGGGCTACACGATCCCGCCGTTCTACGATTCGCTCGTCGGCAAGCTCATCGTGTGGGCCGGAACGCGCGAGGCCTGTCTGGCGCGGCTGAAGGGCGCGCTGGACGGCCTGACGATCGAGGGCATCGCGACGACCATTCCGCTCCATCTGGCGCTGGCCGAGGACGAGAACGTCAGGCGCGGCGCGTTCGACACCCGTTTCCTCGAACAATGGCTTGAAACCGAATTCGCCGCGAAAGCCGGCGCGACCGCGGAGGTTGCCTGATGACGACCAGATACACATTCGGAGGCGACGAGCACCTCTTCGTCGAATGCAGCGAGGAAATGTCGCTCGAAGCCTTCTTCACCAGCCTTTCCATGGCCAGGGGCGTGAGGGAGAGCGGCATAAGGGGCGTCACGGAGATCTGCCCGGCCAATGCCTCGTTCCAGATCAAATTCGATCCTGACGTCATCCATCCCGACGACATCCTGAAGGAAGTCAAGGCGATCGAGGGGGCGGCCGCCAAGGCGGAGCCGGTCCTCAAGACCCGCATCGTCGAAATCCCGGTCTTCTACAACGATCCCTGGACGCACGAGACGCTGATGCGCTTCCGCGAGCGCCATCAGGACCCGTCCGGCACCGACCTCGATTATGCCGCCCGCATCAACGACTACGGCTCGGTCGAGGATTTCGTCGGCGCCCATTCCGGTTCGCCCTGGTTCGTCTCGATGGTCGGCTTCGTCGCGGGCCTGCCCTTCATGTACCAGATGGTCGAGCGCCAGCGGCAGATCCAGGTGCCGAAATACCTGCGGCCGCGCACCGACACGCCGAAGCTGACGGTCGGCCATGGCGGCTGCTTCGGCTGCATCTATTCCGTGCGCGGTGCCGGCGGCTACCAGATGTTCGGCATCACGCCCATGCCGATCTTCGATCCCACGCAGACGACGAGCTATCTGCGCGACTTCATGGTGTTCTTCCGTCCCGGCGACATCGTGAAGTTCAAGCCCATCGACCGTGACGCCTACGACCAGGCGGTCGAGGACGTCGACAGGGGACGCTTCGCGCCGCCGATCCGCGAGGTGAGCTTCGACCTGCGCGAATTCCAGAAGGACATCGACGGCACCAACGCCAAGCTGGAGGGCACGCTCAATGGCCATTAAGGTTCTCCACCACGGTCTTGCGACCACCGTCCAGGATCTCGGCCGGCCCGGCTATTTCCATCTCGGCATCCCCGTCGGCGGCGCGATGGACCGCTTCGCCATGCGCGCGGCCAACCTGCTCGTCGGCAACGACGAGGGAGCCGCCGGCCTCGAAGCCGTCTTCATCGGCCCGAAGCTCGAATTCACCGGGGACGCGTTGGTGGCCGTCACCGGTGCCGACATGCCGGCCAAGGTGGACGGCGTCCCGCAACCCGGCTGGACCGCCTTCAAGGTCAAGGCAGGGCAGACGCTGACCTTCGACTTCCTGAAATCCGGCGCCCGCATCTCGATTGCCGTTTCCGGCGGCATCGACGTGCCCGAAGCGCTCGGCAGCCGCTCGACCTATCCGATCGGCGCGCTCGGCGGCTACAAGGGGCGTCCGCTCGCGGCGGGCGATGAACTGCCGGTCGGCGCGGGGAGCCTTGACGGCGAGGGCAGGACCGTTCCCGAGGCGATGCGCCGAAAGCCCGGCATGCCGGCTGAACTGCGCGTGCTGCCCGGCCTCTACTGGCATCGGGTGACGCCCCAATCGCAGGAGAACTTCTTCGCCGACGAATGGAAGGTCGCCAACGAGGCGGATCGGATGGGCTATCGCTTCAAGGGCGGCCGCAAGCTCGACTTCGTCGCACGCGAGCAGCCCTTCGGCGCCGGTTCCGATCCTTCGAACATCGTCGATAGCTGCTATCCCTACGGCTCGATCCAGGTGCCGGGCGGCACGGAGCCGATCATCCTGCACCGGGATGCCGTGTCCGGCGGCGGATATTTCATGGTCGGCACGGTGATCTCCGCCGACATGGACCTGATCGGCCAGCTCCAGCCGCACACGCCCACCCGCTTCGTCAAGGTGACGATGGAAGAGGCGCTGGCGGCGCGCAGGGAGCGCAAGGCCGCGCTTGTCCGCCTCCGCGAAGCGCTCGGACGGGGGTAGGGCGATGCAAACGGCCGCCGCCGCATTCCGACCGAGACGAGGCCCGCCCCGCGGCGGGTCAGTCCAGCACGGGCGTGAGATAGGCGGCGGTGACGCCGGGGCCCGGTATGATCGCGACGATCTTCATCTGGGCGATGGTGCGGTTGAGGCAGGCTTCGAGATGGGTTTCCATCATGGAGACGGCGGCCTCCGTCGCCCCGCGCAGCAGGAGTTCGGCAATCAGCCGCAGTTCCGTGATGATCGCGGGGTCTCCCGGCAGGCCGAGGCGCCGCAGCAGCCGGTCGGTCGCCGTCACCGGCATCAGGTTGTTGTGCACGAGGTCCTTCAGCCGCTCGTTCGGGGCGGCCAGCACGCAGCACTCGATGAATTCGGCCTGTATCGGCTCGATTTCGTGCAGGGAGCCCGCGGCGCTCGTCTCCTCCGCCGCGCGCAGCCGCTGCAGGAGGGCCTCCAGCCGCGCCGGGCGCACCGCCCGCGCCCCCAGCCGGATCGCCGGCGGCTCCAGCATCTTGCGCAGCACGAAATGGTCCTTCACGGTCTGCGCGGTCAAGGGGCCGGCGATCCAGTGCGAGCTCTGGTTCTTGCGCACGAGCCCGCGCTCGCGCAGGCGCGTCAGGACGTCCCGCACCACCGTGCGGCTGACGTTGAAATGGTTGGCGAGCTCCATCTCCACCAGCCGGTAGCGGCCGAAGACCACGCAGCCGGCGACATCCGCCTCGACCTGGTTGTAGATCCGCTCCCAGGAGGACCGGCTTTGCAGCGCCTCGTCGGCATGGCGCGGCACGATCATGCCGAGCGCCTTGATGTCGGTGCGGTTCGGCTCGATGTCCGTGCCCGGCCGGCCGACCAGGAAGCCGCGCCCGGCGAAGCGGTGCACCAGCCCTTCCGCCTCCAGCGTCTGCAGCGCGCGCTGCACGGGCGCGCGCGAGATCTGCAGGATCTCGGCGATGGGTCCTTCCAACAGCACGAGGCCGGGCGGCAGGGTGCCCGCTTCGATGTTGCTGCGCAGCACGTCCTCGGCGATTTCGTAGCGTTTCTGGGCGCCGATGGCTGCCTGCTCGTCCTTCATGGGTCCCGTCATGTTCCGCCTTCGTGGAGGGCTGCACTGTGACGCATTCTCTGTCGTAAGGAAAGAATGCCATAAATGACTATTGAATACAAAGTTTGAAATTGGCGATCGGCTTTTGCGCCGGGGTGGCCTGCTCCTGTGTGGATGCGCCGTGTCGCGTTTTCGATGGAATTCGCCGAAATCACCGGCGGAAACCGCGATTTTGCGCGAATTTACCAGGGTATTGTAATTGTTCGGCTGAATGTGTCTCGCTGTGTTCGGCGGCAAGCGATCGCGCGAAACGATTAAAATCGGCGTGGACTGGAAAAATATAAAAAGTCTATTGAATACAAAAATCATTCATGGCATGGTTTTGAAATCAAGGCATCCGGAAGAGGTGCCGCATGTGGAACGAAACATAATGTCCAGGAACATCGCTGCGGCGCGCATCTGACGGTGCGTGAACGAGGCTTCTTGCTGCGTCCGGATGCATCGCGCCGGCGGGGTGCGGAGCCGTGCGCGGACGGGTTCCCGGCGCGGAACTGGTGGGAACAGAGGTGACATCCGTCCTCCAACTGAAGAATGTGCACAAGGCCTTCGCCGGCGTGCCGGCGCTTGCCGGCATCGATGCCGCCCTTGCGGACGATTCCTATATCTCGCTGCTCGGCCCGAGCGGCGCGGGCAAGACGACGCTGCTGCGTGTCATTGCCGGCTTCGAGCAGCCCGACGGCGGGGAAATCCTCTTTGCCGGCCGGCGCATCGACGGCGTGCCGCCGCACGAGCGCGGCATCGGCTTCGTCTTCCAGAATTTCGCGCTCTTTCCCCATCTCAGCGTCGCGCAGAACATCGCCTTCGGCCTGGAGAACCGGGCGGTCGGTCCCGTGACGGACCGGAAGGTCGTCGCGGCGCGGGTGCGCGACATCATCGGCCTCGTCGGCCTGTCGGGCCTGGAAGACCGTGCCGTCACGCAGATTTCCGGCGGCCAGAAGCAGCGCGTGGCGCTTGCCCGCACGCTCGTGACGGAGCCGAGCATGGTGCTGCTCGACGAACCGCTCGGCGCGCTCGATGCGAACCTGCGCACGCGCATGCGCGGCGAGCTGCGCACGATCCGCGAGCGCTGCGGCGTCACCTTCCTGCATGTGACCGGCAGCGAGAGCGAGGCGCTCGCCATGGGCGACACGGTTCTGGTCCTCGACCGCGGCCGCATCGCCCAGTCCGCCGATGCCGGCACGCTCTACAGCCGCCCGGCCTCCGCGGATGTCGCGCGCTTCCTCAACTGCTACAACATCTTTTCCGGCGAGATCGCGGGCGACAGCTTCCGCAGCCCCGTCGGAACGCTCGCGCTCGGCGGGCTGCGCCAGACTTCCGGCAAGCCGGCCTATGCCATCCGCTACGACCGCGTGTCGATCCGTCCCGGCGATGCGGCGGCGGCCGGCGACGAGGTGCGCATCGAAGGCAGCTTCGTCGCCAGCGAATATTCCGGCGCCGCGATCAATTCCTTCTTCACGCTCGACGACGGCCGCGTCTTCGAGGTGGAGACGCATCTGAGCCATGCCGCGCCGGAGGCCTACGAGGAGAGGGGGCGCTACGCCCTCGTCTGGAAGCGGGAGGATGCCCTTGTCTTCGTCTGAGACGCTAAATCCGCTGTGCTTCCACGCCATTCCGGACGCAACGCCGCGCCTGCCTTCCGCGCGACTTGCCTCTGCCCCATCGGAGAATGAGAGATGACGATGGCCGCAACCAGCCATGACACGCCCGACGAAACGGCACAGACCGAAATCCGCAGGCAGCCGGACCGCACCTACTGGCTGCTGGCCCCCGGCGTGCTGTGGATGCTGCTCTTCCTCGTCGCGCCGATCCTGATGATGGTCTACGTCTCCTTCTGGACGCAGACGACCTTCAAGATCGAGCCGACCCTGACGCTGAAGAGCTGGATCACCTTCTTCACCAGCGACACCTATCTCGGCGCCCTGTGGACGACGATCCGCATCTGGCTGATCGTGCTCGCCTCCACCCTTCTGGTCGGCTATCCGGCCGCGCTCTTCGTCGGGCTCTTCGTCAGGAACAAGACGCTCTCGACGGCGCTGCTCGTGCTCTGTGTCATCCCGTTCTGGACCTCCTTCCTCATCCGCGTCCTGGCCTGGCGGCCGATGCTCGGCAAGGAGGGGGCGATCAACATGATCCTGATGAAGCTCGGCGTCGTCACCCAGCCGATCGAGGTGCTGCTGTTTTCCGAGCTGTCGGTCATCATCGGCATGACGCAGATCTACTGCGTCTTCATGGTCGGCCCCATCGCCTTCATGCTGGGGCGCATCGATCCCTCGGTCATCGAGGCGGCGCAGGATCTCGGCGCCGGCTTCTGGCGCATCTTCCGCACCATCATCCTGCCGCTCTCCATGCCGGGCGTGGTGGTCGGCGCGATCTTCGTCTCCGTCATGGTGCTCGGCGAGTTCGCGACATCGGCGGCGCTGTCCGGCCGCAAGGTGAACCTCCTCGGCAACATCATCGTCACCCAGGTCGGTTCGCTGAAATGGGCCTTCGCCGCGGTTGCCGGCGTGGTGCTGACCATCCTGATGGGCGCCGTCGTCGCCGCGCTTCTGAGGGTCGTCGATCTCAGGAAGGAACTCTGATCATGAACGCGTCCGGCATCAAGTTCGGCCTCGGCCTCTATACGACGCTTTTCATCGTCTTCCTCTACGGCCCGCTCGTCGTGCTGGCGATCCTGTCCTTCCAGACCGGGCCGGAGGGCGGGCCGCAGTTCCCGATCATCGAGTGGTCGACCTACTGGTACAAGCATCTCTTCGGGCTGACGCCGCCGTCCCGCATCGCGCCGCTGCCGATCGAGCAGGCGCTGGTGCGCTCGCTCGGGCTCGCCGTCATGACGATGATCGTCTCGACCGTGCTCGGCGTCACCGCCGCCCAGGCCTTCCGCCGGAAGTTCCGCGGCTCGGGCGTCGTCTTCTACCTCATCGTGCTCGGCATGATGGTGCCCGGCGTGCTCGTCGGCCTCGGCATGGCCCTCGTCGCCAACACGCTCGGCATCGACCGGCACTGGTGGGGCACGGCCTTCGTGCTGCATGTCGTCTACACCTTCCCCTTCGCCTTCCTCGTCATGCTCGCGATCTTCAACCGCTTCGATCCGAGCGTCGAGGAGGCGGCCTGGTCGCTCGGCGTCACCCCGGCGCGCACCTTCCGCAAGATCACCTTCCCGCTGATCTTCCCCGGCGTGCTCTCGGCCATGCTCTTCGCCTTCACGCTGTCCTATGACGAGTTCTCGCGCACGCTCTTCGCCTCCGGCCGGGACCTGACGCTGCCGCTCGCCATCTACGGCACCTTCTCGGTGGAAGTGCATCCGAACGTCTTCGCCTTCGGCGTGCTGACGACGCTGTTCTCCTTCGCGCTGCTCGGCACCTATGCCGTGCTGATGGGGCTTTCGGTCCGCCGCGCCCGGCGCATGGCGATCCAGGAGGAGGCGTGATGGCCGGCCGCTCCGCCCTTGTCACCGGCGCAGGCTCCGGCATCGGCCGCGCCGTCGCCGTCAAGCTTGCCGCTGAAGGCTATGCGGTGACGGTCAACGACCTCTCGGCCGCGCGGGCCGAGGCGGTGGCGGACGAGATCCGTGCCGCCGGCGGCACGGCCGCGGCCGTCGCCGGCGACGTCTCCGCCGAGGCGGACGCCGCGGCCATCCATGCAGCCGCGGTCGGCGCGCACGGCACGGTCTCGCTGCTGGTCAACAATGCCGGCATCGCCCACCAGGCGCCGTTCGAGAACCTCGACATCGCCGATTTCGACCGTATGTTCGCCGTGCATGTGCGCGGCACCTTCCTGATGACCAGGGCGGTGCTGCCGGCGATGCTGGCCGAGGGCGCGGGCGTCGTCATCAACATCGCCTCGCAGCTCGGCCAGATCGGCGGCGTGGAGCTCGTCCACTATTCCGGCGCCAAGGCGGCGATCATCGGCATGACCAAGGCGCTTGCCCGCGAGGTCTCGGCGCGCGGCGTCCGCGTCAACGCCGTCGCGCCCGGCCCGATCAACACGCCGCTGGTGATGGAGCTTTCCGAGGACTGGCGCGCCGCCAAGCGCGCCGGCCTGCCCCTCGGTCGCTTCGGCGAGCCGGAGGAGGTGGCCGAGACGGTCGCCTTCCTCGCATCGCCCGCCGCCAGCCTCTTCGTCGGACAGACGCTCGGACCCAATTCCGGCGACGTCATGCTTTGAATCCGGAGACCGCCATGAGTGCAGAAAACAAGCGCATCGTCATCGTCACGGGAGCCGGCATCGGCATCGGCGCCGCCACGGCGCGGGCCTTCGGGGTGCTGGGCGATCACGTGGTCGTCACGGACATCCTGGAGAAGGAGGGGCGCGCGACGGCCGATGCGATCGTCGCGGCGGGCGGCTCGGCCGAGTTCCGCTTCTACAACGTGCGTTCCACCGAGGAGACCGACAGGCTCGTCGCCGATGTCGAGGCGCGTCATGGCCGGATCGACGTGATCGTCGCCAATGCCGGGATCGCGCACCGCACGCCGCTTGCCGACCTTACGGACGAGAAGTGGGATCTCACCTTCGACATCGACCTCAAGGGCATCTTCCGCCTCGTGCGGGCCGCCGCGCCCGGCATGCGCGCGCGCCGTTCGGGCGCCGTCATCGCGCTCTCCTCGATCATGGGCGTCGCCTACGGCTGGGACGAGCATGTGCATTACTCCGCTGCAAAGGCGGGCGTCGTCGGCCTCGTGCGCGGGCTGGCGGTCGAGTTGGCGCGCGAGGGTTTGCGCGTCAACGGCATCGCCCCCGGCTACATCCGCACGGCGCAGCTTCTTTCCGAGGAGAACTCGCTGGGACCGGCGGGCGCGGAAAAGGCGGCGGAATTCATTCCGATGGGGCGGCTCGGGACGCCTGACGACATCGCCGATGTCGCCGCGTTCCTGGCCTCCGACAGCGCGAGATACATGACCGGCCAGGTGCTGGTCGTGGATGGCGGCCTGCTCGTGGGCCGGTACTGAACCGCCGCGTTGCGGCGAAGGGTTACGCCGCAACGGGGTGAAACAAGGGGTCGCGGGGCGGCTCCGGGGAACGATAGACAAACTGGAGAAGAGACATGTTCAAGTCGGAAATCAATCGCCGCTCGCTCCTCAAGCGCTCGGCCGGGGTGATGGCGCTGGCAATCGGGGGCGGCACGCCGTTCCTCTCCTCGCGCATGGCCTTCGCGCAGGCCGCTGACCTTGCTGGCCAGCAGCTTCGCACCATCGGCCTCTCGGTGACGGTTCAGGAGCGCATTCTCGAAGAGTTCAAGAAGGAATCTGGCGTCGGCAGCACCTCCGGCACCGCCGCGACCTTCCCCGACGCGCAGACCAAGATCCTGTCCGGTTCGAAGGACTACGACTGCTGGGAGATCATCGCCGAGCGCTTGCCGTCCATCGTCATGACCGACAATGTGGAGACCATCCCGGCCGCCTCGCTGAAGAACTGGGCGAACATCCGCGATACCTTCACGACGGCGAGCGACAAGTGGGACCGCTCCGCGCAGATCGTCGGCCAGATCTGGGCCGACGAGGCGCAGACCGTGCTCAACATGGTGCCGGCCGTCTACAACTACGACTCGATCGGCTACAATCCGGACGTCGTTTCGGAGGAGGAAGCCAATACCTGGGCCTGCATCTTCGATCCGAAGTGGAAGGGCAAGTCGGGCCTCAACACCGATCCGCTCATCGCCTTCGGCCAGGCCATCATGGCGATGAACTCGCTCGGCCTGTCCGACGTCAAGAACCCGGGCAACCCGACCGCCGCCGAGATCGACGAGGCCGCCGCCTTCCTCATCTCCAAGAAGAAGGACGGCCAGTTCCGCGCGCTGTGGGGCGATTTCGGCGAACTCGTCAACCTCATGGCCTCCGGCGAGATGGTCGTTTCCGACGCCTGGCAGCCGGCCGTCATGGCCGTCAAGGCGCAGGGCAAGCCCGCCAAGTACGCCATCCCGAAGGAAGGCTACCGCGGCTGGGCGATCGGCCCGTCGATGATCGCCGGCACCTCCAACCGCGACGCCGTCATCGCCTATGCCGACTACTGGCTCTCCGGCGAGCCGGGCATCACCGTTTCCGAGCAGGGCTACTATTCGCCGTCCACCAACATCAAGGACGTGATGGCGCCGGAGAAATACGCCTTCTGGTACGAGGGCAAGCCCTGGGTCGGCGCGGAAGAGCGCGGCATCAAGGAAGGGGACCTGCGCGACGGCGGCTCGCTCGAGGAGCGCTCCAAGAACGTCGCCTACTGGCACCAGTGGCCGGAAGAATACGACCACCTCATCCAGAAGTGGGACGAATTCCTCAACGCATGATCCCAAGACGTGCGGACCGGGGCGCGCGTGCCCCGGTCCCTGACCTGCATTCGGGAGACCCCCATGATTTTCGACCTGGAACTCAGCAATGTCGGCAAGGTCTATGACAACGGCACGCCGGCGGTCATCGATTTCAACCTGTCGGTCAGGAAGGGCGAGTTCATCGCCTTCCTCGGCCCGTCCGGCTGCGGCAAGACGACGACGCTGCGCATGATCGCCGGCTTCGAGGGCATTTCCTCCGGCGACATGCTGATCCGCGGCGAGCGCATGAACGACGTGCCGCCGCAGCGCCGCCCGACCTCGATGATCTTCCAGAACTATGCGCTCTTCCCGCACATGACGGTTCGCCGCAATGTCGGTTACGGCCTGGAGGTGAAGGGCATCGCGAAAGCCGAGCGCGAGGCCAAGGTGGACCGCATCCTCGCCACGCTCGGCCTCGAGGACATCGCCGAGCGCCGGCCGGACAAGCTTTCCGGCGGCCAGCGCCAGCGCATCGCGCTTGCCCGCGGCCTTGCCGTCGAGCCTGATATCCTGCTGCTCGACGAACCGCTCGGCGCGCTCGACGCCAATCTCAGGAAGGCGATCCAGAACGAGCTGAAGCTCCTGCAGAAGAGCCTCGGCGTCACCTTCATCTTCGTCACCCACGCCCAGTCGGAGGCGCTGGCGCTTTCCGACCGCATCGTGGTGATGAACCAGGGCCGCATCGAGCAGGTGAGCCCGCCGCACCAGCTCTATACCCGTCCCAACACGCCCTTCGTGGCGCAGTTCATCGGCCGCAACACCGTGCTTTCCGGCGAGGTCGCCGGCAACGAGGGCGAGGATGTGGTGGTGACGACCGGCATCGGCACGCTGACGGGCCGGGCCAACGGCGCGCTTTCCGGCAAGGGCCGCGTCAACCTCGTCGTGCCGGCCGAGGCGATCGAGGTCCATGCGGCCGCGCAGCGCGAGCGGCTTGCCGGCGGCGGCGCGCGCAATCTCGTCGATGCGCAGATCGAGCGATCCGAGGTGGTGGGCCACATCGCCCATCTCACCGCGCGCCTTCGCGACGGGCGTGCCGTCTCGCTGGAAGCCCATGTCGACAAATACCGTCCGGGGGACTTTCCCGCCGGAAGCCATGTGTTCCTGAGCTGGAACCCCGCCGAGGCGACGGTCATTCCCGCTCATTGACGAACCAGAAAACATTCAGGGAAAACCAAAGGAGACTACCCAATGGCGAAGGAGATTTTTTGCAGCTTCGGCATCGACGTCGATGCCGTGGCCGGATGGCTCGGCTCGTATGGCGGCGAGGATTCGCCCGATGACATCTCGCGCGGCCTGTTTGCCGGCGAGGTCGGCAGCCCGCGCCTCCTGAAGCTCTTCGAGCGCTTCGGCATCAAGACGACCTGGTTCATCCCGGGCCACTCGATCGAGACCTTCCCCGACGAGATGCAGGCCGTCGCCGATGCCGGCCACGAGATCGGCATCCACGGCTACAGCCACGAGAACCCGATCGCCATGACGCGCGAGCAGGAGACGGAGGTGCTCGACAAGTGCATCGAGCTCGTCACCAAGCTCTCGGGCAAGCGGCCGACCGGGTACGTCGCGCCGTGGTGGGAATTCTCGAACGTCACCAACGAGCTGCTGCTGGAACGCGGCATCAAGTACGACCATTCGCTGATGCACAAGGACTTCACGCCCTATTATGTGCGCGTCGGCGATAGCTGGACCAAGATCGACTATTCGAAGAAGCCCGCCGACTGGATGATCCCGCTGAAGCGCGGCAAGGAGACCGACCTCATCGAGATTCCGGCCTCCTGGTATCTCGACGACCTGCCGCCGATGATGTTCATCAAGAAGTCGCCCAACAGCCACGGCTTCGTCAATCCGCACGACATCGAGCAGATGTGGCGCGACCAGTTCGACTGGGTCTATCGCGAGATGGATTATGCGGTCTTCCCCATCACCATCCATCCCGACGTCGCCGGCCGGCCGCAGGTGCTGATGATGCTCGAACGCCTCTATGCGCATATGATCAAGCATCCGGGCGTCAAGTTCGTCACCATGAACGAAATCGCCGACGACTTCGCCAAGCGCTTCCCGCGCAAGAAATGATACTGGAGGGGAGCGGGTTCGCCCGCTCTCCTGAAACCGGAAGGGAGGACGTCATGTGTTCGCTTTGCGGCGTGCTCGGCGGAAACGAGCACTGGACGGACGCCGCCGCGCGTCCCGGCGTCTTCACGCGCAATGTCGAGCGGCTCGACCGGCGGCGCGAGCGGGCGCGGCGCGTGACGGCCGCCAACCGCGTGCTCTCCGCCTTCGGCATGAGCCTCTCCGACTGGCAGGGCGCATCCTTCGTGCTTGCCACCCGCACCGGCAAGAGCGAGGTGATCGAGGACCTCGGCCATCTCTGGCCGGCGGCCGAGCGGCTTTCGGGACGCTGCTGCGATCCGCTCGACCCTGTTCTCATCGCGCGCATGGAGGAGGGCGGGGATGACTGACCTGCCCGCCTTCACGCCGGTCCATCTCCTCACCGGCTTTCTCGGCTCGGGCAAGACGACGCTGCTCAAGCGCCTGCTCGCCGATCCCGCGCTCGCCGACACCGCCGTGCTGATCAACGAATTCGGCGAGATCGGCCTCGACCACCACCTCGTCGAGCGCATCGACGACACGATGGTGCTGCTGCAATCGGGCTGCGTATGCTGCACCGTGCGCGGCGAACTGGCCGAGGCGCTGCGCGACCTCCATTCCAGGCGCGAGCGTGGCCTGATGCCGGCCTTCGCCCGCGTGGTGATCGAGAGCACGGGGCTTGCCGATCCCTTTCCGGTCCTTTCGACGCTGAAATCGGATCCGGTGCTGCGCCATCATTTCCGTGCGGGCAGCGTCATAACGACGGTCGATGCGGTCAACGGCCTTTCCCAGCTGGATACCTATGTGGAATCCAACCGCCAGGCCGCGATCGCCGACCGCATCGTCATCACCAAGGCGGATCTCCTCGACGCGGTGCCGCAGGCGCTTGCCGCGCGGCTCGGCCAGCTCAACCCGGATGCCGCCTGCCACGTCGCGACGGCGGACGGGCCTGACGCGGACACCCTGCTCGGCGACGGCGCCGCCAGCCGTTCGGCGCAGTTGCAGTCGGCGAGCGGCTTTTACTGCGATGCGCCGGCAACGCTGGTGACGGCGGACGGTATGGCGCATCGCACGGCCATCTCCTCCTTCGTCGTCTGCGTGGACGAGCCGATCGACTGGACCGGCTTCGGCGTATGGCTCACCATGCTTCTCAACCGCCACGGCGACCGGGTGCTCCGGGTGAAGGGCATTCTCGACATTGCCGGCGAGGAGCGTCCCGTGGCGGTGCACGGCGTGCAGCATCTCGTCCATCCGCCGGTGCACCTTGCCGGGTGGCCGGATGGCGAACGCACCTCGCGCATCGTCTTTATTGTTGACGGTCTCGACGCGAAGCTGTTGAAACGGTCGTTCAACGCCTTCGCGCTTGCCGGGAGGGCGAAGGCGCGTCTGCAGCCGGAGGCGGCAGGACACGTCCGCAACGTCCAGAGCCTTTGATGAACAAGCATACTCCGACACCGGCTCCCGCAGCCCCGGCCCTCCACACGGCCGGCAAGCCGAAGCTGCGCGTGCTCGGGACCGCCATTTCCCTGCTGGAGGAACTGCGGGTGAAGGCGGAAGCCGATCTCGGCATCGAGGTCAGCTTCGACAACAACGACTTCATCGTCACGCAGCACAAGGCCGCGCAGGAGCCCGACAGCTACGACATCTACGACCAGTGCTTCCACAATCTCGATATCGTCTGGTACTGGCGCGCCATCCAGCCGATCGAGATTTCCCGCATCGCGCTGTGGGACGAGATCAACGACCTGACGAAGACCGGCCAGATCGGCCCCAGCGCCCGCATGGGGCAGGGGGACGTGCCGGCCCGCAAACTCTATGTCCAGCCGAGCTTCGCGCTCGGCGACACGCCGACCGCCCGCATTTCCATGCTGCCGACGACGCACAATTTCGACAGCTTCGCCTATCGCACCGACGCTGCCGACCGGTTCGCGCCGATGAACAGTTGGGCCGCGCTTCTCGACGAGCGCTGGAGCGGCCGCACCGCGCTCGTCGACGAGCCGGCGATCGGCATCTTCGATGCCGCGCTCGCCGCGCAGGCCGCCGGCCTCATGAGCTTCGGCAATATCGGCAACATGACGGTCGCGGAAATCGACCAGCTCGTGGATATCCTGGAGGCGCGGCGCAAGGCGGGCTTCTTCCGGGGCTTCTGGCGAACCGCCGAGGACGCGGCCGCGCTGATGATCGACGGCCAGACCGACATCCAGAGCATGTGGTCGACGGGCATCGGCATCCTGAACAGCCGCGGCCTGCCGGTCGAGCAGGCCGCGCCCGCCGAGGGCTACCGCGCCTGGCATGGCGGCCTGTGCCTGTCGCGGCGGCTTTCCGGGCGCATGCTGGATGTCGCCTACGACTATCTCAACTGGTGGATTTCCGGCTGGCCGGGCGCCGTCGTCGCCCGCCAGGGCTATTACATCTCGACGCCGGAGCGCTCGCGCCGCTACATGACGGCGGCCGAATGGGACTACTGGTACGAGGGCCTGCCGGCGCGCGAGGACCTGCCGGGCCCGGACGGCTCCACCCGCGTCAAGCGCGGCTCGGTGCGCAGCGGCGGCTCCTACTGGCAGCGCGCCAACGGCATCGCCGTCTGGAACACCACCATGGACGAACACAACTATCTCGTCCGCCGCTGGATGCAGCTCGTCGGACGGGCGGAGAAGGACATTTGACGATGACGAAGCAGCCCCGTTCGATCGCCCGGCTTTCCGCGCTCCTGCAATCGGGCGCGCTCGATCCGGTCGCGCTTGCGGAGGAGACGCTGGCGGCCATCCAGTCCCAGCCGGATACGGCGATCTTCACCACGTTGCTGACGGATCACGCGAGGGTGGAAGCGGAGGCTTCGCGCCGCCGGCTTGCCGAAGGCCGCTCGCTCGGCGTGCTGGACGGCGTGCCGGTCGCCTGGAAGGACCTTTTCGACATCGAGGGCCTGCCGACGACGGCCGGCTCGCGCGTGCTCCGGGAGAGCGCGCCGGCCGGCCGGGACGCGGCCGTGGTGCGCGCGCTTTCGGCCGCCGGCATGGTCAGCGTCGGGCGCGTCAACATGAGCGAGTTCGCCTTTTCCGGCCTCGGCATCAACCCGCATTACGGAACGCCGCGCAATCCGGCTTCCCCCGCCGGCGAGCACCGCATTCCCGGCGGCTCCTCCTCCGGTTCGGGCGTTGCCGTGGCGGCCGGGCTCGTGCCCGTCTCCATCGGCACGGATACGGGCGGCTCGGTCCGCATCCCCGCCGCCTTCAACGGCATCGTCGGCTACAAGGCGACGCGCGGGCGCTATTCCATGGAGGGCGTTTTCCCGCTCGCAAGAAGCCTCGATTCGCTCGGCCCGCTCTGCCGCACCGTTCAGGACGCGGTCTGGATCGATGCGGCGATGCGCGGGCTTCCGGCCGCCGAGCCTCTTGCGCATCCGGCCGTTGCCGATCTTTCCTTCGTCATTCCCGAAACCGTCGTCTTCGACGGCGCCGAGCAGGAGGTCGTCTCCGCCTTCGAGGCGGCCGTGGAACGGCTTGCCCGGGCGGGCGCCCGCATCCGCCGGGAGGCCTTCCCGGAATTCTCCGCGATCTTCGATCTGATGGCCCGGCACGGCGCGCTCGTCACCGCCGAGGCCTATGTCCTCCACCGGGAGCGCCTGACGGGACCTGCCGCCGCGCTCATGGATCCGCGCGTCGTCAAGCGGTCGCTGCTCGGCGAGAAGATCGCGCTTTCCGATTACCTCGCGACGCTCGACGAACGCGAAAGGCTGATGGCCGCCTTCGAGGCGCGGCTCGGGCCGGGCAACATCCTCATCCATCCGACGCTGCCGCACGTCGCCCCGCCGATCCAGCCGCTGCTGGACGACGAGGACCTGTTCTTCCAGACCAACGGAAAGACCCTGCGCAACACGCTGATCGGCAATTTCCTCGACGGCTGCGGCGTCTCGCTGCCCTGTGGCACCGCCGCGGGCGGCATGCCGGCAGGGCTGCTGCTGTCCGGCCCGAAGGGCAGCGACCAGCGCCTCCTTGCCGCGGCGGCCGCGGTGGAGAAGCTGCTCGACCTGTGAACGCCGACGTCCGGGGACAGGCGTTCCGCCAAAGGGTCATGTCGGCCGGCATGGTTCCCGTCCTCTGTGCGCGTTGATTTCGCCGCATCGGCCGGCCCCGCCTGCCGTTTCACCATAGGAACGCATTTCGACATGGCGCGTCGCTGTTCCGATTGCATTCTGTTGAACAATAATAATAATGTCACTCAACAAGGTTGGGCGACTGCGGATCCGGGTCGCGCCGATCCGAAGCAGAGGAGAATGTCATGAAGCCCAGTCCCATCACGGCGGCCCCTTCGGATGCGGCGGCGCGCAAGGCGGTGAAGCCGGTGGTCTGCTATCCCGTGGAGAGCCTGCCGCGGCCGGACCTTGCGGCCTATCGCGCGTTGCGCGACGATCTGGACCATGTCGAGACGGTCGTCGTGCCGCCGCGCGAGGCGGCGACGTGGTCGGTGCCGGCAGGGCATTTCTGCCGCATCCTGTGCAGCGAGGGGCCGCAGGTCGGCGACCTCAACCTCTTCAACGCCAACGACCTGAAGGAGCGGCTCTATACCGGCAAGACGCGGGCGCTGAACGGCACCCATGTGGGGCTCGGCGACCAGCTTTTCTCGAATTTCCCCTATCTCAGGCCCATCGCCACCATCACGCACGACACGCTCGACTGGTACGGCTTCGACGAATTCGGCGGCGCGGTGCACGACGTGATCGGCACGCGGTGCGATCCCTATACGCACAACCTGCTCAGCCACGGCGGCCAGTATCACCATTGCTGTCATTCGAACCTCACCCGCGCCCTGGCACAGAAGACCGGCATGGCGCCGCGCGAGGCGGAAGGCTACGTGCACGATGTGCTGAACGTCTTCATGTGCACCGGCTTCACGCGCGATACCGGGCAATATTTCATGAAGGCGAGCCCGGTGCGGCCGGGTGACTATCTCGAATTCTTCGCCGAGATCGACCTCCTCGGCTGCATGTCGGCCTGCCCCGGCGGGGACTGTTCCTCGGAGCACTCCTCCGACACGGCGACGTGCCATCCGATGGTCGTTGAGGTCTACAAGGCCAGGGGGCTTCCGAAGGGCTGGGCGCCGCCGCCGGTCAACGGCTACGACGGCACCCACGGGCTCTAGCCGCCCTCGGCGGCTTGCGGCGGACGGCACGGATCATGCCGCTTCGCCCGCCGCGACAGGAAAGCGATCCGCCCCGTCGAATTCGCGGCCGGAAAGCCGCGCCCTCGGGTATGATCGTCATGTCCGGGGACCGTGCCGACCCTGCCGGCCGGCGCTTGCGCGGTGGCGACCATCGCAATCCCGTGCCGTCCGAAACTCCCGCCGCAAGTAGTGTCCGCGAAGGCAGTCGCCCGCTTGGCGTTTCGGCGTCATCGTGCAAATCTTTCATGCGCGATGTCGGAGCCACCCGGCCACCGTCGTCTTTCATGCAAGGACGATCGACCTCGGGAGGAGATGACAATGATCCATACGCATTATCGCTGGGTGATCGTGGCGGCGGGCGGCCTGCTCGGCTGCATCGCCATCGGCGCCATGTTCTCGCTGCCCGTCTTCCTGCTGCCGATCTCGCGGGACACCGGCTGGTCGGTGACGGGCGTCTCCGCCGCCATGACCATCGGCTTCCTCGCCATGGCCTTCGCCAGCATGGCCTGGGGCGGCCTTTCCGACCGCTGGGGGCCGCGGCCCGTCGTGCTGACGGGCTCGGTGCTGCTGGCCGCAAGCCTTGCGGCAACGAGCGTCGCGCCCTCGCTCGTCGCCTTCCAGCTCACCTTCGGGCTGATCGTGGGCGTGGCGGCGGCCGCCGTGTTCGCGCCGATGATGGCCTGCGTCACGGGTTGGTTCGACACCCATCGCAGCCTTGCCGTCTCGCTCGTCTCGGCGGGCATGGGCATGGCACCGATGACCATGGCGCCCTTCGCGGCCTGGCTCGTCTCCATGCATGACTGGCGCACCTCCATGCAGATCATCGCGCTCGTCGTCGCCGCCGTGATGATCCCGGTGTCGCTGCTCATCCGGCGCCCTCCGGCGCTGGAGGCGGGAGCGCAAGCGCTGTCCGCCGCCCGGGAGCCGCAGGAGGGCATGACGGCGCGCGAGGTGCTGCGCTCGCCGCAGTTCATCATCCTGTGCCTCACGAACTTCTTCTGCTGCGCCACCCATTCCGGGCCGATCTTCCACACGGTGAGCTATGCCATCACCTGCGGCATCCCGATGATCGCGGCCGTCACGATCTACAGCGTCGAGGGGCTGGCCGGCATGGGCGGGCGCGTCGTCTTCGGCATCCTCGGCGACCGGTTCGGCGCCAAGCACGTCCTCGTCGCGGGGCTGTTCGCCCAAGCCTTCGGCGCGCTCGCCTATGTCTTCACCGGCGGGCTTGCCTCGTTCTACCTCGTCGCGGGCATCTTCGGTTTCATCTATGCCGGCGTCATGCCGCTCTATGCGGTGATCGCGCGCGAAAATTTCCCGCTTCGCCTGATGGGCACGGTCATCGGCGGGACGGCCATGGCCGGCAGTCTCGGCATGGCGCTGGGGCCGGTCGCGGGCGGACTGATCTACGATACCTTCGCCAGCTACACCTGGCTTTATGTCGGTTCCTGGGGGATCGGCCTCGGCGCCTTCCTGATCGCCATGACCTTCAGGCCGGCGCCGAAGGCACGGGCGGCGCCGGCAGCGGCCTGAGACGGCACGACGAAGCCCGCAGCCGATGCTGCGGGCTCATTTTCACGAAGTGATTCGGGACGACATGGCTCGGGCGTGGGGACGAGGGCGTCCGTGCAAGCGCAAAGGCCGCGTTGCTATGCGGCCCCGGCCGGGTCGCCGATCGGCATCAGCGCGGGGTTGGTCGCCTGTTCGCGCTTGAGCTGCTCGTCCCGGTCCTCCGGCGCTTCGTCCTTCGTCTTGCCGGCATCGCGCACCTTTTCGCGCGAGGGATCGGCATTGGTCTCGCCGGCCGCGTCGGGATCGTGATCCGGGTCGTCCGTGGCGGGCAGGTAGCCGCGCGGGCGGGTCGCCTCGGGGCCTTCCCAGCGGGGCGACTGCTCGGTGGTGCCGGGCGCGCCGGGCGGCTTCTTGATCGTCATGGTCTGACTCCTTTCAGAAGTTCAGGAACTGCTCGGGGTCGCGGCGGGCGCGCATGAGAAGGTCGAGTTCCCGCTTGGAGGGGCCGAACTTTTCGAACAGGCGCCTTGCCTCTTCCTGGGACAGGTCGTAGGCCGCGCGGAAGGTCTCCACGGTGTAGCGTTCCCCCGACAGTCTGCGATGGTCGGGAAAGAGCTTGGATTGGTCGGGCATATGCGATCACGCCTAATCGTCATTGACGAGGGTTCAACCGACGAAGCCAGCGATTGTTCCGGGCGCGTTTGGACAGGTTCGGGCGGATCTTGCATCCGCCTGCGGTTGCCTGTGACGGGGGACGGTTAGTCCCGGTCCGGCGCGCCGAGCGGGAAGAAGGGCCGGTAGGGCCGGGCCTCGTCCACCGCGCGGGCGAAGGCGGGGCGTTCGAGCAGCCGCCGGCGGTAGGCGCGCACGTTGCGGAAGGCCGGGTCGATGGCGTGCGTCCAGTCGGCGTAGAACAGGAACGGGCCGGCACCGCAATCGGCGAGCGTGAAGGCCTCGCCGGTGGCCCAGGTCCTGCCCTCCATGTGCCGGTCGAGCCAGGCATAGGCGCGCTCCAGCATCCGGCGCGCCTCTTCGTCACCGTAGGGGTCGCGGTCCGTCTCCGGCCGCAGGGCGTTGAAGACGATCCTCTGCTGCGGCGTGGACACGTAGTTGTCGAAGAAACGGTCGAGCATGCGCACGTCGATCGCCGCCTTCGGATCGTCGGAGATCAGCTTCACGGGTCCCGGATAATAGAGCCCGAGATATTCGATGACGATGGTCGCTTCCACGATGGTGCGCTCGCCGTCGACGAGAATGGGAAAGCGCTTGATCGGCCAGCGCGCCTCGAACTCGGCAAGGACATCCTGCTTGGTGTGGTCGAGCATGTGGTACTCGAAGTCCGTGCCGTTTTCATAAAGCGCGGTCAGCACCTTCTGGCAGTAGCTCGAAAAGGGGTGGGCATAGAGAACAGGCTTCATGGCATCCTCCCGTTTGCCGTCCTTCCTTTGTCGCAAATCCGATTGCAAAATGCAATCGGATTTTCCGTCCGGCACGGTCGCCGGGCCTCAATCCGTCGCGCCACCCTGTGCGCCGTTGCCCCACAGCAAGGCTCTGTGCAGGCCCTCGTCGTGCAGTTGTGCGAGCCGGGGCCGGGCGAGGGGAATGGCCAGCACCATGAAAACCAGCGCGCCGACGAAAAGCACGCCGGGATGAAGCAGTTTCGGTTTCACGTATCACCTCATCGTCTATCCGCGCCCCATGGGCCGCAAACCTGACGCCGTGCTGAACGGTGCCGTTCAGCCGGCTGTCAGCTTGCCGTTGCAGGAAGGGCGGGACGGCGGGTCGCGCGGCGGCCCTTGCCGGGAAAGACGTGAAAGGACGATCCATGCGCGAAACAACCCGCCGCGCCGGCCTGTGGCGGCCCGAACTCGGCAGCGTCACCGTCGGCATCCTGACGGCGCTTTATCTTCTGGTGCTCACCAACTGGAGCTTCTGGTCGAAGGGCTGGCGCTATCTGGAGGGCCGGCCGACCACGCTCGCCTTCATCGCCATCGGCCTTGCCTGCCTCTATATCGCGCTCTGCGTCGCGGTTTCGCTGAAATACGTGATGAAGCCGCTCTTCATCGTCCTGATCATGGCGAGTGCCGCCGGTGCGTGGTTCATGGACCGGTTCGGCGTCATCATCGACATCGAGATGATCCGCAATGCGGCGGAAACGAACAGTGCAGAAGCCGGCCATCTCGTCACACCCGGCTTCGTGCTGCATATGCTGGCCTACGGCATGCTGCCCTCGCTGCTGCTGGTCTTCGTGAAGGTCCGCCACCGCAACTTCCTCGGCAAGCTGCGCGGCAACCTCGCCGTCATCGTGCCGGCGCTCGTCCTCGCGCTCGTCGCGGGCCTTTCCCATGCCCGCGTCTATGCCGCGACCGTGCGGGCGCATCACGACTGGTTCGAGACGCTCAATCCCTTCGTGCCGCTCGTCACCGCCATCCAGTTTGCCGCCAGCCAGTCGGGCGACGTGAATGTCGCTGTCGCGCCGCTCGGGAAGGATGCGCATGTCACGGACGCGCCGCTCGGCGCGCGCAAGCCGCGCCTGATGATCGTCGTGGCCGGAGAAACGGCGCGTGCCGACGATTTCTCGCTCGGCGGCTATGCACGCGAGACGAACCCGGAACTGGCGAAGAAGGACATCCTCTATTTCCCCGACACGACGAGCTGCGGCACGGCGACCGCCGTCTCGCTTCCCTGCATGTTCTCCGTCTATACGCGTGCCGAGTACTCGCACCGCAAGGGGCTTTCGACGGAGAACCTGCTCGACGTGCTCTCCCATGCCGGCGTCGACGTCGAATGGTGGGACAACAATACCGGCGACAAGGAGATCGCCCGGCGCGTGACGTCGCGCTCCCTCATCAAGGACGGCAATCCCGCCTATTGCGCGCATGGCGAATGCCGCGACCAGGTGCTGCTCGACGCACTGGATGCGCGGATCGGCTCCATCGACAGGGACACGGTGCTGGTGCTGCACCAGATCGGCAGCCACGGCCCCGCCTATTACGAGCGCTATCCCGAGGAATTTCGCCGCTTCGTGCCCGATTGCCGCAGCGCCGAATTCTCCGATTGCACGAAGGAGGAGATCGTCAACGCCTATGACAACACGATCGCCTATACGGACCATATCCTGGCCAGCGTGATCGACCGGCTGGAAAAGCAGGAGAACCGGCTCGACGTCTCCATGCTCTACATGTCCGACCATGGCGAGTCGCTCGGCGAGCTCGGCCTCTACCTGCACGGCGCGCCCTACATGATCGCGCCGAGCCAGCAGACCCATGTGCCCTTCGTGCTCTGGCTTGGCAGGAGTGAGAAGGCCGCCTATTCCGCCGCCTGCCTTGCCGGCAAGGTGGGCGAGCCGCAGTCGCACGACAACCTCTTCCACACCGTGCTCGGCATGATGCGCGTGGAAACCGGGGTGCGCGATCCCGCGCTCGACATCGTGTCGGGCTGCCGGCTGGGGGCGACATCCTGAGCGCGGCGGCGATGGCAAGACGGGTCTTGCCGATGTATTGTCCGGATTCGGAAAGCGGCGGCGTACCATTGCCGCCGCGATGCGGAGAGCCGGGCGCTTGAGAATTCTGCTGATCGAGGACGACGCGGTTCTGGGCGAGGCGGTGCGCGACTACGTGTCCGGGCTCGGCCACGCCGTGGACTGGATGCGTACGCTGGACGACGGGCGCACCGCGACGGGCACGGTCGGCTACGACCTCGTCCTGCTCGACCTGCGCCTGCCCGACGGCAGCGGGCTTAGCCTGCTGGAGGAGCTTCGTCGGTCGGGCGCCGTCACGCCCGTCATCATCCTGACGGCGCACGACCAGATTTCCGACCGGATCGAGGGGCTGAACAGCGGGGCGGACGACTATCTCGTCAAGCCGTTCAATCTCGGCGAGCTCGGCGCGCGCATGCTGGCCGTCGCGCGGCGCTATGCGGGCGCCGCGCTTCCGGCGGTGGAGGCCGGGCCGCTCGTCATCCGGCTTGCCGACCGCCGCGTGCTGCGCGACGGCGTGCCGGTGGATCTCTCAAGCCGGGAATGGGCGGTGCTGGCGCGGCTTGCGGCGCGGCCGGACGCCATCGTCTCGAAGGGCCAGATCGAGGAGGCGCTCTACGCCTTCGGCTCGGAGATCGAGAGCAACACCGTGGAGGTCTATGTCAGCCGGCTGCGCAAGAAGCTCGGCCGGACCTGCGTGGAGACGCTGCGCGGCATCGGCTACAGGCTGGGCCGATGAGACGGGTGCGCAGCCTTGCCGGCCAGCTCATGCTGTGGATCACGGTGACGATCACGCTGCTCTGGCTGGTGGCCGTCGGCTTCGGCGCCTTCGTCATGCATGACGAGTTCGGCGAAATCTTCGACAGCGCCCTTCAGGAGACCGCCGAGCGGCTGGTGCCGCTGGTGGTCGACGACCTGAAGCATCGCGACGATCCGAACGACTCGCGCCGCATCGAGGCGACGCGCGGCCCCGTAGAGGAGGAATACCTGACCTACCAGGTGCGCGATGCGACCGGGCGCGTGCTGCTGCATTCGCATACCGCCGCCGCCCGGCCCTTCGGCGCGCCGCTGAAGGTCGGCTTCTGGCAGGGGGAGAAGGGCCGCATCTACACCGCGGCCACCATGGACGAAACGATCTTCGTGCAGGTGCAGGATTCGGCGGCCGAGCGGCGGGAGGCGACGCGGGAAGGCTCGCTCGCCCTGCTGCTGCCGGTGCTGCTCATCGTTCCCCTGACCGTCACGGCCGTCTGGTTCGTCGTGCGGCGCGTGCTGGCTCCGGTCGAGACGCTGCGCGCGGCGATCGGCGAGAAGGACGGCGGCAATCTGGCGGCCATCGAGGCGGCGGGCCTGCCGCAGGAGCTGAAGCCGATCCTGCGCTCCGTCAACCTCCTGCTGGCGCGGCTGCGCGCGGTGCTGGCCGCCGAGCGGGAATTCACCGCCAACAGCGCCCACGAACTGCGCACGCCGATCGCCGGTGCGCTGGCGCAGACGCAGCTTCTGCTTGCCGGCCTGACGGATGCCCCGGCGCGCGGCCGGGCCCGGCAGATCGAAGCCTCGCTGCAGAAGCTCGCCAGGCTGACGGAGAAGCTGTTGCAGCTCGCCCGTGCGGAAGCCGGCATCGGGGTGGCGCAAACCACCTTCGACGTGGCGGACGTCATCGGCGTCGTCGTCACCGATTTCCAGCGCGCCTCGGACGATGCGGGGCGCATCCGTTTCCAAAGCGAACTGGCCGGGCCGGCGCTGCGTGAGGGGGCGGCGGATGCCTTCGCCATCGTGCTGCGCAACCTCATCGAGAATGCGCTCCTGCATGGCAGCGCGGATGCGCCGGTCGACATCTGCCTGACCGAAAGGGGCACGGTGCGCATCCGAAACGCCGCGACGCCCATGGGCGAGGCCGAGCTTGCCGCCGTGCGCGAGCGCTTCGCCCGCGGCAGGACACTGGCGGCGGGTTCTGGCCTCGGTCTCTCCATCGCCGACCGGCTGCTCGCGCAGATGCGGGCAAGTCTCGTCCTGTCGTCGCCCATCCCCGGGCGCGTTGACGGTTTCCAGGCCGAGATCGTCTTTTCCGTTCCGGCCTGACACCTCCGCGCGGCCCGACCCGGCCGTCGCGTACAGTCCCGTTTTCCAATGTTTCGCTTTTTTTCCGGGCGCGGAGGCCTTCCCGATTTTATTCGTTTCCATGTGAGAAAATTGTGGCTTTGTGCCGCTTTTTGTGGTTTTATGTGGATACAATAAAAAGGTTGGGGAACAGGGACAATGGGTCGCAAACCGGAAGAATACGCGCAGCTTTTGGCCAGCGCGCTCTGCAAACTGCATTCAGCCGAATCCCGTGCGGCATCGCCGCTGGTATCGGACGACAGCCTCCGCGTGATCACCGAGACCATCGCGGCCGCGATGGAGGACGCCCGAAAAATTCATATCCAGCAAGGCCTTGCGGCGATGAACGAACGCCGTGAGCGCATCCTTCTGCATTCCTGATCAACGCCTGTTGTTCGAATGAGTTCTGCGTTTCGTGAAGCAGGAGCCATGATCAAGAAGCCTGCCGCCCGGAGCCGGGGCATACCGGTTCCGGGTGGTATAACGTGTCCGCCGATGACATTTCCGCTTCGTCGCGATAGGTCCTGACGCAGGGCCTGTGGCATCGATTCTGGAGGAGTGTCGGACATGACGGATTGGGGCAGCACCGGCAAGGGCAGGATCGCCCTGGTAACGGGTGGCGGAACGGGCATCGGGCTTGCGGTCGCGCGCGGCCTCAGCGCCGAGGGCTACCGGGTCGTCATCACCGGGCGGCGGCTTGCCGTGCTGGAGACGGCGGCTTCGGAGATTTCCGCGAAGACAGGCAATCCCGTCCGCGGCATCGCCTGCGATGTCGGCGACCCGGCGCAGGTGGCGGCGGTGTTCGCGGACGTCGAGCGCGCGTTCGGGCGGCTCGACCTCCTGGTCAACAATGCCGGCACCAACGTCTCGCCGGCGCTTCTCGAGGACATTCCCTTCGAGGAATGGTCGAGCATCCTTGCCGCAAACCTCACGGGCGCGTTCCTCTGCACCCAGCACGCCTTCAGGATCATGAAGGCGCAGAGCCCGCGCGGCGGGCGCATCATCAACAACGGCTCGATCTCCGCGACGACGCCGCGGCCGAATTCCGCCCCCTATACCGCCACGAAGCACGCCATCACCGGGCTCACCAAGTCGACCGCCCTCGACGGGCGCAAGTACGACATCGCCTGCGGGCAGATCGACATCGGCAACGCGGCGACGGACATGACCGAAAGGATGAGCGCCGGCGTGCTCCAGCCGAGCGGTGAAATCGCCAGCGAGCCGACCATGCCGGTCCGGCACGTCGCCGACGCCGTCGTCTACATGGCCAGCCTGCCCCTCGACGCCAATGTGCTGACCATGACGGTCATGGCGACGGCGATGCCGTTCGTCGGGCGAGGGTAGGGCGGGGATACTTCCGGCGCATCGGCAGGGCCTGGCTTGAAACGCCAAGCTGTCGCGAGATTCCGCTGGTTTCGGAATTTCCGATAGCGCCATTCTGATTAATGAATTTGCGAAAGCGGCAAAAGCGCGGCACCTTTCCATCCGGGAACAATACCGCTCGAAGCGGACCAAACCGGGAGACTGTCATGAAGCGACTTCTGCATTCCTGCACCGCGCTTACCCTTTCGCTCGCCTTCACCACCGCCGCCATCGCGCAGGAGCCGCTGAAGGAGCTCGGCCCCGGCGAGGGCGAGGTCTCCATCGTCGCCTGGGCCGGCTATATCGAGCGCGGCGAGACGGACAAGGCCTATGACTGGGTCACCGACTTCGAGAAGAAGACGAGCTGCAAGGTGACGGTGAAGACCGCCGCGACCTCGGACGAAATGGTCGCGCTGATGAACGAGGGCGGCTTCGACCTCGTCACCGCCTCGGGCGACGCCTCGCTCCGCCTCGTCGCGGGCAAGCGCGTCCAGCCGATCAACACCGACCTCATCCCGAGCTGGAAGACCATCGACGAGCGCCTGCAGAGCGCGCCCTGGCATACGGTGAATGGCGTTCACTACGGCACGCCCTATCTCTGGGGTCCGAACGTGCTGATGTACAATACCGAGGCCTTCAAGGGCGAGGCGCCGAAGAGCTGGAAGGTCGTCTTCGAGGAGATGACGCTGCCGGACGGCAAGTCGAACAAGGGCCGCGTGCAGGCCTATGACGGGCCGATCCACATCGCGGATGCCGCGCAGTACCTGATGGCGCACAAGCCCGAGCTCGGCATCAAGAATCCCTATGAGCTCAACGAAGACCAGTACAAGGCCGCGCTCGACCTCCTGCGCGTCCAGCGCACGCTTGTCGGCCGCTACTGGCACGACGCGATGATCCAGATCGACGACTTCAAGAACGAAGGCGTCGTCGCCTCCGGTTCCTGGCCGTTCCAGGTCAACCTGATGAAGGCCGAGGGCCAGCCCATCGCCTCGACCTTCCCGGAAGAGGGCGTCACGGGCTGGTCGGACACGACCATGCTGCATGCCGAAAGCCAGCATCCGAACTGCGCCTATATGTGGATGGAGCACTCGCTGTCCGCCAAGGTGCAGGGCGACGCGGCCGCCTGGTTCGGCGCCGTTCCCTCGGTTCCGGCCGCCTGCAAGGGCAATGCGCTGCTGACCGACGAGGGCTGCGCGACGAACGGCTTCGACAACTTCGACAAGATCGCCTTCTGGCGCACGCCGACGACCAAGTGCGAAAGCCAGGGCGAATGCGTGCCCTATCACCGCTGGGTCTCCGACTATATCGGCGTGATCGGCGGGCGCTGAGGTTACGGCCTCCCAACCGGGCCGCACGATGCGAAGGTGGCCGTATAGAGGCACGCCGATGCCGAACATCCCTTCTCCCCTCGGGGAGAAGGTGGCCCGAAGGGTCGGATGAGGGGCTTTCGCCTCCGGCTCCCCTCATCCCGCTGCCGCGACCTTCTCCCCGCCGGGGAGAAGGGGCAGGACGGCCCCTCACAACATCTATCGACAAGCCGTTTCGCGGAAGATCCGGGGCGTGCGCCGTTCTTCCGCCACGAAGACGCCCCGCGATGGACGCCCCCGCCCATCGCCAGGAACCAACCATCGGGAGCCCCCATGACCGCCGTCCTGTTCCAGCAAGTATCCCGCCACTTCGGCGCCGTGCGCGCCGTCGACAGCGTGGACCTCGCCGTCGCCGAGGGCGAGTTCTTCGCCATGCTCGGGCCGTCCGGTTCCGGCAAGACGACCTGCCTTCGCCTGATGGCCGGTTTCGAGCAGCCGACATCAGGCCATATCGAGATCTTCGGCGAGACGGCCGAGGGCGTGCCGCCCTACCGGCGCAACGTCAACACGGTGTTCCAGGACTATGCCCTCTTCCCGCATCTCTCGATCCTCGAGAACGTCGCCTACGGCCTGATGGTCAAGGGTATCGGCAAGGCCGAGCGGCTGAAGGCGGCGGAAGAGGCGCTCGCCATGGTGAAGCTGCCCGGCTACGGCACGCGCCGGCCCGGCCAGCTCTCCGGCGGCCAGCGCCAGCGCGTGGCGCTGGCAAGGGCGCTCGTCAACCGCCCCCGCGTGCTCCTCCTCGACGAACCGCTCGGCGCGCTGGACCTCAAACTGCGCGAGCAGATGCAGGAGGAGCTGAAATCGCTGCAGAAGTCGCTCGGCATCACCTTCATCTTCGTCACCCACGACCAGGGCGAGGCATTGTCGATGGCGGACCGCATCGCCGTGTTCAACGACGGCAGGATCCAGCAACTCGGCACGCCGGAGGAGGTCTACAAGCGGCCGCAGACGCGTTTCGTCGCGGATTTCGTCGGCTCCTCCAACGTGCTGCCGCCGGATTTCGTCGACGATCTCGGCTTCGGCCGGAGCTATGCGAGCCTGCGGCCCGAAGACATCGTGCTCGGCGACACCGGCGCCGGCCGCAAGCAGTTCGACGGCCGCGTGGTGGCGCGGAGCTTCCTCGGGGCGGCGAACCGGGTGACGGTCGAGGCGGCGGGCGCCCGCATCGCCGCCATGGTGCCGGCGTCCCTTGCCGTGCCGGCCGAGGGCGAGACCGTCACCTTCTCCTTCCTGCCGCAGGACCTGCACACGATGGACGGTGCGCAATGAGCGCGCTCGCCGACAGCACCATCCTCGCGCGCCGGCAGGGCGCTTCCGGGCGGCTTTCGGATTTCTTCTGGCGCAACCCGAAGATCCTGCTGCTGCTGATGCTGACCCCGCCGCTGCTGTGGCTCGGCATCATCTATCTCGGCTCGCTCCTCGCGCTGCTGCTGCAGAGCTTCTTCTCGATCGACGACTTTTCCGGGCTGATCAACTACGAGTTCACGCTCGACACCTATCGGCAGCTCCTCATTCCCTCGAATTTCGACATCATCCTGCGCACCGTCCTCATGGCCGCGCTGGTGACGCTCGCCTCCGCCGCCATCGCCTTCCCGATCGCCTACTATGCGGCGCGCTATGCGAAGGGCAAATGGAAGGTCATCTTCTATCTCGGGGTCATGCTGCCGCTGTGGTCGAGCTACCTCGTCAAGATCTACGCCTGGAAGCTGATCCTCGCCAAGGAAGGCATCCTCACCTGGTTCTTCGCCAGGCTGCATCTCTCGTGGCTGCTCGATGCATGGCTGTCGCTGCCGGTCGTCGGCGGCTCGTCGCTCTCGATCAGCTATACCGGCACCTTCATCGTCTTCATCTATGTCTGGATGCCCTTCATGATCCTGCCGATCCAGGCCGCGCTGGAGCGCGTGCCGGGCAACCTGATCGAGGCCTCCGCCGACCTCGGCGGCAATCCCGGCCAGACCTTCCGCCATGTGCTGTTTCCCCTGGCGCTGCCCGGCATCATCGCCGGCTCGATCTTCACCTTCTCGCTGACGCTCGGCGACTACATCATCCCGCAGATCATCGGCTCGTCGCGGCTCTTCATCGGCCAGGCGGTCTATGCCCAGCAGGGCACGGCCGGCAACATCCCGCTCGCCGCCGCCTTCTCGGTCGTGCCGATCGTCATCATGGGTCTCTATCTCTGGATGGCCAAGCGACAGGGGGCCTTCGATGCGCTCTGACAAGAACACCTCCGCCCCGCTCGGCCTGAAGATCGCCGCCGGCGCGGGCCTTGCCTTCCTGCACCTGCCGATCCTCCTGATCTTCCTCTACGCCTTCACCACGGAGGAGAAGAGCTACCAGTTCCCGCCGCCGGGCTATACGCTCAAATGGTTCGCTGCCACCTGGAACCGGCCGGACGTGTGGGACGCGCTGGGGCTTTCCGTCCGCGTCGCGTCGATCTCGACGGCGGTCGCCCTGGTGCTCGGCACGCTCTGCGCCGCCGCGGTTTCCCGCACGCGCTTCTTCGGCCGCGAGACGATCTCGCTGCTGGTGATCCTGCCCATCGCGCTGCCCGGCATCATCACCGGCATCGCGCTGCGCTCGGCCTTCTCCTTCGTGGAGATGCCCTTCTCCTTCTGGACCATCGTGCTCGGCCACGCGACCTTCTGCGTCGTGGTCGTCTACAACAATGCCGTCGCCCGCTTCCGCCGCATCTCCGGCTCGCTGATCGAGGCTTCGATGGACCTCGGCGCCGACAGTTTCCAGACGTTCCGCTACGTGATCCTGCCGAATATCGGCACGGCGCTGCTCGCCGGCGGCATGCTCGCCTTCGCGCTGTCCTTCGACGAGGTGATCGTCACCACCTTCACCGCCGGCCAACAATCCACGCTGCCGATCTGGATGCTTGAAGAATTGGTCCGCCCCCGCCAGCGGCCGGTGACGAATGTCGTCGCCATGGTGGTCGTGCTCGTCACCTTCCTGCCGATCCTCGGCGCCTACTACCTCACCCGCGACGGCGACCAGGTCGCCGGCAGCGGCAAATGAACCCAACGACAAGGGAGAACGTCATGGACACCCAGATGCTGATCGGCTCGCGCTTCGAGGCCGGCACCGAGGCGGAAGAGCACATCCTGAACCCGAAGACCGGCGCCAGGATCATCGACCTGCCGGAGGCCTCCCACGCGCAGATCGACGCCGCCGTCGCCGCCGCCGAAAGGGCCTTCGTCTCCTGGGCGACGACCACGCCCGGCGAGCGCTCCGGCTATCTCCTGCGCATCGCCGACGCCATCGAGAAGGACGCCGACGCCTTCGCCGCGCTCGAATCGCTCAACTGCGGCAAGCCGATCAACGCCGCCCGAAACGACGAGCTGCCCGCCATCGTCGACTGCTGGCGCTTCTTCGCCGGGGCCATCCGCTCGCTGCACGCGCCGGTCGCCGCCGAATACCTGCCCGGCTTCACCTCGATGGTGCGCCGCGACCCGGTCGGCATCGTCGGCTCCATCGCGCCCTGGAACTATCCGCTGATGATGATGGCCTGGAAGCTCGCCCCGGCCATTGCCGGCGGCAACACCGTCGTCTTCAAGCCCTCCGAGCAGACGCCGCTGACGGCGCTGAAGATGGCGAAGCTGCTGGCCGACATCCTGCCGGAAGGCGTCGTCAACATCGTGCTCGGCCGCGGCGAGACGGTCGGCAATGCGCTGATCAACCATCCGAAGATCAACATGGTTTCCATCACCGGCGACGTCGCCACCGGCAAGAAGGTGCTCGCCGCCGCCGCCAAGACGGTCAAGCGCACCCATCTGGAACTCGGCGGCAAGGCCCCGGTCGTCGTCTTCGACGATGCCGATCTCGAAGCCGTCGTCTCAGGCATCCGCACCTTCGGCTACTACAATGCCGGCCAGGACTGCACCGCCGCCTGCCGCATCTATGCGCAGGACGGCATCTACGACAAGCTCGTCGCGGACCTTTCGGCCGCCGTCTCGACCATCAAATACAACGATCCGGACGACACCCAGAACGAGATCGGCCCGCTGATCTCCAAGCGCCAGCGCGACCGGGTGGCGAGCTTCGTCGAGCGCGCCGCCGAAGTGAAGCATATCGAGATCACCGCGGGCGGCCGCCCAGGCAGCGACGAGGGCTACTTCTTCCAGCCGACGGTCGTCGCCGGCGCCACGCAGGACGACGAGATCGTGCGCCGCGAGGTCTTCGGCCCGGTCGTCTCCGTCACCCGCTTCTCCGATGCCGACCAAGTGATCGGCTGGGCGAACGACAGCGACTACGGCCTCGCCTCCTCCGTCTGGACGAAGGACATCGGCAAGGCGATGAAGGCGGCCTCCCGCCTGCAATACGGCTGCACCTGGATCAACACCCACTTCATGCTGACCAACGAGATGCCGCATGGCGGCGTCAAGCAATCCGGCTATGGCAAGGACATGTCGATCTACGCGCTGGAGGACTACACCGCCGTCCGCCATGTGATGATCAATCACGGCTGAGCGCGGTCTGCATGGGACGGAACGAGCGCCGTCTGCCCCTTCTCCCCGCAGGTGGGAGAAGGGGGACGTGGCTAGATCTTCCCCCGGCAGGCGATCTGCCGACCGTTGCCGTCCTGCCCTCGTGACATGCCCTGCCGGACAACGGCTTGTGCCCCATGTGACGGAACATTTTTGCCCGCCGCGCGTCTTTCCTCCGATTTCACCGGAGGCACCGCCATGCTGAAATGGGCACTCATTTTCCTCGTCATCTCGCTGATCGCCGGCTTCCTCGGCTTTTCCGGCGTTTCGGCCGCGACGGCCACCATTTCCAAGGTGCTCTTCGTGCTCGCCCTTGTCATCTTCCTCATCTTCCTGGTGCTTGCGGTGATGGCCGGCAGCCTGGCCTTCTGAGCGGGCGTTCCCGGTGGGACGATCTGCCTCGCCTTGCGGCTTGTGCGGGAGGATGAAATCCTGATAAAAGCGTTCATATTATAGAACGCGATCGCACATTCGTCCCATGCACAGACCTTTCCCGCACAGCGCCGACGGGCGGCAGCCGCAAGCCGCCGGGAAAGGCGCGTGATGGCGCGTTCCGGCATGGCTCCCGCGCCCGTCTTCCGGCCTGACCTGAAGGCGATTTTCACCGGCGCCTTCGCCGCCTGCGGCGAGAAGATGATGCTTTCGTCCGATCTCGGGGACGCCGTGCCGCTCGCCGATTTCCTGGCCGGCAACGGGCTTGACGAGACGCTCGACCGCTACGCCGAAAGCTTCGGCGGCGCCGACAGGCGGGCGGCGGCCTCCTTCTGGTCGCTCTACTATTTCTCGGCGCTGGCGATCCCCTATGTCATCGCCCGGCGCGCGGAGACGGCGCTTCCGATCGCCCTGGATACGATGACGATCGCGCTCGGGGAGGACGGCCTGCCCCGCGCCTTCGGCCTTTCCGGCACGGGCGACTGGAGCGAGGGAGCCGACCTCGTCGACTTCGTCACGCCGCTGGTGGAGCGCCACCTTTCCGGCGTGGTCGCGATCCTCGCCGAAAAGGCCGGCATCTCCCGGCGGCTTGCCTGGAACAACGCGGCCGTCTACATCGACTACGCCTTCAACGCCACCGCCGATTCCACCTCCGAGGATGGCGACCGCTGGCCGGCCCGTCCGCTTTTCGACAGCCCGCGGCTTGCCGACGGCAGCCGCAATCCTTTCCATGGATGCCTTCGCCACGAGAGGGAAGGGGAGGTTGTCCACTGCCGTCGCAAGGTCTGCTGCCTGCGCCACAAGCTGCCCGGCATCGCGGGCTGCGGCGAACTCTGCGCCCTGCCCGAACTGAGGAAGCAATGACGAAACGCCTTTTCACCGTCCTCGCCACCCTCATCCTGCTGGTGGCCGGCTCCGCCCGCGCGCAGGAACACTATCCGCTGACGGTGACGGACGCGTTCGGGCGCGAGGTCACCATCCCGGCCGAGCCGAAGGCCATCCTGCTCGGCACCGGCCTCGACCTCGTGGCGCTCTCCCTCATCCACCCCGATCCGGTGAGCCTGCTTGCCGGCTGGGCGGGTGACATGAAGAACGACACGGCGGGCCTCTATCCGCGCTTCAAGGAGAAATTTCCCGCCATCGCGGACGTGCCCGTCATCGGCGATGGCATCACGGTTTCCTTCGAGGCGCTCCTGTCGCTCAACGCGGACCTTGCCATCCTCGCCAACTGGCAGGCGGACACCGACACGGGCAGGCAGGCGATCGCCTTCCTCGAACAGGCCCGCGTTCCGGTCGTGGTGGTGGATTTCAACAGCGATGCGCTGAAGAACACCGCGGCCAACATGCGCTTCCTCGGCAAGATCCTGAACCGGGAGGACCAGGCGAATGCCTTCGCCGATTTCTACGAGGGGCGCGTCAATCGCCTTCGCGAAAGCGCGGCCGCCCATCCCGAACCCGGTCCCAGCGTTTTCATGGACGGACTGCCCAATCCCGAGAAGTGCTGCTTCGCCTTCGGCACGGGGGGCCTTGGCGAGTTCCTCGCCGTCACCGGCAGCCGCAACATCGCCGAGGCGCTGCCGAAACAGGGCGGCAGCGTCAGCGCGGAGTTCATCGTGGCAGCCGACCCGGACGCCTATATCGCGACGGGCCTGCCGGACGGCGCCTATACGTCGCTTACCATCGGCCCCGGGGTCGATCCGCAGGCGGCGCAGGCCTCGCTGGCGCGCATCGTCGCGAACCCGCCGCTCGCCAGCCTGCGGGCGGTGCGCGAGGGGCACGTCCATGGCCTGTGGAACTATTTCAACGCCGTGCCGCTCAACATCCTCGCCGCGGAAGCCTTCGCCCAATGGCTGCGTCCAGACGTCTTTTCCGGCGTCGACCCGGCGGCGACGCTGAAGGAAATCAACGAGCGCTTCGCCGCCGTGCCCTTCGACGGCGCCTACTGGATCGACCTCAAGGCAAATTGACCCGGCTTGCCCTTCCGGGCGCGCGCCACGCAGGCTATACAATGTCCAGGAGGACCTGAATGATCTGGGCATTTGCGGTCGCGGCAGCGGCTACTCTCTATCTCGCACTGCGTTTCCGGCGTTTCCAAAGCTGGGTCGAACCCGTCCTCACCATCACGGTTGCCATCGGCCTTGCCGCGGCGATCCTGATCTGGTTCGTCGAGGATCGCGCGCCGTCCGAAGGACCGGTAACGTCGAATACGGCAACGCCGGCGCTCACCGTCGACAGCGTCGACCTCTCGGACATGCAGGCAAGCGCCGGCCAGACGAAGACGAGCTATCGCGTCACCGGCCATGTCACCAACAAGGGCAGCGCACCCATGCAGTCCTTCCGTCTCGACGTCGTGCTCTCCGACTGCCCGAGCGGCGCCTGCCGGGAGGCCGGCCGCGACAGCGCGCTCGTCGTGCTGCGCGTGCTGCCGGGCGAAACCCAGCCCTTCAGCACCTTCGCGGTCTTTCCCGGCATAGACCTCAACCCCGTGACGACGCCGCAATTCGACTTCGGCGTGCGCGAGGTGCGGGCCGCCGGCCGCTAGAGGGACGCCAGCACTTCGCCGGTCCGCCACACCGCGGCGAATTCGTGCCGCAGCGTCGCGACATGGGCGCGGTGGATCTCCTCCGCCGGGACGCTCCCGCCCTTGCCGTCCGGCAGGTCGAAGCAATCGCAGGCATCCTCGACGAGAATCACCCGGTAGCCGAGGTTCGACCCTACGCGCACGCTGGTGGAAACGCACATGTCCGTCGATATGCCGAACAGCACGACCGTATCGGTTCCGAGACGGCGCAGGCGCAGATCGAGGTCGGTGCCGATGAAGGCGGCGTTGACGCTTTTCGTGACCAGCGGTTCGCCCGCCTTCGGCTCGAAGCCGGGGCGAAGCGCATTGCCCGGCGCCTCGGGGCGCAGCGTGGAGCCGGGCTCGACGCTGTCGTGGCGCACATGGATGATCGGACGCCCGGCGGCGCGCCAGGCGGTGACGAGCGCAAGGCCGTTCTCGTCAAGCCTGTCGTTCCAGCGCCGCGGCCAGGGTGTGGCGTCGAAGGCCCGCTGCATGTCGATGGGGATCAGGACGGCGTTTTCCGGTATGGTCGGCATCGGTCTCTCCTTGAAGCGATGACCGACGGATAGTTGCTTTTCCATCCGGTTTCGCGCAGCAAGGTGACGGAATGCCGGACGATCGTCCGGAAACAAGGAGAAATCTCCGGATGGACGAACTGGACGAGAAGGACAGGCTGCTGCTTGCCGCGCTGCGCGCCGATGCCCGCCAGAGCCTCGTGGAACTGGCGCGCCACGCCGGGCTTTCCCGCAGCGCGGTGCATGAGCGCATCCGTCGGCTGGAGGCGAGGGGTGTGATCGCCGGCTATACGGTGAAGCTCGGCATCGACAGGGCGCGGCCGGGCGTCGAGGCGCTGGTCGCCATCGGTTTCCAGCAGGGGCGCAACTGCGATCACATCGTGCCGCACCTGACCGGTATTCCCGAGGTCGTGACCTGCTGGTCGCTCGCCGGGCCGACCGACCTGATGCTGCTCGTCGAATGCGCGTCCAACGCCGCGCTCGACACGGTGCGCCGCCAGATCGCGACGACGCCGGGCATCGCGACCGTGCAGACGCACGTCTCTCTGCGCACCCATTTCGACCGTCGCGGCTAGAAATAGATCCTGAACTTCTCGCGCACCGCCCGGTCCGTCGCGAAATCGAAGAGGGGGCCGCCGGCTTCGGCGAGGATGCGGTTCTTGCGCTCGATCGCCTTCTGCACGAGGTCCGGGCGGCCGATTTCGGCCCATTCCTTCGGGCTCGTGCGATCGGCGACGGCGGGGTAGATGTATTCCGTCTGCATCAGCGACAGGGTCTGCGGGTCGCCGAGATAATGGCCGGGGCCGTCGAGGCAGACGGAGCGCATGGTCTCCAGCGAGACCGAATCCTCCGTCACGTCGATGCCGCGCACGCAGCGCTGCACCTGGCCGAGCAGGTCGTCGCCGAGCACGAGGCTTTCGAGGCAGAAGCCGAGCAGCGAGGCGTGCATGCCGACCGCCTCGTAGACCATGTTAAGGCCGGAAAGGCCGGCCATGACGTTGGAGATCGCCTGTTCCCAGCCGGCCTGCATGTCGGGCAGCTTGGAATCGGCGATGCCGGCGGCGGCCCCGCCCGGCAGGCGGTAGAACTGGTGCATCTGGGCGCAGCCGGCCGTCAGCAGCGCCTGCTCGCCCGAGCCGCCGGACATGGCGCCGGTCCTGAGGTCGGAGACGAAGGGCCATGTGCCGAAGATCGCGGGATGGCCGGGCGCCATGGCGTTGACGTAGACGACACCGGCAAGACACTCGGCGACCGCCTGCACGATGGCGGTGGCGAGCGGCGCGGGGGCCGTCGCGCCCGCCTGTCCGGCCGACAGCAACAGGATCGGCATGCCGGCGCGGATGCAGGCCTCCATGGTGATGCAGCTTTCCTCCGCGAACTTCATCGGCGGTACGACGAAGCAGTTGGAATTCGACACGAAGGGGCGCTCGCGCCACTTGTCCTCGCCGCCCGCCATCATATGGATGAGGTCGAAGCAGCCGGCGACGTGCGAGGGATCGGAAAAGCTGGTGCCGACATGCTTGGACGTGCCGGCGCAGCAGCCGTAGAGCGTGTTGATGTCCATCAGGAAATTGTCGGGCACGTCGCGGCAGACCATCGCGCGCTGGAAGAAGTGCACGTTGTCGAGGTGATGGACGAGCTGGGCAGCGTTGTAGAGGTCCCTGGCGGTCGATTCGCGGTATTCGCGCTTCTCGACGTCGACGATATGCACCGCCGCACCGGCCGTGCCGTAATAGACGCGGGTGCCGGAGAGTTCGAGGTCGTATCTCGGATCGCGGCCGTAAAGCGTGATGTCGCGCGCGGCGAGCGCCAGCATGTCCTCCACCAGCGCACGGGGGAAGCGGATGCGGCCGTCCTCGCCGAGGATGGCGCCCGCGCCGGTCATGATCTCGACGCCGGATTTCGGGGCGTTGGCGAGGCCGATATTCTCCAGCGCATCCAGCGCCGCCTCGTGGATGCGGCGCACGCCCGCCTCCGTCAGCGGCTTGTACTGGCCGCCCGGCAGGCCGGGGCGCACGGGGCGGACATTTTCCGCAAGCGGCGCGGCGCGCATGGCGACGCGCGCGGCGCGGCCGCCGGATCTGCGCGACAAGACCGCCTGTTCACTCATGATCGGTCTCCCCCGCACCGGCGGCAAGCATCCGGTTGATCTCGTCCCCCGACGCGGCGGCGGACAATTTCGCGAAACTGCCGTCCCTGACGATGGCCTCCATCTGCTCGGCGATGGCCGCGTGGGTGACGCGGGCGATCGTCGAGCCGAGGGAGATGCGCCGTACGCCGATGGCGGCCAACTGCGGCACGGTGAGCTGGCGCAGCGGTCCGGCGGCAAGCGCGTTGACCGGCCTCGACACCGACTGCACGACGCGGCGCAATTCCGCCTCGCCGGGCGGCACCGGGACATAGAGGAGGTCCGCGCCGGCCGCCTCGAAGGCCTGGATGCGGCGGATGGCCTCGTCAAGATCGTAGACGCCGTTCATCACGCCGTCGGCGCGGGCGCACAGGATGAAGGGCCGGCCGAGCGAGCGGGCGGCGTCGGCGGCGGCGCGGATGCGCTCGACGGCGAGGTCGAAGTCATAGGCCGGGTTGCCGTCCACCATCTGCGTGTCTTCGATCGAGCAGCCGGAAAGGCCGGCCTCGGCGGCGAGGCGGATGGTCTCGGCCACATCATCCGGTGCATCGGCAAAGCCGTTCTCGAAATCGCCGGAGACGGGCAGGGGCGTGGCGCGCACGATGTCCTCGGCGTGTTTCAGCATCTCCTCGCGCGTCACGCGGCCCATGTCGGGCCGGCCGAGCGTGAAGGCGAAGCCGGCGGAGGTGGTGGCGAGCGCCACGGCGCCGGAGGCGGCCATCATGCGGGCGGAGCCCATATCCCAGGGATTGGGGATGACGAAGCAGCCGGACTGGTGAAGGTCGTGGAAGCGCTGGTGGCGTTCGGCGAGGTTGCTCATGCCCGTACCCTTTCTGCCTTCGGATCATACATGGGCACGAGCGAGGCTTCCGCCTTCACGCGCACGCCGGCGATCTCGATCTCGTAGCGGGAGGCCAGCACATCCGCCTCGCTCTCGCCTTGGCAGGGCACGTAGCCCATGCCGATGGCGCCGCCGAGGTGGTGGCCGTAATTGCCCGAGGTGATGGTCGAGACGATCCTGCCGTCGCGCACCAGCGCCTCGTTGTGGAAGAGCAGCGGCTCGGGATCGGCGAGACGGAACTGCACCATGCGGCGCTTCAACCCTTCCTCCTGCCTGCGCAGAACCGCATCGCGGCCGATGAACTCGCCCTTCTTCGTGCGCACGGCAAAGCCGAGGCCGGCTTCCAGTACATGATCCTCGTCGGTGATGTCGTGGCCGAAATGGCGGTAGGCCTTTTCGATGCGGCAACTGTCGAGCGTGTGCAGGCCGCAGAGCTTCAGCCCCACATCGGCCCCGGCTTCCTCCAGCGCCTCGAAGATGTGGGCGGCCTGGTCGGTGGAGACGTAAAGCTCCCAGCCGAGCTCTCCGACATAGGTGACGCGGTGGGCGCGGGCGAGGCCCATGCCGATCTCGATCTCGCGGGCCGTCGCGAAAGGGTGGTGGGCGTTGGAGAAGTCGTTGGGGCTGACCTTCTGCATGAGGTCACGCGCCTTCGGCCCCATGAGGCAGAGCACGCTTTCGGCCGCCGTGACATCGGTGATGACGACGAACTCGTCCGCAAGGTGCCTGCGAAGCCAGGCAAGGTCGCGCTGAAGCGTCGCGCCGGGCACGACGAGGAAGAAGGCGGTCTGCGAAAGGCGCGTCACCGTCAGGTCGCTCTCGATGCCGCCGCGGGCGTTGAGCATCTGGGTGTAGACGATCCTGCCGGGGGCGACGTCCATCTGGTTGGCGCAGAGCCTTTGCAGGAAGGCGAGCGCATCGCGGCCTTCCACACGGATCTTGCCGAAGGACGTCATGTCGAAGAGACCGACGCCGTTGCGGACGGCAAGATGCTCTTCCTTCTGGTTCTCGAACCAGTTCTGCCGCTTCCACGAATAGCGGTATTCCCGCTCCTGGCCTTCCTTGGCGAACCAGTTGGCGCGCTCCCAGCCGGCGACCTCGCCGAAGACCGCGCCGCGCGCCTTCAGGTGCTCGTGCAGCGGCGAGCGGCGCACGCCGCGCGCGGTCGCCATCTGGCGATAGGGGAAGTGGTCGGCATAGAGCAGGCCGAGCGTCTCGGAGACGCGGTCCTTGAGATAGGCGCGGTTTCGCTGGAACGGCTGGGCACGGCGGATATCCACTTCCCATAGATCGAAGGGTGGCTCGCCGTCGTTCATCCACTGGGCGAGCGCCATGCCCGCGCCGCCGGAGGAGACGATGCCGATGGAATTGTAGCCGGCGGCGACCCAGTAGCCCTTCAACTCCGGGGCTTCGCCGAGATAGTAGCGGTCGTCCGGCGTGAAGCTTTCCGGGCCGTTGAAGAAGGTGTGGATGCCGGCGGTTTCCAGCATCGGCATGCGGTTGATGGCGTTTTCGAGGATCGGCTGGAAATGGTCGAAATCCTCCGGCAGCTGGTCGAAGCAGAAGTCTTCTGAAATGCCGTCCATGCCCCAGGGCTTGGCCTTCAATTCGAAGGCGCCGATCAGCATCTTGCCGGCGTCCTCCTTGTAGTAGGTGCATTCGTCCGGCACGCGCAGCACCGGCAGGCGCGCAAGATTCGGGATCGGCTCGGTGACGATGTAGAAATGCTCGCAGGCATGCAGCGGCAGCGTGACGCCCGACATGTCGGCGAGCGTGCGCCCCCACATGCCGGCGGCGTTGACGACGTTCTCAGTCTCGATGGTGAAGGTCTCGCCGTTCTGCTCGTAGGCGACGCCCGTCACGCGCCCGTCCTTCGTCAGCACGGACGTCACCTTGACGTTCTCGATGACCGTCGCCCCGTTCTGCCGCGCGCCCTTGGCGAGCGCCATCGCGATATTGGCCGGGTCGCACTGGCCGTCGAGCGGCAAATGCACGGCGGCCTTCACATCCGCCGTGTTGAGATGCGGGTAGAGCCCCTTCACCTCGTCGACGGTGATCTCACGCACGTCGATATCGAAGGCGCGGGCGAGCGAGGCCTGGCGGTAGATTTCCTCCTTACGCTCCTCGGTCAGCGCCACGGTCATCGAGCCGCACTGGCGCATGCCGGTGCCGATGCCGGTCTCGGCCTCCAGCTTGACGTAGAGGTCGGCGGAATATTTCGCGAGGCGCGTCATGTTCTGCGAGGCGCGGAGCTGGCCGATGAGACCTGCGGCGTGCCATGTCGTGCCCGACGTGAGCTGCTTGCGCTCCAGCAGCACCACATCCGTCCAGCCGAGCTTGGCGAGATGATAGGCGACCGAGCAGCCGGAGACGCCGCCGCCGATGATGACGGCTCTCGCCTTCGAAGGGATGGGCTTCGTCATGCGCGCAGTCTTTCATTGTTGGGATCGAAGAGTGGACCGTCCGGCTGGACGATCGCCTTGAAGCGGTCGCCGTAGATTTCCACCTCGACTTCCGTGCCCGGCACGGCGAGGTCGGCGCGGAGCATGCCGAGCGCGATGGATTTGCCGACGCGGTAGCCCCAGTTGCCGGAGGTCGTCTCGCCGACGACCTTGCCGCCGTGCCAGAGCGTCGACATGTAGGGCGCATCGCATTCACCGGCCTCCACCGTCAGCAGCACGAAACGCTTGGTGACGCCCCGCTGCTTCTCGCGCTCCAGCGCCGGCTTGCCCTTGAAATCGGGCTTGGTCCAGTCGACGAAGCGGTCGAGGCCGCCTTGAAGGATCGTATAGTCGGTCGAAAGGTCGCCCTTCCACGCGCGATAACCCTTCTCGATGCGCAGGCTGTCGAGCGCCTCCATGCCGAATGGCTTGAGGCCATGCTTCTGCCCCGCCGCCCAGACGGCGTCGAAGATGGCGGCGGTGTCCTCGATCTTCGTGTGGATTTCCCAGCCGAGTTCGCCGGCGAAGGAGACGCGCACGAGCTGGCACCAGCGGCCGGCGATTTGCGCGGGCTGATGCGTCAGCCAGCCCTTGGAGAGGTCCGCGTCCGAGACCTCCGCGAGGATGGCGCGGGAGTTGGGACCGGAGAGGATCTGGCAGGAGAAACTGTCCGTCACGTCCTCGATGGTGAAGGCGGCATTGTCAGGCAGGTGCTTCGCCAGCCATTCGAAATCGTGCCACTGCGCGGTCGCGGCGGTGATGAGGAAGAAGAAGTCCTCGTCCAGCATCATGACGGACATTTCCGTGACGATGCGGCCCTTGTCGTCGGAGAAATAGGCAAGGCCGATGCGGCCGGGCTTCGGCACCTTGCCGGTGATGAGCGAGGAAAGCCACACCGTCGCGCCTTGTCCCTTCACGCGGAAGCGCGAGAAGCCGGGAAGGTCGAGGATGCCCGCCGTCTCGGTGACGGCGCGGCACTCCGCCTCGATGCGCGGACGCCACGGTCCCTCGCGGTTCCAGGTCTGCGTCGCCTCTTCCGAGAGGTCGTCGCCGGGCTTCGCATACCACATGGCGCGCTCCCAGCCGTTATAGGGCTTGAACTGGCCCCCAAGCGCCTTGATGCGGTCGTGGATCGGCGAGAGCTTCCTGTCCCGCCCGGCCGGCCATGCATGCTTGGGGAAGTGCATCGCATATTCGTGGCCGTAGATTTCCATGCCCTTGGCGATGCAATAGTCCTTGTCGGCGGCGAATCTCGTATAGCGGCGCGGGTCGCAGGACCACATGTCCCATTCCGTCTCGCCTTCCGTCACCCATTCCGCCAGCACCTTGCCGGCCCCGCCCGCCTGGCAGATGCCGAAGGTGAAGACGCAGGCCTCGAAGGCGTTCGGCACGCCCGGCATCGGGCCGATCAGCGGGTTACCATCCGGCGCATAGGGGATGGGGCCGTTGATCATGCGCGACAGGCCCGCCGTGCCGAGGATCGGCACACGCTCGACGGCGTCGTTCAGATACCATTCGAGGCGGTCGAGATCGTCCGGGAAGAGCTGGAAGGAGAAGTCGTCCGGCATCGGATCATCAGGCGTCACCCAATGCGCCTTGCAGTTCCGCTCATAGGGGCCGAGATTCATGCCCGTCTTCTCCTGACGGAGATAATAGGAGCTGTCGACGTCACGCAGCAGCGGCAGCTTGTGGCCGGCCTCCTTGGACCATGCGGCCAGCTCGGGGATTTCCTCGAAGAGGATGTACTGATGGCTCATCACCATCATCGGTACCTCGCGGCCGAACCATTTGCCGACCTCGCGGGCATAATAACCGGCCGCATTGACCACCTTCTCGCAGCGGATCTCGCCCTCAGGCGTGGAGATCACCCATTCCTCGCCCTCGCGCCGCGCGCCGGTGGCGGGGCAGAAGCGGAAGATCTTCGCGCCCATGTCGCGCGCGCCCTTGGCCAGCGCCTGCGTGAGCTGCGCGGGGTCGATGTCGCCGTCATAGGGATCGTAGAGCGCGCCGGTGAGGTCGTGGGTTTCGAGGAATGGATATCTGCCGCGCATCTCGTCGGGCGAGAGTATGTCGAGGTCCATGCCTTGGTAGCGGCCCATGCCGACGACACGCTTGAACTCCTGCAGCCGCTCCTTCGAATGGCCGAGGCGGATGGAGCCGGTGACGTGGTAGTTCATGGGATAATCGACCAGCACCCCCAGCTCGCGGTAGAGCGAGGCGGAATAGCGCTGCATGTTCATGATCGACCAGGAGGAGGAGAAGGTCGGCACGTTGCCGGCGGCATGCCATGTCGAGCCGGCGGTCAGCTCGTTCTTTTCGAGCAGCACGCAATCGGTCCATCCAGCCTCGGCCAGATGATAGAGCGCGGATGCGCCGACGGCGCCTCCGCCGATGATGACGACCCGGGCATGGCTTGGCAATGCGGACATTCTCGCTCCCCTTCTTCGCCCCGGATTTTTGGCCACCAAAGCACCGGGCGGCAAGGGGAGGAATTCGCTTTATTAATCGATAGCCTCGATTAGACTGCCATCAAAACATTGAGAAAATACGGCGCATTCATGCAAATTGTCCTGATTGAGACATTCCTCGACCTGATGGAAACGCGCAATTTCAACCGCACGGCGGAGCGGCTGAACATCACGCAATCGACGGTCACCCACCGCATCAACGCGCTGGAGGCGATGTTCGCGCGAAAGCTCTTCGCGCGCAACAAGGGCGGCACCCAGCCGACCGCCGCGGGCCTGCGCTTCCTCGATCACGCCAAGGCTCTCCAGCACCAGTGGCACGAGGCGGCGCGGGCGGTGGAGACGGCGGGCGCCTACGAGCGCTCCATGCGCATCGGCCTCCAGCACGACCTTGCCGCCCACTATGCCGGCGACTGGCTGGCGGCGGTGCGGAAGGAGCTGCCGGCGACCTCTATCTACCTGGAAGTGGACTATTCAAGCCAGATGAACCGCGACCTCGGCGCGGGCGACCTCGACCTCGCCATCCTCTTCACGCCGCACTACCTGCCGGACCTCTACTACGAGCGGATCGGCGAGGTGCGCTACGAGATGGTGAGCAGCACGGTGAGCCGGATCGAGGACGTGAAGCCGGAGGATTATATCCAGGCCGTCTATTCGCCCGCCTTCGACCGGCTGCACCGGCAGGCCCATCCCGCGCTTTCGACGGCGCCGATCGCCAGCGGCGAGACGACGGCGATCCTGGCGCTGATGCAGAAGCTCGGCGGTTCGGCCTTCGTGATGGAGGCGGATGCCCGGCGCCTGCTGCGCAGCGGCGCGGCGAGCCGCGTGGCGGGCGCCGAGCCGATTGCCCAGGCCGTCTATGCCGCCGTCAACGTGCGCACCCGCCACGCCCACCAGCACCGGCGCATCATCGCGATCCTCCAGACCCTGCTTGCGGGTTGAGCATTGAAACCGCGCCGGGCGATGCCTATTAACGGGGAACCCGAATCCATCAAGGAGCTCCCATGGCCGCCCGCGACCGCTATTCGCGCAAACTCGAATGCGCCATGTGCGGCAATTCCGGTTATGCCGAAGTCTCCGAGGACGACATGCCCAACCGGGCGCATCCGGATTTCGCGGTGGATTCCCTGCCGCGCGGCTTCCTGACCGAACGCCCCTCGAAATATCCGGAAAAGCACATGATCCGCTGCCGCTGCGGGCACATCTTCAAGTTCCAGCAGAAGACGGTCTATGCCGAGGGCGGCGAGCCGCGGCGGTAAGTCCGCCCGAATGCCGCGGCGTTGCGGCAGGCCGCATCCCTACCGCCCGCGACCGCTTCTCAGCGCCTCGGCCAGCCCGACGAAATCGCGCGCCGCCTGCGGCAGGCTGGAGCCCTTGCGCCAGACCATGCCGATCTGCACCACCGGCAGCGCGCCGGAGACGTCGCGGCTTTCGATGCGGTCGCCTTCCAGCGACCAGGGGCGGTAGACGAGGTCGGGCAGGAGCGCGATGCCCGCGCCGGTCGCCACCAGGCTGCGCACCGCCTCCACCGAGCGGGTGCGGAAGGCGACGTGGGGCCGCGCGCCGAGCGCGCTCAGCAGCTTGCCGGTATTCTCCTCGATTTCGTCGACCGTCAGCATGATCAGCGGCTCCTTGGCGATGTCGCTGACGGAAATGATGTCGGCCGAGACGAGCGGGTGGCCGATGGGCAGCCAGAGCCGATAGGGCGAGGTCTCGATGATCTCCGCCTGCAGCGCCATGCGGTCGCGCAGGTTCGAGATGACCATGACGGCGACGTCGAGTTCCCCGCCGACCAGCAGGTGCTCCAGATAGGAGCCGTTGTCCTCGATGGCGCTCACCTCGATGCCGGGAAAGGCGCGGCGATAGCGCGAGAGCAGGTCGGAGAGCACGTAGCCTGCCACGAGCGAGGTGACGCCGAGATTGAGCTGGCCCTTTTCCGGCGCCCGGTTGTCCGAAAAGGAGCTGCGGGCGTCGGAAACGTTGGCGAGGATCTTCGTCGCGTGGCGCAGGAACTGGTGGCCGTTGTGCGTCGTCGTCAGTCCGCGCGGATGGCGCTCGAACAGCTCGACGCCGAGATCCGATTCGAGCTCCTTGATCGCCTCCGTTATCGAGGACTGCGAAATGGAAAGGTGCTGGGCGGCGCGCGTGACGGAGCCCTGTTCCGCGACGGCGACGAAATACTGCAATTGCCGGAAGGTGAAAGCCATGGCGGCACTTAATAGGACGGGCGGCGGGGAGGCAAGGCGGGCGGCTGCGGATGCGCCGTCGCCCGCAGTTCCCCGCCCGCCGTTTCCGCGATAAGCTTCGCAGCGATACGAAAGCCTGAGGAGGGGACATGCCGCCGTTCGAGATGATGCTTGCCTTTTTCGTGACGACGGCGGTCTTCGCCTACATGCCCGGCCCGGCGATGCTCTATGCGGCGGCGCAGACGATCGCGCGCGGCCGCCGCTCCGGCCTGATGGCGAGCCTCGGGATACACCTTGGCGGCTATGCGCATGTGGTTGCCGCCGCCGCGGGCCTCACGGCGCTTTTCCATGCCGTCCCGGCGCTCTATCTCGCCGTCAAGCTGCTCGGCGCGCTCTATCTCGTCTGGCTGGGGATCCGCATGTTCCGGGCCAAGGCACAAGCGCCGGCCGGTCCCGGGGCCGAGCTTGCGGTCGAGCCTGCGCGCAGGAATGGCTGGCGCGCCTTTGCCGAGAGCGTTTCCGTCGAGGTCCTGAACCCCAAGACGGCCATCTTCTTCCTCGCCTTCCTGCCGCAGTTCGCCGATCCGGCGGCGGCCCTGCCGGTCTCAGTGCAGCTTCTCGTGCTCGGCGCTGTCGTCAATCTCATGTTCACCTCCGCCGACATCGTCTGCGTGTTGCTGGCAGGCGCCATCGCCGGGCGCCTGAAAGGCTCGGCCCGGGTGCAGAAGACCATGCAGCGCATCGGCGGCACGATCCTTGTCGGCCTCGGCCTGAATCTTGCCTTCCAGAAGACCTGAGCGCCCGGAAACCCCGCCATGACCGAACGCCCCATGCCGACAGAGGCGGGCATTCTCGCCTTCCACAAGCGCTGCGAGGATTTCTACCCCGCCGATGCCGTCGATGCCGACATCGGGCAGCAGCGCGCCTGGTACGACGCGCTCTGCGCCGCCTTCGACGCGCCGCCGCCGGAAGGCATGGTCAAGCAGGACAGGCTCGTGGCGGGCCGCATTCCGGTGCGCCGCTACCGCCCGGCGCGGGTGAGAAGCCAGACGCGGCTCTTCTACATACACGGCGGCGGCTTCGTGGTCGGCTCGCTGGACAGCCACGACGCCATCTGCGCCGAGATTTCCGAGGCGGCGGGGGCGGAGCTCGTTTCGGTCGACTACCGTCTCTCGCCGGAACATGTCTGGCCCGCAGCCTTCGACGATTGCTGGGCGGTGCTGGTCGAGCTTCTGCTGGAGAACCGCCCCGTCGTCGTGATCGGCGACAGCGCGGGCGGCAACCTTGCCGCGGGCATCGTGCTCAAGGCGCGCGACGAAGGGCTGAAGGGCATTGCCGGGCAGGCGCTCGTCTATCCCGGCCTCGGCGGCGATCTCGTGTCCGGCTCCTACGCGGCGATGGCCGAGGCGCCCGGCCTTTCGACGGCCGACGTCGCCTATTACCGCGAGGTCTACAAGGCGCCGGAGGATGCCGCGCATGCCTTTCCGCTGCGGGCGGAAAATCTTGCCGGCCTGCCGCCCGCCTTCATCACCGGCGCCTATTTCGACCCGCTGCGCGACGATGCGCGGGCCTATGCCGCGCGGCTCATCCTTTCCGGCGTGCCGGTGGAATACCGGGAGGAGCGGCAGATGATCCACGCCTGGCTGCGTGCCCGCTTCATGAGCGAGGGCGCGCGGGCCGGCTTTGCCGCGCTCTGCGATGCCGTGCGCCGGATGGCCGGTCCATGAGCGGCCTGACCGATCTCGACGAACTGCTGAGGACGATGGAGCCCGCGCTTGCAGCGGGAACCTTCGTCTACGCCTGCGTGCCGGCCGCCGATCTTGCGGCGCATCTTTCGCGTGGGCCGGTCGGCCTTTTCCGGGAGGAGGAGGGCGTGACGCTGATCCTGCCGGCCGCGGCCGCGGAAGGCCTTGCGGCGAGCCCGCCGATGCGCATGATCACGCTTACCGTGCACTCCTCGCTGGAGGCGGTGGGGCTGACGGCCGCCTTCGCCACGGCGCTGACGAAGGCGGGCATCAGCGCCAATGTGGTCGCCGGCTATCATCACGACCATATATTCGTGCCGGAGCGGGATGCCGACCGGGCGCTTGAGGCGCTGCGTGCCCTGTCGCGCGCGGCGCTTGAGAATAAGCGCGATGACGGCCCGGCGGTTCTCTGAGGCCTTGCCGGCCTCCCCGAGCCGAACCTCCGGGATGTGATTTTCATGCAGGCGGTTGCGCCTGAGGCATGTGCCTCATCCTGGCCCGGTTCCCGCATGGAAGGAAGCCGTTTTTCCATCCCCTTCTCCCCATGGGCGAGAAGGAGGGGCGGCAAGGTCCGCATTCCATATGGGATAGCGCCCTGTCGCAAGTGGGCAGACGGGACGTTCCCATGAATGCGTATTGCTTGAGGAAATGCATATCCCTTCGCCCTGCCTGCGGGGCGAAGGTGGCCGACGGGCCGGGCCGCGACAAAGAACGGGCGGCCTCGGCCGCCCGCGTTCGTCAGTTGCCGGCGCTTTCCATGCGCCGCGTCGTCAGCACCCGCTCCAGCCAGCCGATCTCCATTTCGGGAACGGATTTCAGGAGCAGGTCCGTATAGTCGTCGAAGGGCGGCGAGAGCACCTTCGACTTGGGCCCGAAGCGCACGAGGCGTCCCCGGTGCATCACGGCCACGCTGTCGGCGATGGCTCGCACGATGGCGATGTCGTGGGTGATGAACATGTAGGAGACATGAGTTTCCTCCTGAAGCTTCAGGAGAAGCTTCAGGATGCCCTCGGCCACCAGCGGGTCGAGCGCGGAGGTCGGCTCGTCGCAGAGGATGAGTTCGGGCTTGGCCGCCAGCGCCCTTGCGATGGCGACGCGCTGCTTCTGGCCGCCGGAGAGCTCGGCCGGGTAACGATCGGCGAAGCGGCCGCCCATCTCGATCTGCTCCAGCAGCTCCTTCACCCGCTCGGTCTTCTCCCGGCCGCGCAGGCCGTAATAGAAGGTGAGGGGGCGGCCGATGATGTCGCGCACCGTCTGGCGCGGATTCATCGCGGTGTCGGCCATCTGGTAGATCATCTGGATGCGGCGCAGCTCGTCGTTCGACCGGCCCTTGAGCGCCTTCGGCAGGGTCTTGCCGTCGAAGCTGATCGTGCCCTCCTGCGGCGGCAGGAGGCCGGTGATGACGCGGGCGAGGGTGGACTTGCCCGAGCCGGATTCGCCCACCACCGCCAGCGTCTGCCCCTTCGGCAGGTGGAGCGAGACGTCCTGCAGCACCTTGAAGCCGTTGGAATAGCCGGCGGTGACGTTCTCCACCTTGAGCAGCGTGTCCGACTGGTCGGGCGCCTCGTCCCGCCCGGTGCCGCGCACGTTGACGAGGGCACGGGTATAGTCCTGCGTCGGCGCCTCGATGATCTGCTGCACCGAGCCGTATTCCACCATCTTGCCGTGGCGGAGCACGAGGATGTCGTCGGTGATCTGCGCCACGACGGCAAGGTCGTGGGTGATGTAGATCGCGGCCGTGTGGGTCTCCTCGATGGCGTGCTTGATGGCGGCGAGCACGTCGATCTGCGTCGTCACGTCCAAAGCGGTCGTCGGCTCGTCGAAGACGATGAGCTCGGGATTGGGGCAGAGCGCCATGGCGGTCATGGCGCGCTGGAGCTGGCCGCCTGAGACCTGGTGCGGATAGCGCTGGCCGAAGGTTTCCGGGTTCGGCAGGCCGAGCACCTTGAAGAGGTAGAGCGCGCGCTTTTCCGCTTCCACACGGCTCATGATGCCGTGTTTCAGCGAGGCCTCGATCACCTGCTCGCCGAGCCGGTGGGCGGGGTTGAAGGCCGCGGCCGCCGACTGGGCGACGTAGCAGACCTTCGCGCCGCGCACCTTGCGGATGCCCGAGGGCGAGAGCTTCAGGAGGTCCTCGCCGTTGAGCTTCACCTCGCCGCCGGTGATGCGCACTCCGCCGCGCCCGTAGGCGAGCGCGGTGAGGCCGATGGTGGACTTGCCGGCACCCGATTCGCCGATGAGGCCGAGCACCTTGCCCTTCTCGACGTCGAAGTTCACGCCTTCGACGAGGGTGACGGTTCTCGGCGGTTCGCCCGGTGGATAGCTGGTCGCCTCGATCCTGAGATTGCGGACGGAAAGAAGATCAGGCATCGCCGCGTCCCCCCTTGAGGCTCGAGGTGCGTTTCATCAGCCAGTCGACGACGAGGTTGACGCAGATGGCCAGCCCCGCGATGGCGCCGCCCGGAATGAGGGCGGCGGAGATGCCGAAGATGATGCCGTCCTTGTTGTCCTTCACCATGCCGCCCCAGTCGGCGGCCGGTGGCTGGATGCCGAGGCCGAGGAAGGAGAGGGTGGAGAGGAACAGGATCGAGAAGGCGAAGCGCAGGCCGAATTCGGCAAGCAGCGGCGAGAGCGTGTTGGGCAGGATCTCCCGGAAGATGATCCAGCCCGTGCCTTCGCCGCGCAGCCTTGCCGCTTCCACGAATTCCATCACCGCCACGTCGAGCGCCACGGCGCGGCCGATGCGGTAGACGCGCGTGGAATCGAGGACTGCCATCACGAGGATGAGGATCCAGAGCTGCTGCGGCAGCACGGCCAGTACGACGAGGGCGAAGATCAGCGTGGGGATCGCCATCATCAGGTCGTTGAAGCGCGAGAAGGCCTGGTCGACGAGCCCGCCCGTCACCGCCGCCGAGAAGGAGAGCAGCATGCCGAGCGAGAAGGAGAGCACGGTCGCCGCCAGCGCCACGAAGATCGTGGTGCGGGCGCCGAAGATCAGCCGCGAGAAGAGGTCGCGGCCGAGATTGTCGGTGCCGAGCAGGTAGTCGCCGCCCATCGGCTGCCAGACGGAGCCGACGATCTGGCTTTCGCCGTAGGGGGCGATGAGCGGGGCGAAGAGGGCGCAGAAGAGGGCGAGGACGATGCCCATTATGCCGATCCATGCGCTGATGGGGATGGTGGAAAGTCTCATCGCGGATGCCTCAATCTGGGGTTCGCGACGATCGCGAGGATATCGGCGAACATGTTGAGGAAGATGTAGAAGGCGGCGAAGATCAGGCCGCAGGCCTGCACGACCGGCATGTCGCGCACCGTCACGGCGTCGACCATGTACTGGCCCATGCCGGGATAGACGAAGACCACCTCCACGACGACGACGCCCACCACGAGATAGGCAAGGTTGAGTGCGATGACGTTGATGACCGGGGCAACGGCGTTCGGCGCCGCATGCTTGGCGATGATCCGGATGCCGCTGAGGCCCTTGAGCTCGGCCGTCTCGACATAGGCCGAGGACATGACGTTGAGGATCGCCGCCCGCGTCATGCGCATCATGTGGGCGAGCACGACGAGGACGAGGGTGGCGGTCGGCAGCGCGATCGCGGACAGGCGCTGGCCGAGCGTCATGCTGTCGTAGACCGTCGCCGGGAAGGTCGCGACGCCCATCTGCACGGCGAAGAACAGGATCAGCAGGTAGCCGACGAAGAACTCGGGAAGCGAGATCGCCGCAAGCGAGATGACGTTGATGATCTTGTCCGGCAGTCGGTTGCGGTATTGCACCGCGAGCATACCGAGGCCGACGGCCAGCGGCACCGATATGATCGCCGCGAAGAAGGCGAGGAACAGCGAATTGCCGAGGCGCTTGCCGATCTGCTCGCTGACCGATTGCTTCGAGGCCCAGGACTTGCCGAAGTCACCCTGGACGGCGCCGCCGAGCCACTTGAAGTAGCGGGTTGTGGCGGGCTGGTCGAGGCCGAGGTCCTTGCGGATGTTCTCGACGGCCTGGGGCGTTGCGGACTGGCCGAGATAGGTCGTCGCGAAGTCGCCGGGCAGGGCTTCCACGCCGCCGAAGATCATCAGCGACACGGCGAAGAGCAAGGCCACGCTGAGAGCAAGGCGTTGCAGGATGAGCGCCACGAGGGGACTGCTCTTGCTGAATTTCGCCCAGAACGAAGGCGCGCCTTCGACGACTGGGGTTCCGCTGGACGCAACCGACCCGGCAACGCCGGCAGACTGCGGGGTATCCCCCGCAGCCGCCGTTGCTGTCAGCTCCGGACCGTGCGCCGGTCCGCCGCCGGTCATCAGGCGTCGAGCCACACGCGGGTTGCGACATAGCCGTTCGACATGTCGTTGCCGATGTCGTGGACGTAGCCCTTCACGTTCTTCCCGCAGGCGTTCACGAAGTCGTTGAACATCGGCAGGATCAGGCCGCCTTCGTCACGCACCATCATGGCCATGGTACGGTACATGTCCTTGCGCTTGGCCTCGTCGAGCTCGGAGCGGGCTTCCAGCAGGAGCTTGTCGAAGTCCTCGCGCTGGAAGCGGGTGTCGTTCCAGTCCGCCGTCGAGAGATAGGCGGTGGAATACATCTGGTCCTGCGTCGGGCGGCCGCCCCAGTAGGAGGTGGAGAAGGGCTGGACGTTCCAGACGTTCGACCAGTAGCCGTCGCCCGGCTCGCGCTTGACCTCGATCTCGATGCCGGCCTTCTTGGCGCTCTCCTGGTAGAGGACGGCGGCGTCGACGGCGCCCGGGAAGGCGACGTCGGAGGTGCGCAGCAGCACCGAGCCGCTGTGGCCCGACTTCTTGTAGTGGAAGGCGGCCTTGTCCGGGTCGTAGGCGCGCTGCTCGATGCCTTCCGGGAAGAGGGCATAGGTCTCGTTGATCGGGAAGTCGTTGCCGATCTTGCCGTAGCCGCCGAGCACCTTCTCCAGCATCGTCTCGCGGTCCATGGCGTATTTCAGCGCCATGCGCAGGTCGTTGTTGTCGAACGGCGCCGTGTTGCAATGCATGATGAAGACGTAATGGCCGCGGCCGGAGGTGGAGAGGATCTCGACCGTCGGCGCGCGCTTGAGGAGATCGACCGTCTTCGGGTCGACGCGGTTGATGTAGTGCACCTGGCCGGAGGAGAGGGCGGCAACGCGCGCCGTGGCGTCGTTCATCGCGATCATCTCGATCGTGTCGACGAAGCCGCGGTCCTGGCGCCAGTCGTCCTTGTTGCGCTCGAAGGTGGCGCGCACGCCGGCCTCGAAGCTCGTCACCTTGTAGGGGCCGGTGCCGATCATGGCGTTCGGGTCGTCGAGGCCGCCATTCGGCTGGATGACGAGGTGGTAGTCGGTGAGGAGCAGCGGCAGGTCGGCGTTGCCTTCCGTCAGCACGAGCACCAGCTTGTCGCCGTCGGCCTTGATCTCCTTGATCGATTTCATCACGCCGAGCGCGCCCGACTCCGACTTCTCGTCGGTGTGGCGCTGCAGGGTCTTGATGACGTCGTCGACGGTCAGTTCCTTGCCGTCGTGGAATTTCACGCCCTTGCGGATGGTGAAGGTCCAGGTGGAGGCGTCGGCGGACGGCTCCCAGGATTCGGCGAGCGCCGGCACGGGCTGGCCGGTCAGCGGCTCGGATTCGACCAGCATGTCGCCCCAGTTGCGGCCGACGACGAACATGAACTGCGAGAGGGCCTTGGCCGGGTCCTTGGAGTCCGTGGCGGCGGCGCCTTCCAGGCCGAGCTTGAGGTTGCCGCCGCGCTTGGGCTCCTGGGCCCTGGCGGCGGTGTCGAACAGCGTGCCGGCGGCGGCGAGCGTGATGCCGAAGGCGGCGGCGCGGCCCATGAACTCGCGGCGGTTCATCTTGCCTAGCGTGACCTGGCCGGTGAGGTATCTGGTGTAATCAGTCATTCCCCTGTTCCCTTTTGCTGGCCCTGTGGTGGGCATTTGTCGTTATGATTGGCAGAATTTCTGTTTTTTGCCTCCAAGGCAACCGTGCGGGCGGCTTTTATGCTGGCGCCGGCGCTTTCACGTCTTTCTTACCCCTCCTTTTTCCACCGCCCCGCGGCCTGTTTTCCACAAGCCGCCTCCAAGCGGGCGGCCTTGAGATTCCAATACTGTCGAGCAACGCGCCTGATGCGGCGCGTCGTCCTCAACGTCCCTTCCAGACGGGGTCGCGCTTTTCCGCGAAGGCGCGCGCGCCTTCGAGCTGGTCCTCGCTGGAATAGAGAATGTCGACCGTGCGGAACTGCCGCCTGGTGATCCTGTTCATCGTCGTCTGGAAGGCCTCGCCCTCGGCGGCGCGCACGACCTCCTTGATGGCGGCGTAGACGAGCGGCGGGCCGCTTTCGAGCAGGCGCGCCAGGTCCCAGGCCCGCTCCATGAGCCTGTCCGCCGGCAGGATCTCGTTGACGAAACCCCAGCGGTGGGCCTCCTCGACATCCAGCCAGCGGCCGGTCAGCAGCATGTCCATGGCGATGTGGTAGGGAATGCGCTTCGGCAGCTTGATCGAGGCGGCATCCGCCACGGTGCCGGAGCGGATTTCCGGCAGGGCGAAGGTCGCGTGCTCGGCGGCGAGAATCAGGTCGGTGGAGAGCGCGATCTCCAGCCCGCCGCCGCAGCAGATGCCGTTGACCGCCGCGATGATCGGCTTGTTGAGGTCGCGCAGTTCCTGCATGCCGCCGAAGCCGCCGATGCCGTAGTCGCCGTCCACGGCGTCGCCGGCGGCGGCGGCCTTGAGGTCCCATCCCGGACAGAAGAATTTTTCTCCTGCCCCGGTGATGATGGCGACGCGCAGGGTCTCGTCGTCGCGGAAATCGGCAAAGATCCTGCCCATGACGCGGCTGGTCGCAAGATCGATGGCGTTCGCCTTGGGACGATCGATCGTGACTTCGAGGATGCCGCCTTCGCGGCGCTGTCTTATCGGTCCGGTCATGGGTTTTTCCTCAGACGGATCAGGGCGTCGGCCGCGACGACACCGTCGCCGGCGGGCAGCACCATTATAGGATTAATGTCAAGTTCTTCGATTATTGAAGCGTTTGGAACGACATAGGATGCCGCCGATGCGACGGCGGCGACAAGGGCGTCCATATCGCCCCTCGCTCCGCCGCGATAACCGGCGAGGAGCCTGGCGACCTTGAGGCCGGAGATCGCCGCGCGGATCGCCTTCTCGTCGGTCGGCAGGGTCAGGATCGCCGAATCCTCCAGCAGTTCGACGAGGATGCCGCCCGCGCCGACGGTGAGCACCGGGCCGGCGACGGGATCGCGCATCGCGCCGACGATGAGCTCGGCGACCGGCCTGCCCACCATCCTTTCCACGAGGAAACCCGAGGCGACGCCGGCCATGGCCCTTGCTGCATCGAGGACGATCTCGCGGCTGGCGAGGTTGAGCTTGACCGCGCCGGCTTCCGTCTTGTGCGCAACGCCAAGGCCTTTGAGCACGACGGGAAAGCCGAGCGTTTCGGCAGCCTCGGCGGCGGCTTCCGCCGTTGCGGCGGTCAGGCCCTTCGGCACGGGCAGGCCGTGGGCGGCGAGGGCCTGCTTGGCCTCGTGCTCGGTGAGCGTGATCGCCTCGCCTTCGCCGGCCGGGGCCTTGAGCAGCGGGGCGGGAAGGGGCTGCGACCAGGCTTCGCCGATGCCGGCGGCAGCCTCCGCGGCGGCAAGGGCCTCCTCGATGCCGTAGAAGGGGACGACGCCGTTGCGCATCAGCATCTCGGCGGTCTCCTCCGGCAGGTTCTCGCCCATGCTGGCGACGATGCCGGCATTTTCTCCGGTCGCGCGCGCGGCGTCGATGAGGGCCTCGCAGGTGGTGATCCAGTCGGCCGCGTCGCAGCGGTCGAGGCGGGGGAAATCGAGGACGACGAGGTTCAGCGCGTAGCCGCCCTGCATCATCGTGGTGAAGGCGGCGGTCTGCTTCTCGCGGTTACCCCAGACGAAGGTGTGGTAGTCGAGCGGGTTGGAGATCGTCACCATCTGGCCGAGCGTTTCGCGCAGCGGCTGGCGCTGCTCCGGCTTCAGGTCGCGGTAGACGACCTTCCGCTTCACGCCGGCATCCGCCATCAGCGAGGCCTCGCCGCCCGAGCAGGACATGGAGGAGATGTCGCGGCTCGGCAGGGGGCCGGCGATGTGCAGCAGCTTCAGCGTTTCCAGCAGTTCCGGCAGGGTCTCGACGCGGCCGATGCCGAGGCGGGCGAGCAGCGCCGAGGAGACGGCGTCGTTGCCAGCGAGCGAGGCGGTGTGCGAGACGGTGGCAAGCTGCGCCTGTTCCGACTTGCCGACCTTCAGCGTGACGACGGGCTTTTTCAGTTCGCGGGCGCGCAGGCCGAGGCGCTCCAGCGAGGCGAGGCTGTCGAAGCCCTCGATATGCAGGCCGACGGCGGTGACGCGCGGGTCTTCGAGGACCGCGTAGGCGAGGTCGGCAAGGCCGGTCTGCGCCTGGTTGCCGGCCGTCAGGATATAGGCGAGCGGCAGGCCGCGCTGCTGCATGGAGACGTTGCAGGCGATGTTGGAGGATTGTGTGAGGACGGCGACGCCCTTCTCGATGCGCAGCATGCCGTGCTGGTCGGGCCAGAGCAGGGCGCCATCCAGCATGTTGATGAAGCCGTAGCAATTGGGGCCGAGGATCGGCATGTCGCCGGCCGCCTCCACCAGCGCCTTCTGCAGGTCGTCGCCGTCGGCAAGCTCGCTGACGGCCTCGCGGAAGCCCGAGGCGTAGCAGACCGCGCCGCCCGCGCCGCGCGCGGAGAGATCGCGGATGATGCCGATGGTGAGCTCGCGGTTGACGCCGACGAAGGAGGCGTCCGGTGCGGCGGGAAGGTCTGCGACCGAGCGGTAGCATTTGCGGCCGAGGATTTCGTCCTCGCGGGGGTGCACCGGCCAGATCTCGCCGGAAAAGCCCATCTTGTCGCACTGGTGGATGACACGCCGGGCTTCCTTGCCGCCGAAGACGGCGATGGATTTGGGGCGGATGAGGCGGTCGAGGGAGCGGGTCATGCTGGGGCTCCGTCATGGGGCAAGACCCCTCCCGAACCTCTCCCCACAAGGGGGAGGGACTTAACGGGCCGCGCCGCTTCCTGCCCTCGCGCCGATCCTGCCAGCAGCGGCGTTTTCAATAGGTTGCAGCGGGAGCGGCATCGTAAGTCCCTCCTCCCTGCGGGGAGAGCGACTGTCTTGTCAGTCAAGCGCTTTGCCATGGTTTTCCGTCCCGGATGATGGCGTTGAGGATGGTGAGGAGCTTTCGCATGGTCGCGACGATGGCGACGATCTTCGGCTTTCCGGCAGCAACGAGACGGTCGCGGAAAGCCTTGAGGACCGGGTTGTGACGGGCCGCCACGAGAGCGGCCATGAACAGCACGGCCCGCACCCGGCTGCGCCCGCCACCGATGAAGCTCTTGCCGCGCCACTTGCCCGACTGCCGCGTGAACGGTGCAACGCCCGCCAATGACGCGATCCGGCGCCGGTCGAGGCTGCCCAGTTCCGGCATCTCGGCAATCAGCGTGCGGGCCGTGGTCGGCCCCACGCCCGGCACCGACGTCAGAAGGGCCTCGCGCACCCGCCACAAGGGCGATTTGCGAATGCGCCCGTCCAGATCGCCATCCAGGCTTTCCAGTTCACGCCTCAGCGCGGCAAGCAGCCGCCTGATGCTCTTGCTCGTCTCCTTCGCCAGGGCCATCCGCGCCCGGTTCTCTTCCGCCGTGATCATCTGCACGATCTGGCGGCGGCGCGAAACGATGGCCGAGAAGACCTCGCTTTCCTCATCGTGCAACGGCCGGATCTCGGGGCTTGTTGCGGTCACGAAGGCTGCGATCACGGCCGCATCGATCGGATCGGTCTTGGCGCGCTTGCCCAGGGCATGGGCATAGGAACGCACCTGCGCCGGATTGACCACGACCACCGCAAAGCCGGTCGAAGACAGGCCTGCGGCTGCAAGCATCTCGTAACCGCCGGTCGCCTCCAACGCCACGATCCCGGCCTTCGCCCGGGTAAGCCGCCTGGCCAGTTCATCCACGCCGGCATGATCATTGCCAACGAAGAAACTGTCCCCGGCCGGAAGCACATGCACATCCAGCCGTTCCTTGGAAACATCGATGCCAACGATCACATTCATCTTGTCCCATCCTTGCCTAAGCGGGCTTCGCGAGCGGCCCTGGCGACTGTTCGGGTTCGATGGAACGGCGGATGATGACCCGAGCTCTCCCACGGGCTTGCAAGCCCAAAGGTCATGCGGTCTCTCATCCGCCACCGCGACACGCACTACAGCGCCAAACGCGGGCCAAGGGAAGTTACAAGGTTGGGGAGGGGTCTTCATCGCCATGGCCATCCTCAAGCCCCCAGCGGCCGCAGCAGGTCGCGGCTGATGATGTGCCGCTGGATTTCCGACGTGCCGTCCCAGATGCGCTCGACGCGGGCGTCGCGCCAGAAGCGGGCGAGCGGCAGGTCGTCCATCAGGCCCATGCCGCCATAGATCTGAATCGCCTCGTCGGTGACGCGGGCGAGCATCTCCGTCGCGTAGACCTTGGCCGAGGCGATCTCGCGGTTCGACGGCAGGCCCTGGTCGAGGCGCCAGGCGGCCGACAGCGTCAGCAGGTCGGCGGCGTCGATCTCGGTGATCATGTCGGCGAGCTTGAAGGAAACGCCCTGGTTCGCGCCGATCGGCTTGCCGAACTGTTTTCGCTCAGCGGCGTAGTTCAAGGCGTAGTCGAAGGCGCGGCGGGCCCGGCCGACGGAGGTGGCGGCGACGGTGAGGCGCGTCGCGTAGAGCCAGTCATTGGCGATGTCGAAGCCCTTGTGCACCTCGCCGAGGATCTGGGCGGAAGGCAGGCGGCATTCGTCGAAGGTGAGGATGCAGTTCTTGTAGCCGCGGTGCGAGACGGAATTGTAGCCGTCGCGGATCTTGAAGCCGGGCGTGCCGCGGTCGACGAGGAAGCAGGTGATCAGCTTCTTCCTGCCGCGCGGCGTGTCCTCCTCGCCGGTGGCGATGAAGACGATGACGAAATCGGCGATGTTGGCGTGGCTGATGAAATGCTTGGTGCCGTTGACGACCCAGTCGTCGCCGTCTTTCCGGGCAAAGCACTTCATGCCGCGCACGTCCGAGCCGGCGTCCGGCTCGGTCATGGCCAGCGCATCGAATTTCTCGCCGCTGACGGCGGGCAGGAGGTAGCGTTCGCGCTGCTCGTCGTTGCAGGCCATCAGGATGCCGGAGGGGCGGCCGAAGAAGACCGTCAGCGCCATCGAGCCGCGGCCGAGTTCACGCTCGACCAGTGTGAAGGATGTGTGGTCGAGGCCAGCGCCGCCGACCTCTTCGGGCATGTTGCAGCCGAAGAAGCCGATCTCCTTGCACTTGCGGGCGATTTCCAGGCCGAGTTCCGGCGGCACATGGCCGGTGCGCTCGACCTCGTTCTCGTGCGGGTAGATTTCCGTTTCGACGAAGGCGCGGACCGTGTCCACGATCATCTGCTGTTCGTCGGTGAGTGCGAAATTCATTGAAAGTCCTCCCGGTATTTCTTTTGCGGCAGGGCAGAGGGGTGGAGGCTTGCGCCTTACTTGTTCCTCTGCCCGACGCTGCGGCCCGCACCGTCCGGCGCCGCCAGCTTCGCATGGGCCTCGGCAATCGGCGCGATCTTCGCCAGCACATCCGCTGGCGCGTCGGCGCTCTTGCCGGCCTTCGAGTTCACATGGACCATCATCTGCTCGGCGGTCGCGATGACGTCGCCGGTCGCCGCGTCGTGGATGCGGGTGAAGAAGTGCAGGCGCTTCCTGTCCGAGGCGAGGAGCTGGAGCGTCGTGTAGAGCGCCTGGCCGAGCCTGGCTTCGCCGAGATGGCGGATGTGGGTTTCCACCGTGTAGTAGCTGTGGCCGGCCTCGACATAGGCGAAGTCGACGCCGATGAGGCGGAGCAGCGCATCGGAGGTGTCGCCGAAGAGCTGGAGATAGCGGTGCTCCGTCATGTGGCCGTTGTAGTCCACCCAGGCGGCGTTGACCCGGGTGTCGACGAGGCGGAGCGGTTCGCTGGCGGAGACCTCGACCTTTGCCTTGTCGGCCTTGGCCCACAGGTGCTGCTCGAATTCGGCGAGCAGCTTGCCGGAACCCCAGCCGCGACCCTCGTCGCCCGCCTTCAATGCGTGCATGATGCCGACGAGGTTCTGGTCGCGGATACGTTCCAGCTCGCGGATGCCGCGCGCGCCGGACTGGGCGTCTGACTGGTTCGCGATCTTCTCCACCAGTTCGTCGTTGAGGTCTACGACGTCGGTGAGCTTCGTCCAGGGCCAGGAGAGGCAGGGGCCGAACTGGGCGAGGAAGTGGCGCATGCCCGCCTCGCCGCCGGCGATGCGGTAGGTCTCGAACATGCCCATCTGCGCCCAGCGCATGCCGAAGGAATAGCGGATCACGTCGTCGAGCGTTTCCGTGTCGCAGATGTCGTCCTTGATGAGCCATAGACCCTCGCGCCAGACGGCTTCGAGCAGCCGGTCGCCGACGAAGGCCTCGATCTCCTTGTTGATGATCACGCCCTTCATGCCGATTGGGGCGAGCTTGGCTCTGGCATCCTCCAGCACGGCGCGCGACGTCTTCTGGCCGCCGACGAGTTCGGCGAGCGGCAGCAGGTAGACGGGGTTGTAGGGGTGCGCCACGAACAGGCGCTCGGGATGCTTCATGTCCCGCTGGAGATCGGTCGGCATCAGGCCCGAGGTGGAGGAGCCGATCAGGGTGTCGGGCTTTGCGGCGGCGTCGATCTGGGTCAGGACGCCACGCTTCAGCTCCAGCCGCTCGGGCACGCTTTCCTGAATCCAGTCAGCGTCTTGCACGGCGTCTTCGATGCTCTTGCAGAAGGTGACCTTGCCCTTCGGCGGCAGGGGGGCCATGGTGAGCATGCCGTAGGCGCGCTCGGCATTGGCCATGACCTCGCCGATGATGCGCTCGGCTTCCGGATGCGGGTCGAAGACCTTGACGTCGATGCCGGCCAGCGCGAAGCGGGCGACCCACGCACCGCCGATGACGCCGCCGCCGACGCAAGCTGCCTTGTTGATGGTGGTCGTGCTCATGCGTTCCCTCAATTCGTTATGTGTGCGGGCGTCGCTGCCCCTCATCCGCCTGCCGGCACCTTCTCCCCGAGGGGAGAAGGGAGTTGTGGCAAAGCCCCGGCCTGTTTCGCTTCTCCCCAGCGGGGAGAAGGTGCCCGAAGGGCGGGTGAGGGGGCTAGCGCTTCCTGTCCGGTCAGCCGCGTGGCGCGCGCTTCGTCAGCTTCAGCTTCTCGCGCACTTCCGCCGGCCCGATGACGCGGGCGCCCATGCTTTCGATGATGGTGACGGCCTTGTCGACGAGCTGCGCATTGGTGGCGAGCTGGCCCTTGGCGACATAGAGGTTGTCTTCGAGGCCGACGCGGACATTGCCGCCGGCAAGCACGGCCGCGGCCGGATAGGCCATGGCGTTGCGGCCGATGGAGAAGGCGGAGAAGGTCCAGCTGGAGGGCACGTTGTTGACCATCGCCATATAGGTGTTGAGATCGTCGGGCGCGCCCCACGGAATGCCCATGCAGAGCTGGATGAGCACCGGATCCTCGATGACGCCTTCCTCGACGAGTTGCTTGGCGAACCAGAGATGGCCGGTGTCGAAGGCCTCGATCTCGGGGCGGACGCCGAGATCGGTCATCATCCGGCCCATGGCGCGCAGCATGGAGGGCGTGTTGGTCATCACGTAGTCGCCGAGCGAGAAGTTCATCGTGCCGCAGTCGAGCGTGCAGATTTCCGGCAGGCATTCGGCGACGTGGGAAACGCGCTCGGTGGCCCCGACCATGTCGGTGCCGGCGGGGTTCAGCGGCAGCGGCTGTTCGACATTGCTGAAAGTCATGTCGCCGCCCATGCCGGCCGTGAGGTTGAGGACGACGTCGACCTCTGCGTCGCGGATGCGCTCGGTCACCTCGCGGTAGAGATCGTTGCGGCGGCTCGGCGCGCCGGTTTCCGGATCGCGGACATGGCAGTGCACGACGGCGGCGCCGGCTTTCGCGGCCTCGATCGCGGATTCGGCGATCTCCTTGGGTGAGCGTGGAACGTGGGGGGATTTGCCGGCGGTGTCGCCGGAGCCGGTGACGGCGCAGGTGATGAAGACGTCACGGTTCATGGCAAGAGGCATTGTCGTTCTCCCGGTATTCTCATTGAGGCCATTACGGGCCAAGAGAAGGCGCAGTGCTTTCACTTTTCGGATCCATCCTTGACAATTCAAGAGCCAGGCGGCCAAGCTCCCGCCATGCTCGATCCCTCATCCGACACGCTCGACATCGACATCCTGGTGCTGCCCGAGACGAACCTCATCCTCGTTGCCTCGGTGATCGAGCCGCTGCGCGCCGCCAACCGCATCTCGGGGCAGGAGCTTTACCGCTGGCGCATCTTCTCGCCGGACGGGGAGCCGGTGGAGACGCGCAGCCGCATTCCCGTGCCCGTGGACGAAGTGTTCCGGCCGGAGCGGGAGACGGCGCCGCTCTTCGTGCTTTCGAGCTACCAATGGCAGATGAGTGCGACATCCCTGTTGCGCCGCCAGCTCTCGCAGACGGCCCGCCATCGCAGCATGATGGCGGGCATCGAATCGGGAAGCTGGCTGCTCGCCGAGGCGAGCCTGCTCGACGGCCATTCCGTGACGACCCACTGGGAGGACATGGAGGACTTCGCCTCGCGCTATCCGCAGATCGCGGTGATGCGCGAGCGCTACGTCATCGACGGCAAGCGCATCACGACGGGCGGCTCGCTGCCGACGCTGGACCTGATGCTGGAGATCATCCGCCGGCGACAGGGCTATTCGCTGGCGCTCGAGGTCTCGCGCCAGTTCATCTACGAGCACGAGCGCACCGGCGGGCTGCTGCAGGTGCCGGCGCTCGGCAACATGCGCGTGGCGGACCAGCGCGTCAGCCAGGCGGTGCGGCTGATGGAGGAGACGGTGGACGCGCCGCTGACGCTGGCGCGGCTGGCTAGGCGCGTCGGCGTCAGCGCGCGGCATCTGCAGGATCTCTTCCAGGAAGCGATGGGCGTCGCGCCGCACCGGCATTACCTTGCGCTGCGCCTCAACGCGGCCCGGCGCAGGGTGATCGAGACCAGGGCGGAATTCGCCGACATCGCCGCGCTCACCGGCTTCAACTCCTCCTCCGCCTTCTCGCGCAGCTACCGCGCGCACTATCACGAAAGCCCGACGGAGACGCGGCGACGGCTCAGGGCCGGGGCGAAAGGCTAGGGCACCGACAGGAGCGCGATCATGGCGTCCGCCGCCTGCCGGGAAAGGGCGTCGCGCGGCCAGACGAGGCTGAGCGACTGCTGGTAGGCTTCATCCAGCGGCAGGAGGGTCGGCGGCGGGGCGATATTGGCGACGGAGTGCTCCGGCAGGATGGAGAGATGGCCGTGGTCCAATACGAGATTGATGATGACGGGGATCGAATCCACCTCGACCAGCGTCAGGCGGGCGCGTTCCGCCGGCGGCAGCGTCGCTTCCAGGAAACGGTCCGTCATCTGCCTGAGGCCGCTGCGCGGGCTCGGCACGGCGATGGGGCGCTGCCGCAGGAGGGCGGCGACGTCGTGCGACCTCCCCAAGGTGCGGGGGCCGGCGAGGGCGAGCCGCGAGCGGCCGATCAGCCGGCCGTCGAATTCGGCGGGGTAGCGGTCGGTGTCGAGCAGGACGAGGTCGAAGCGGCGGTTCTTCAGGCCCGAGACGAGCTCGTCCGCGGTGGTGGAGGCAAGGAAGAGCGGCTGGCGCGGGCGGGCGGCGCGCCAGCCGACGGCGAGGCGCGCGAGCATGGCCGCGATCTCGCTCTCATGGCCGAAGGGGATGACGGTACCGAGCCGCCAGGTGGCGGCGCTGCGGCGGAAGCGCTCGGCGGAGGCGGCGGAAAGCGCGTCCCAGGCCGTGGCGATGCGCTCGGCGAGCGCCAGAGCCGCGAGGCCGGCCGCGGTGCAGCTTATGCCCTTCGCCGAACGGTCGAGCAGCGCGCGGCCGACGGCCGCCTCCAGATGGCTGAGCTGGCGGGTGAGCTGCGGCTGGCCGAGGCCGAGGCTTCTGGCGGCGGCATTGATGCTGCCGGCCCTTGCCGTTGCGGCGAAGCGGGCAAGGGCGGCCAGCGAGACGGCGGGGGCCGCCCCTCCGCCGCCGAGGGCGGCGAGGCCTGCGGCTGCGCGGGCGATCTCGGTAAAGTGCGGCAGGCGGGCTTCGGCCTCCAGGGTCGGCACGAGGGCCTGCCCCTCGCGGCGTGCCAGGGGCACGGAAAGGGCGGCTTCCACCCGGCGCAGCGCGGCGCTGGCGCTGGAGGCGGGACGCTCCGCACGGGCGGCTGCCCTGCGGATGCCGCGTTCTTCGAGAATGCCCTGCACAAGGCAAAGGGTGGATAGATCCACGGGCGGGTCCTCCGGCTTCCGTCATCCGTTCGGATTGTAGCATGAAGCGTACGGATTTTGGGATATACGTTCGGGCCGTGTTCCGCATAACATCCGCCCCTGGTTTCCATGCAAAGCGAACGGGACGCCGTTTGCGCATTTTTCCTCGAATTGCTTCACACAGGCTTTTTGAAACATGCTCGCTTCCGCCGATACGCTCTATCTCACCGGACAACCGCTGGACTTCGCCGTGCTGGAGGCGATCGGCAGCGGTGCCCGGCGGCCGGTCGCCTGCGAGACGGGGATGGGCCGTGTCCGCATGACGCGCCGCGTCATCACCGACCGTCTGGCCACGGGCCTGCCGATCTACGGCGCCAATACCGGCGTCGGATCGATGAAGGACAAGCTGTGGACGGCGGACGATCTCGTCGAGTTCAACAACAATCTCGTGAAGGCGCACCATTTCGGCACCGGCGAGCCCTTCGCCCTGTCGATCGTGCGCAAGGCGATCGCCATTCGCGTCAACACCGCGCTCGGCGGCTATTCCGGCTGCAGCCCGGAGCTCATCGATGCCTTTCTCGGGCTGCTCAAGCGGGACGTCGTGCCCGTCGTGCGGCGGCACGGCTCGATGGGCTGCGCCGACATCGGCCTGATGGGGCAGGTCGCGGCCGTGCTGACGGGTGAGGGCGAGGCGTGGTACGGCGGCGAGCGCCTGCCGGCGGCCGAAGCGCTGAAGCGCGCGGGCCTCGCCCCCTACCGCATGCAGCCGCGCGATGCGCTGGCGGCCCTCAGCGTCAATGCCATCTCGCACGCGGCCGCGGCCAATGTGGTGCGCGAGGCGGCCAAGGCGATCCGTAACCTCATGGTGACGGGCGTTCTGTCCTCGCTGGCGCTCGGCGCGTCCGCCGATCCCTGGCGCGTGGCGGCGCGGCTTTCGGCCCATGGCGAGGCGCTGGCAGGGTGCTGGTTCGAGGCGCAGGTCGCCTCGGGCCACTGGCCGACGCCCTCGGCGATCCACGATCCGCTGAGCCTTCGCATGACCGCGCAGGTCTTCGGCGCCAGCCTCGATACGCTGATGAATGCGGCCGAGCGCATCGTCGAGGCGACGGCGCAATCGGACGACAATCCGGTCGTGCTCGACAATCACGTCATGGCCTCCGGCGGCTCGCTGCCGCTGTCGACCACGCTCTATGTCGAGGCGGCGCAGACGGGCTTTGCCCATCTCGCCCGCAACGTGCTGAACCGCTGCGTGCTGCTGTCCAACGGCGTCAGGCGCAACCTGCCGGTCAATCTCGTCGCGCCCGGCGAGACGGCGACGGGCTTCGGGCCGCTGCTGAAGCTCGCCGTGGAGCTCTACATGCGCATCCAGTCGCTGGCCGTGCCGATCTCGGCGCAGTCCATCGTCGTTGCCGGCGGACTGGAGGAGGAGGCGACCTTCCTGCCGCTCATCGTCGAGCGCATGGAAAGCCAGGTGCGCGACCTCCACCAGCTCGCGGCGCTCGAGGCCATGCTCTCCGCCCAGGCGGTGGACCTTGCCGGCGACAATGTCGAGGGCGTGGCGGCCATCGCCTACCAGCGCACGCGGGCGATCAGCCCCTTCTATCGCAAGGACAGGCCGCTCTCCGCCGAGATCGAGGCGCTCGACCGCGACCTTGCCAGCCCCGAGGCGCTCGCCGCCTTCGTCGAGGCCGCGCCCATGGCGGATTTCGACGCCTTCTTTGCCCTCAAGCCCTGACGGAGACCCCGATGGCCGATTTCGATCTCGTTGTGAAAGGCACCGTGGTTCTCGCGGACCGCATCGTGGACGGCGGGCATGTGGCGGTGCGCGACGGCAAGGTGGTGCATGTCGGCCAGGGCACTATGCCCGCGGCGAAGGAGCGGCACGATCTTTCCGGCGCGCTGATCCTGCCCGGCGCCATCGATGCGCAGGTGCATTCGCTCTCGCAGAAGAACCAGGAGGATTTCATCTGGTCGACGCGCTCGGCGGCGGCCGGCGGCGTCACGACCATCGTCGACATGCCCTATGACGAGGGCAACCTTGTCTGCTCGGCCGAGGCCGTGAAGCGCAAGGTGGACCATGCGGGGCCGCAGGCGCGGGTGGATTTCGCGCTCTATGGCACGGTCGATCCCGAGGAGGGACCGGCGCGGATCGGCGAGATGGTGGAGGCGGGCGTCGCGGCCTTCAAGTTCTCCACCTTCGGCACGGATCCGAAGCGCTTTCCGCGCATTCCGGCCGCGCTGCTGGAGGACTGCTTCCGCGCCATCGCGCCGACCGGGCTGACGGCCGGCGTGCACAACGAGGACGACGAGGCGGTGCGCGCGGCGATCGCCAAGGTGAAGGCGGCCGGCATCACCGATTATCGCGCCCATGGCCTGTCGCGCCCGCCGCTGACGGAACTGCTCGCCTCCAACCAGATCTACGAGACGGGGGCGGCGACCGGCTGCCCGGCGCATGTGGTGCATTGCTCGCTCGGCCGCGGCTACGAGATCGCGGCGGCCTACCGGGCGCAGGGGCACCGCGCGACCATCGAGTGCTGCATCCATTACCTGACGCTCGACGAGGAGAACGACGTCGCCCGGCTCGGCGGCAAGGCGAAGATCAACCCGCCCATCCGCCCGCGCGCCGAGGTGGAAAAGCTCTGGCGGCATGTCGCTGCCGGCAATGTCACGCTGGTGTCCACCGACCATGTGAGCTGGTCGGAGGATCGCAAGACCGATCCGGACATGCTGGCCAACGCCTCCGGCGTGCCGGGGCTGGAGGTCATGGTGCCGCTCTTTATCAAGGGCGCGCTGGAGCGCGGCATCCCGCTGACGCGCGCGGCCGGGCTGATGGCGCTGAACCCGGCGCGGCATTTCCGGCTGGACCATGCCAAGGGCGCGCTCGAAGCCGGCAAGGATGCCGACATCACCGTGCTGACGCCCGAGCCTTACACCTATGATGCGGCGGCGAGCGGTCACAACGTCGTCGGCTGGTCGCCCTATAACGGCATCCGCCTGCCGTGGCGCGTCTCGGCCACCTGGCTGCGCGGCAGGCTCGCCTTCGACGGCACGACGGTGCTCGCCGAACCCGGCACCGGCGCCTTCGTGCGGCCGCTGCCGACGCTCGCCGTTGCGGGCGCCGTCTGATGGCCCGCGCGTCCAACCTGCCGGTCGATCCCGCCCGCATCGCGGATGTGATCGACGGGCTTGCCCTGATCACCGAACCAGACCGGCCCTATACGCGGCGGGCTTTCTCCGCCCTTTTCCCGGCGGGGCGGGCGTTTCTCGAAAAGAAGTTCAAGGCCGCAGGTCTTGAGACGCGCATCGATGCGGCGGGCAACCTCGTTGCGCGGCGGGCAGGCAAAAAGCCCGGTCTCGGCACGATCATGCTCGGCTCGCATTCCGACACGGTGCCGGATGGCGGGCGCTATGACGGCATCGCGGGCGTCGCGGTGGCGCTGGAGGTGGCGCGGGCGCTGGCCGATCGGGGCATTGCGCTCGACCACGATCTGGAGGTGGTGGATTTCCTGGCCGAGGAGGTCTCGATCTTCGGCGTCTCCTGCATCGGCAGCCGTGGCATGGCGGGCGTGCTGCCGGAGGACTGGCTGTCGCGGCAGAGCGACGGGCTGACGCTGGAAGCGGGCATTCGCAATGCCGGCGGCGATCCGGCGCGCATTGCCGCAGAAGCACGAAGGGACATCGCGGCTTTCCTCGAACTGCATATCGAACAGGGGCCGGTGCTGGAGACCGAAAGGCTCGACATCGGCGTGGTGACGGCGATTGCCGGGATCACACGCATCGAGATCGTCGTCGAGGGCCGGGCGGACCATGCAGGCACGACGCCGATGGGCCGCCGTGCCGATGCGCTCGCCGCCGCCGCGCGTCTGGTGACGGGCGTGGAAGCACTGGCGACGTCGCTGGCGGCCGGGCCGGGGCATTTCACGGCCACGGTTGGGGAATTCGCCATCGAGCCGAATGCGGCCAATGTCGTGCCGTCGCGGGTGCGGCTGCTGATCGACGCGCGGGCGGAGGAGCGCACGACGATGGAGGTCTTCGCGGCTTCCGTCGAGCAGCTTGCAGCGAACGTCGCGCGCGAGACGGGAACCGTCATCGGGCCGCCGCGCCGTATCTCGGACAACATGCCGACGCCGGGCGATCCGCTGGTGCTCGACGTTCTCGACGCGGCCTGCGTCGCGGCGGGGGCGAGCCATCGGCGCATGGCGTCCGGCGCGGGGCACGACACGGCCTTCATGGCGAAGGTGACGCGGGCGGCGATGATCTTCGTGCCGTGCCTTGGCGGGCGCAGCCATGCGCCGGAGGAATTCGCGGAAACGGACGACATCGCGCTCGGTGCGGCGGTGCTTCTTAACGCGGTGATTCAACTCGACGAGAAACTTCAGGACGTGATTCAGGAGAGCGTGTGATGGGCCGGATTTTAAAGGAAAAAGACGTCGAGGCGGCGGTCAAGGGCGGCTCCGTCTATGCCGCCGGCGGCGGCGGCTGGGCCGATCACGGGCGCATGCTGGGCCATGCGGCGGTCTCGATCGGCAAGCCGGAACTGGTGTCCATCGACGAGCTCTGCGACGACGACTGGGTGGCGACGGCGGCGGCCATCGGCGCGCCGGCCTCGACGACGCCCTGGGAAATGCGCGGCGTCGACTATGTGAAGGCGGTGCAGCTCCTGCAGGAGGCGCTGGGCGAGACGGTCGCGGCGCTGATGGTGGGACAGAACGGCAGGTCCTCGACGCTGAACGGCTGGCTGCCTTCGGCCATCCTCGGCACGAAGGTGCTGGATGCCGTCGGCGACATGCGCGCGCATCCGACCGGCGATATGGGCTCCATCGGCATGGCCGGTTCGCCCGACGAGATGATCCAGACGGCCGTCGGCGGGAACCGCGAGGAGAACCGCTATATCGAGCTTGTCGTGCGGGGCGCGACGGCGAAGGTCTCGCCCATCCTGCGCACGGCGTCCGACATGTCCGGCGGCTTCATCGCATCCTGCCGCAATCCGCTGCGCGCCTCCTACGTGCGCAAGAACGCGGCACTCGGCGGCATCTCGCTGGCGCTTGATCTCGGCGAGGCGATCATCGCGGCGGAAGCCAAGGGCGGTTCGGCGGTCATCGACGCCATCGTGAAGACGACGGGCGGCGCGATCCTTTCCGAGGGCACGATCACCGACAAGTCCGTGGTCTACACGAAGGAAGCCTTCGACATCGGCACCGTGACGCTCGGCACGGGCGACAGCGCTTCGGTGCTGCATGTGATGAACGAGTACATGGCGGTGGAGTCTGCCGGGGGCAAGCGCCTTGCCACCTTCCCCGATGTGATCACCACGCTCTCGCCCGAGGGCGAGCCGCTCAGCGTCGGCCAGCTCGAAGTCGGCATGAAGGTCTTCGTGCTGCATGTGCCGAAGACGATCATTCCGCTCGCCTCCAGCGTCCTCGACCCGACCGTCTACCCCTCGGTGGAGAAGGCGATGGGGATCGAGCTCGCCCGCTACGCCCTGGCCAAGTGACCGGAGGCGGATGATGGCGCGGGACAGGGAACTGGAGGACATCGTCCGCGCCGATCTCGGCTTGCGCGCCGGGCTCTCGGAAAAGCCGATGTTCGGCGGGCTTGCCTGGCTGCTCGACGGCCACCTTCTTTGCGGTGCAAGCAGGCAGGGCCTAATGGTTCGCCTCGGCAAGGGCAATGATGCCTTTGCGCTCGCCATCGATGGCGTCGGACCCGTGAGGATGGGGCAGCGGGCCATGGAGGGCTGGGTTCGCGCCTCTCCCGAAGCCTGCTCGGACGAGGTCCTGCGTCGCCGCCTGATTGGCGAGGCGATCGCCTTCGTCGATACGCTGCCGCCGAAGTAACACGACATATTCGCAAGAGGGACAAGCCATGCCCAAACCCAATCCGCGCCATCCGAATTACCCTATCCCGAGCGGCAACGTGCTGCGCGCCAGGGGCTGGCGGCAGGAGGCGCTGCTGCGGCTTCTGGAAAACGTGCTGGCGGTCGGCGAGGATCCGGACAACCTGATCGTCTATGCCGCGCTCGGCAAGGCGGCGCGCAACTGGGCGGCGCACAAGGCCATCGTCAAGGCGCTGAGCGAGATGGAGGAGGACCAGACGCTGGTCATCCAGTCCGGCAAGCCTGTTGGCCTGCTCAGGACCCATGCGAAGGCGCCGCTCGTCATCATGGCGAACTGCAACATCGTCGGGCAGTGGGCGAAGGCGGAGGTGTTCTACGAGCTGCAGCGCAAGGGGCTGATCTGCTGGGGCGGCCTGACCGCGGGCGCCTGGCAGTATATCGGCAGCCAGGGCGTCATCCAGGGCACCTATGAAATCTTCATGCGCATCGCGGAAAAGCGCTTCGGCGGCAGCCTTGCCGGGCGCTTCATCCTGACCGCCGGCCTCGGCGGCATGGGCGGCGCGCAGCCGCTCGCCGGCCGCATGGCGGGCGCGGCGATCCTGTGCGTCGACATCGACCCGGAGCGGGCCGCCAAGCGCAAGGCGGTCGGCTATCTGGAGCATGTCGCGCCGGATATCGACACCGCGCTCGCGATGATCGACACGGCCGTCAAGGAGAAGCGGGCGACGTCCATCGGCCTCGTCGGCAACGCGGCGGAAATCTATCCCGAGATCGCCCGGCGCGGCATCGTGCCCGACATCGTCACCGACCAGACCTCGGCGCACGATCTCGTCTATGGCTATGTGCCGAAGGGCATGAGCCTGGAGCAGGTGAAGGACCTGCGCGAGGACGGGCAGGGCCAGCTCATGGCGGCGAGCCGCGCCTCCATCGTCGAGCATGTCTCGGCGATGCTGGAGTTCCAGAAACGAGGCTCCGAGGTCTTCGACAACGGCAACCTCATCCGCACGCAGGCGCGGGAGGGAGGCGTTGCCGATGCCTTCGACATTCCGATCTTCACGGAAGCCTATCTGCGGCCGCTCTTTGCGCGGGCCATCGGGCCGTTCCGCTGGATGGCGCTGTCAGGCGAGGAGAGCGACATCGCCCGCATCGACGACCTTGTGCTGGAGATGTTCCCCGACAACAGCATCGTCACCAACTGGATCCGCCTTGCGCGCGAGAACATTCCCTTCGAGGGGCTGCCGGCGCGCATCGCCTGGCTCGGCCATGGCGAGCGCACGGAGCTGGCGCTCGCCGTCAACCGGCTGGTGGCGGCGGGTGAACTGAAAGGGCCGGTCGCCTTTTCGCGCGACCATCTCGATGCCGGCGCCATGGCGCATCCCAATATCATGACGGAGCGCATGAAGGACGGTTCGGATGCCATTGCCGACTGGCCGCTGCTCGACGCGATGCTGCTCTGCTCCTCGATGGCCGATCTCGTCGTCGTCCATTCCGGCGGCGGCGGCTATGCGGGTTACATGACGAGCTGCGGCGTCACGCTCGTCGCCGACGGCACGGCCGACGGCGCGGAGCGGCTGGAACACGCGCTCACCAACGACACCTCGCTCGGCGTCATCCGCTATGCGGATGCGGGTTATGAGGAGTCCTTCGACGAGATCGGGAAGAAGGGCATCGGGCATATAAAGGCGTGAAGGGCGGCATTCGTTAATGGCAATTGTCAGGAACGGTGCGAGGTTTCCGATCTAAGTGATTGAAATGTCACTGTTGGCCGTAAACGTTGCATTTAACATTTCGCGGTAATCTTCCGTTAGCAATTCCGTCCGCGTGGACGGGGCTTCGGTTTGTTTTGCGTGCGAGTGCCTATGCGTCTTTCGGTCCTGACAGCGATCCTCCTCGGCTGCGCCTCCCTGGCCGGCTGTGCGTCGAGTGTGACCCCGGAAACGGTGTTGGCCGTCAAGCCGTCGCGCGAGACGACGAGTTCCGTCGCCAAGGGCGGCGGGCCGGTGCCGGAAGTCGCGGTCGGCCAGAGCAAGGTGAAGGCGGACGGCGCGCAGGAAATGCTCGCCTGGGCGGGTCCGGTGCCGGACAATCACGTCTTCGAGACGGTGACGAAGCAGGGCGCCGTTCCGGCCGAACGCCCGTCCGGCTCGGCGGCGACGGCCGAGATGCCGACGCTGCGCCTCGGCAAGCGGTCGCGCGTCTACAGCCAGCAGTTCCGCGATGCCCATCCCATCAATTTCGGCAAGCGCGCGCCGAAGCACTACCAGGTGCATGGCGTGGACGTTTCGCGCTGGCAGGGCGACATCGACTGGATGAAGCTGCGCACGCAGGGCGCCAACTTCGCCTTCATCAAGGCGACCGACGGCGGCGACCACCTCGACCCGATGTTCCAGAAGAACTGGCGCCTGGCCAAGGAGGCCGGCATCCGCCGCGGCGCCTACCACTTCTTCTACTGGTGCCGCGTCGCCAGTTCGCAGGCCGAATGGTTCATCCGCAACGTGCCGAAGGACCCCGACGCGCTTCCGCCGGTCATCGATGCCGAATACAATGGCGACTCCGCCTGCAAGAAGCGCCTGTCGCGCGCGAAATATGTCGAGAAGATCCGCGTCTTCGCCGAGATGCTGGAGCGGCACTACGGCAAGCGGCCGATCATCTACACGGCGCCCGATTTCTATGCGGACAATCTCTCCGGCGAACTGACCGAATATCCGTTCTGGCTGCGTTCGGTCGCCGCGCATCCCTCGCAGCGCTACCCGAACCGCCGCTGGATGTTCTGGCAGTATTCCGGGTCGGGCCTGTCGCATGGCGTGACGGGCAAGATCGACCTCAACGTCTTCGCCGGCAGCGAGAACGACTGGCACAACTGGCTCGCCGGGCAGTCGTCATAGGCGGCCATCGGCGCGGCCGTGTCGCCGGCGCAACGGCGTGCGGCGAAGATGGTGCAGTGCCGAAGATGTGATCCCTCCGCGCCTTGCCAGCGGGCAGGCCCGTTGGCAAGCCATCCTGCATGAATATTCGGCTTGCAGGAGTTAACGTCGAGAATGTCTGAGATCGGTCTTATGTCGCGAAGAGCCTTCTTCGTGGGCGCTGCCGCGACGCTTGCGGGATGCGCAACCTCGGAGACGTCGGTCAGGAATGCCCCGATCCCCCGGAAGGTCAGCTATCCGATCGTGCCGGCGACGGACGAGGAACTGGCGGCGCGCTACGCCGCCGTCGAGGATGGCGGCCATCTCATCCCGGCGATCCCTTACAAGGAAATCGACCCGAGATACTACCGCCAGCGCGTGAAGGACCCGACCGGCGAGCCGGCCGGCACGGTGGTCGTCGATACGGCGGCGCGCTTCCTCTATGTCGTCGAGCCCGGCGGCACGGCGATGCGCTACGGCGTCGGCATCGGCCGCGACGGCTTTGCCTGGGAAGGCGAGGGCGTCATCCAGTGGCGCCAGCCGTGGCCGCGCTGGAAGGTGCCGGACGACATGATCAGGCGCCAGCCGAGCCTTGCGCGCTATTCCGTCGCGAACGGCGGCATGGACCCGGGCATCAAGAATCCGCTCGGCGCCCGCGCGCTCTATATCTTCCAGAACGGGCAGGACACGCTCTACCGCCTGCACGGCTCGCCGGAATGGAAGTCCATCGGCAAGGCCGTCTCCTCGGGCTGCGTGCGGCTCATCAACCAGGATGTGCTCGATCTCTACAAGCGCGTGCCCTATCACGCGCGCATCGTCGTCTATCAGGGCGGGATGGGGTCCGTCTGAGCAATTCCAGCAAAAGTGTGAAGTGGCTTTGCGTCCGGAATTGCGCTAAGCGGAACTAGACCACGGTCTCCCCGCCGTCCACCACGAGAATCTGGCCGGTCATGTAGCTTGACCGGTCGGAGACGAGGAAGAGGATCGGTTCGGCGATCTCCTCGACATTCGCCCAGCGGCCCATGGGCACCTTTTCCCTTATATAGTCCTCGATGGCGCCGCGCCCGCCCATCTGGTCGATGAAGGGGGCGTTGAAGGGCGTGTCGACCCAGCCGGGGCAGAGCGCGTTGACGCGGATGCCGTGGCGGGCATAGTCGCCGGCCATCTGCTTGGTCATGGCGATGACGGCGTGCTTGGTCGTCGTATAGGCGATCATCTCGCGGTCGTAGAGCACGCCGGACGAGGAGGAGGTGTTGAGGATGACGCCTTTTCCCTGCGCTTTCATGGCCGGCATGACGAGGCGGGCGGCCATGAGATGGGCGCGCACGTTGAGGTTCCAGGAAAGATCCAGCCCGTCGAGCGGGACGCTTTCGAGATCGCCGGCGACCTGCGCGCCCGCATGGTTGTGCAGGATGTCGATGCGGCCGTGGCGCGAGAGCACGCCGGCAATCGCCATCTTCAGCTCCACGTCGTCGGTGACGTCGAGGATGACGGCCTCGGCCGTGCCGCCCCCTCTGCGGATGAAATCGACCGTCTCGCCGGCCCGCGTCTCGTCGCGGTCGGCGACGCAGACGGTCGCGCCCTCGCGCGCCATGATGCACGCGCCGGCCCGGCCGATGCCGGAGCCCGCCCCGGTGACGATGGCGACGCGGTTCTTCAGGATCATCTGTTATTCTCCGGCAGGCGATTTCGTTTTCTTTTCCCGCATGAGCAGGCGGGCGACGAGGATGAGGAAGAGCGAGGCGACCAGCACCATCGTTGCGATGGCGTTGACCTCCGGCGTCACGCCGCGGCGGATCGAGGCGAAGACGTAGATCGGCAGCGTCGTCTTGGAGCCGGCGACGAAGAAGGCCACGATGAAATCGTCGAAGGAGAAGGTGAAGGCGAGCAGGAAGCCGGCCAGCACCGAGGGCAGGATCTGCGGCAGGACGATATCGCGGAAGGTGGTGAGGGGCGTGGCGTAGAGATCGGCTGAGGCCTCGACGATGTCGCGGCCGAGCGTGGCGATGCGCGCCTTCACGATCATCGTCACGAGCGCCATGGTGAAGAGGCCGTGCGCGGCGATGATCGAGCCGTAGCCGAGGCCGAGCTGCGGCGGTTTCTCACCCGGCCAGAGCGAGGCGATGGCCGGGTTGACGACGCCGAAGACGGCGACGAGCGCGACCAGCGTCGCGATGCCGATGACGACGCCCGGCACGACGATGGCGGCGGCGAGCAGGCCGTCGAAGAGGGCGCGGGTGCGCGCGCCGAGGCGTTCCAGGCCGAGGGCGGCCATGGTGCCGAAGACGGCGGCGAGCGTGGCGCTGGTAAACGCGATGATCAGGCTGTTCTGCAACGCGGCGACGAGGAACGGATTGGCGAGCGCCTTGCCGTACCATTGCGTCGAGAAGCCGGTGAACTCGCTGGCATTGCGCCCCGCATTGAAAGAGAACAGCACGACCAGCGCGATCGGCGCGTAAAGGAAGAGATAGACGGAGGTTATCAGAGCGCGCATCAGACGAGGTCCACCTGTCTCGTGCCGGAGATCTTCCAGGCGATGCGCATGGCGACCATCAGCACCACGACCACGATGGCGACCAGCGTGACGGCAATGGCCGAGCCGAAGGGCCAGTTGCGCGATTGCAGGAAGAGGTCGACCAGCGCATTGCCGATGAAGAAGACCTTGCCGCCGCCGAGAAGCTGCGGAATGAGATATTCGCCGAGCAGCAGGATGGTGACGAGCGCGACGCCCGTCATGACGCCCGGCAGCGAGAGCGGCAGGGTGACGGAGAAGAAGGTCGAGACGGGCTTGGCGCCGAGATCGGCCGAAGCCTCCAGCAGCCGGCGGTCGAGCTTTTCGAGGCTGACATAGATCGGCATGATCATCAGTGGCAGGTAGCCGTAGACGATGCCGAGCAACACGGCGCCCGGCGTGTTGAGCAGGCGCACGTTCTCGATGCCGATCATGTCGAGGAGGTTCGGGATGCCGCGCGAGCCGAGAATGTACATCCAGGCATAGGTGCGCACCAGAAGGCTCGTCCAGAACGGCACGACGACCAGCGAGACCAGCAGCAGCCGGTGGCGCGGGCTCGCCTTGACGGCGAGGTAATAGGCCGTCGGATAGGCGACCAGCAGGCAGAGGAACGCGCCGACCGGCGCCAGCATCAGCGTGTTCCAGTAGGCGGCGGAACGGGCCGGCAGGTTGGCATATTGCGCAAAGGTGAAGGCCGCCTGGTAACCGCCCGCAGGTCCGCGCTCGCCCACGGAGAAGACCACCATGGCGATGAAGGGCAGCACCAGGAAGACGAACAGCCAGAGGGAGGCCGGCGCCAGCAGCGCCGTCGTCACCAGCCGTCTTTTCGCCGTCGTCGTCAGGGGCATTGCGTTGGTCCTGTTGCGAATTGCGAGGGTTGCCTACCGTTCGAAATCGAATGCTGAGGGTACCGCTGGTTAAATCCCTCCCCCTTGTGGGGAGGGATTTAGGGAGGGGGCTTGCCGTAACGCCCCGGCTTCGCGGGGCCACCCCCTCTGCCTGCCGGCATCTCCCCCACAAGGGGGGAGAAGGAGGAGGCTTGCTCACCATTCCATAATGAATGCCAACGGAGCGGCACGGTAAGCCCCTCTCCCTTGTGGGGAGGGGCCTTTCCGTTACGCCGACTTGAACCGTGCCATCAGCTCTGCGCGCGCCGGGTCGGTGAGCGTCACGGCGGCGCCGAATTCCAGCGGGGTCAGCGCGGCCTCGTCCGGATAGACGATCTTGTTGCCGGTGATCTCGGCCGGCAGCAGGGCGATGACGCGGCTGTCGGTGGTGGGCGCGCCGTTGGCGATGTGCTCCTTCACCGCATGCTGCGGGTCCATCAGGTAGTTGAGCAGCGCATAGCCGGCCGGCTTGTTGGCGGCCGCCGTCGGCACGGCGTAGAAGTCCGACCAGATCTCGCCGCCGTCGGAGCCGAGCGTGAAGTGGATTTCCGGGATGTCGCGGTTGAGCTGCGCGCCGTCGTTTGTCCAGCACATGGTCATCCAGGCGTCGGTGGCGCGCATGGAGGGCTGGTAGTCGCTGTTGATGGCATAGAGGTGCGGCTTGACCTTGATCAGCAGCTCCTCGGCCTTGGCAAGCTCCGCGGGCTTGACCGAGTTGAAGGAGAAGCCGAGCGAGACGAGGGCGTTGCCGATGGTGGTGAGCTGGTAGTCGTGCACCATGGCGCGGCCGTCCGCCTCGGTCATGGCGATCTCGAAGAATTCCTTCCAGCTCGTGACCTTGGACTTCACCTTGTCGGAATTGACGGCGATGCCCGTCGTGCCCCAGTTCTTCGGCAGCGCATAGACCTTGCCGTCGACGGTGCCCTCGTTGGTGAAGCGCGTGTTCTGGGTCTTCTGGTCGAAGTTCGGCACCCTGGAGAGGTCGAGCGGGTCGATCAGGCCGAGGCCGGCATAGGTGGAGATCGTGTAGTTGGTGGGAACGAAGAGGTCCCAGCCGGTGCCGCCGGCCTGGAGCTTGGCCAGCATCTCCTCGTTCGAGCCGAAGACGTTGACCTCGACGGCGACGCCCGTCTCGGCGGTGAAGGCCTCGAAGGTCGCGGGGTCGTGGTAGTTCGGCCAGGTGGCGATGGACATGGCCGAGCCGAGGTCTTCCTGCTGCGCATAGGCGGCCGAATTGAAGAGGCCGGGCTGGCGGGCGAGCACGGCGGCGGCAAGGCCGAGGCCGGTGACGCCGAGGAAGTGGCGGCGCGTGACGGAGCCGCGCTTCAGGCGCATGAATTCTTCCGTCAGCTCATGGGCGCTGATCGGGGCATTCTCTCTGAACCATTTCGACATCACACTGTTCCCTTGTGTTTGGGGCCTGTTTCCCCTCAGGCCGGAAAGATATGCGCTGTACCGGGATCGAAGCTGATTGCGACCCGTTCGCCCGGCGCGACGAGGTCGTTTTCCGACTGGTTATGGCGTTCGGCGGTGACGAGGAGGTCGCCCAGCCCGTCGATGGCGATGGAATATTCGGCGGCCGAGCCGAGGAAGATGCGGTGGGTGACGGTGCCCTCCAGCGTCGTCGCGCCCGCCGCGCCGCGCGCAAGGCGGATCGCCTCGGGTCGGAGCGCCACGGTGACGGCGCCCGGCTGAAGATCGCCGCGCGGGGCGGGCAGGGCCGTGCCATTGCCGAGGCGGATGGTGCCGCCGGCCTCCAGCGTGCCATCGAAACGGTTGGTCTTGCCGACGAAATCGGCGACGAAGAGATCGGCCGGGCGGTCGTAGACCTCCTGGGGCGTCGCGAGCTGGCGGATGCGGCCGGCGCTCATGACGCAGACGAGGTCGCTCATCGACAGCGCCTCCTCCTGGTCGTGGGTGACGAGGACGAAGGTGATGCCGAGGTCGCGCTGGAGCGTCTGCAGCTCGATCTGCATGGCGGTGCGCAGCTTCTTGTCGAGGGCCGCGAGCGGCTCGTCGAGGAGGAGCACGGAGGGCTTGTTGACGAGCGCGCGGGCGAGCGCCACGCGCTGCTGCTGACCGCCGGACATCTCATGGATGCGGCGCCTGGCGAAGCCGGAAAGGCGCACCATCTCCAGCGCCTCGCCGACGCGGCGGGAAATCTCCCCGGCCGGCAGCCTCGGGCGAAGCTGCTTCAGGCCGTAGGCGACGTTCTTCTCCACGTCGAAATGCGGGAAGAGCGCATATTGCTGGAACACCATGTTGACCGGGCGGCGATAGGCCGGCACGCCGTTGGCGATAGTGCCTGATATCAGCACCTCGCCCTCGCTCGGCTGCTCGAAGCCGCCGATCATGCGAAGGCAGGTCGTCTTGCCGCAGCCGGACGGGCCGAGCAGCGCGACGAAAGCACCCTTCGGCACGGAAAGGTTTATGTCGGAGACCGCGGTCACCGCGCCATAGCGCTTGGTCACCGACCGGAACTCGATGTCGTTCGTGGAGGCGGATGTCACGTCTGTTCCCTGCGGTTGTTGCGTCGAAGCGATCTTCATGCCGCTTTAGCCACCGTCGGGGAGGATGCTAGTCAGCCGCCGGTGGGCGGTATATACCCCGAGAGAGGTATTTTATCCGTAAACCGGCTATGGAAGGAGTATATCCCGGCGCGGCGAAAAACGCGCGCCGCAAGGGGATCGGGGGAGCATCAGCGCCATGCGGGTCGATTTCACGGCACTCTTCCGCACGCTCGCCGACTGGACGGACGCGGCGGAACGCTCCGACGGGCAGGCTGGCGAAGCCCTGCTGGCGATGACGCGGGCGCTCGTGCGCTTCGACGACATGGTCATCTTCGCCTATCGCGACAAGGCCCGGCCGATCGACCTCTTCAGCACCTTCGATGCGGACGATTACCACGTCTTCGTGACGCTTTATCAGGTGGGGCCGTACCTGCTCGATCCGTTCTATCACACGGCGCGGGCGGGCCGGGCCGGCGTCTTCCGCATGCGGGAGCTCGCGCCGGACCGCTTCTTCTCCAGCGAATACTACCGCACCTACTACTCGCAGACGCGGCTTGCCGAGGAACTGGGCTTCTTCGCGCCCACGGGCGACGGCGTGACGGTGGTCGTCTCGCTGATGCGGCGGGAGAAGACGGGGGTCTTCCCGGCCGCCGAGTTCGCGCTGCTGGCGGATGCCGAGCCCTTCGTCGCCGCCTTCGTGCGGCAGGCCTGGAGCGGCCTTGCGGAACGCTTCGCGCTTGCGGGGCAGGGGCGCGGGCGGCGCAGCGAGCCGGTGAGCGCGGCGGACAAGGTCTGGCGCAAGCTCAACCTCACCGACCGCGAGGCCTCGATCATCGAGCTCGTGCTGCAGGGGCATTCGTCGGAATCGATCGGGCTCAAGCTGAATATTTCGACGGGGACGGTGAAGGTCCACCGGCGGAACGTCTATCGCAAGCTGGGGATCTCGTCGCAGATCCAGTTGCTGTCGATCTATCTGAAGAGCTTGCAGGCGTAGACGGAGGAGCGGGAAAGCTCGGCTGCAATGCCGGGCCCGGACGGCTAATAAAGTACCCAAACCTCTCTTCCGTCATGCTCGGGCTTGTCCCGAGCATCTGCAAACGTTGCTATTTTTCAAGGCGTTGGCAGATCCCCGGCACAAGGCCGAGGATGACGGAAGCGAGTGGAGCGAGGTTTCTCAATACGCTGGACCCGGCCGCAATGCCGGCTTCCAGAGTCTTTTCAACGGTTTATCGATTCGCCTTCACGAGCCGATTCCGCTTCTTGAGAAACCGATTCAGGAAACCGCCGCCAGTGCCACCTGCGCCCGTGCGTCGAGGATCTGGCGGGCGGCCTGGGCGGCTTCCCTGCCCTTGATGACGAAGTGGTCGCGGAAGAAGGCGATGTGGGCTTCCGATTCCTGGAAGTTGTGCGGCGTCAGCACAGCCGAGAGCACCGGCACGCCGGTGTCGAGGCTGACGCGCACGATCGCGTCGACCACGCTGCCGGCGACGAAATCGTGGCGGTAGATGCCGCCGTCGACGACGAGGGCGACGCCGAGGATGGCCGCGTAGCGGCCGGTCCTCGCGAGGAGCTGGGCTTGCAGCGGGATTTCGAGGGCGCCCGGCACGTCGATCACGTCGACGTCTTCGGCACGGCCACCGAGGGCCTGCCATTCGGCGATGAAGGACGTGACCGCCTGGTCGACGATGCCGGCGTGCCAGCGGGCACGGATGACGGCGATGCGGGCGGAGGGGGTGGCATTGTCATTCATATGTCTTGGCCTTTCAAGGGTTGAGCCATTTTTCAACGGGTCCCTTGGGCGAACACGCACGAGGCCGGCCCATCGCGGAACGGGCCTCCTGCTTGCTCTCTTCCATCCGGACTGTGACCGTCGGCTCCGGCATCGCACCGGATCTGCTGACCCTTCCTTTCGGAAGGCGCTCGCGGGCTGCCGGATCGCTCCGGATACCGCCGGTGGGGAGTTTCGCCCCGCCCTGAGAACGATGGGAGACTAAACGGCAAACGCCCGCAGATCAAATCCGCGGGCGACGCAAAAACCACGATTCACGACAGATTTTTCCACGCCTTCGTCAAGGCGTGGAATGAGCGTTCAGTCGTGGATGACCAGGAGGTCGCCGGCGGTGAAGCGCAGCGTCACCGTTTCGCCGACGGCCGGCGGCACGAGGCCGGGGCTGTTGAACATGTCGAAGGAGATGACGCTGCCGCCGACATTCATGCGGGTGCGGATGACCGAGCCGAGGAAGTTGGAGGAGACGACTTCGCCCGTCAGCGCCGTATCGCCTTTGGCGTCGGGAGCGATGGAGCCGGCTTCGGGGCGCAGCGCCAGCGAGACCATGTCGCCGGCCTTCGCATTGCCGACGGATTCGCGCAGGGTGACGCCCTGGTCGCCGATGGTGACGCGCTTCGCGGCCGCGTCCACCACCTTCGCCTCGATGAGGTTGAGCGTGCCGACGAAGCCGGCGACGAAGCGGGTGGTGGGGCGGTTGTAGATCTCGGCCGGGGTACCGATCTGGTCGGCCTTGCCGGCATTCATGACGACGATGCGGTCGGAGATCGACAATGCCTCTTCCTGGTCATGCGTGACGAAGACCGTGGTGATGCCGAGCTGCTGCTGGATCATGCGGATTTCCTCGCGCAGCGACACGCGGATCTTGGCGTCGAGGGCCGAGAGCGGTTCGTCGAGGAGGAGGACCTGGGGCTTGGGGGCGAGCGCGCGGGCGAGCGCCACGCGCTGCTGCTGGCCGCCGGACATCTGGTAGGGGTAGCGGTCGGCGAGGTGGTCGAGCTTGATGAGGCCGAGCATCTCCTTGACGCGGGCGTCGATCTCGGCCTTCGGCCGGCCGGCGACCTTGAGGCCGAAGGCGACGTTTTCCGCGACGTTCATGTTCGGGAAGAGCGCATAGGCCTGGAAGACCATGCCGATGTTGCGCTGGTTCGGGCGAAGGTTCGCCTGGCTCTTGCCGTCGATGGTGATGGTGCCGCCCGAAGGCGTCTCGAAGCCGGCGATCATGCGCAGGATGGTGGTCTTGCCGCAGCCGGACGGGCCGAGGAAGGAGACGAACTCGCCCTTCTCGATGGCCATGTTGAAGTCCTTGACGACCTGCACCGGGCCGAAGGACTTCTGGATGCTGGAGAGTGTGAGGAAACTCATGGAAAATCCTTAGACGGGGCTTTGCGCGCCCTTCTGGAAGCGGGAGACAAGCTGGATCAGGCCGAGGCAGCCCCAGGTGATGGCGAAGGCGATCACGGCGAGCGCGGCCGGCTCATAGGCCCGGTTGGCGCCGAGAAGCTGCATGTAGGGGCCGAAGGCCGGGCGGTTGAGGAGGGCGGCCATGGTGAACTCGCCGATGACGATGGCGAAGGTCAGGAAGGCGCCCGACAGGACCGCGACGAGCACGTTCGGCAGGATGATGCGCGTGAGGATCGTCGTCCAGCCGGCGCCCAGACTCTGGGCGGCCTCCGTCAGCGTGGTGATGTCGATGGAGCGAAGGCCCGTGTCCACGGCGCGGTACATGTAGGGCAGCGACAGCGTGGCATAGCCGAACATCAGGAGGATGTTGGTGCCGGTGATCGAGCCCGTCAGCGGCAGCCAGCTCGAGGTGTTGTAGAGCCGGATATAGCCGAAGACGATGACGATGGCGGGAATGACCAGCGGCAGCAGTGTGACGAACTCGACATAGGGCCGAAGGCCCGGCAGCTTGAGGCGAACCCAGTAGGCGGTCGGCACGACGAGGAGCACCCCGAAGGCGATGGTGAACAGCGCCATCACGACGGAATAGGTGAAGGTCTCCTGGAAGCGCGGGTCGCTGAGGACGACCGCATAGGCATCGAAGGAATAGACGCCGCGGCGCATCTTCAGCGAGAAGTTCGTCATGCCGAGGAGCGGCAGGATGAAATAGAGCAGCCCGACGATGAGGGCGCCCCAGGCCCAGAACTTCTTCATTTCAGCCACCTTTCGCTGCGCGCGCGCAGCCAGATGTAGATCGTGTTGGCGATGCCGGTGACGACGATCATGCCGAAGGCCAGCGCATAGCCGAGATGGGGATTGCCGAGCACGTCGCCGCGGATTTGCGCGAAGAGCAGGATCGGCACGATGGAGAGCGAGGAGCCCGTCAGCGCGATGGCGGTCGCGACGGCGCCGAAGGCGTTGGCGAAGAGGAGCGCAAGCGTGCCGAGGAAGGAGGGCAGCAGGATCGGGAAGGCGACCAGGCGCCAGTACTGGCCGTTCGTCGCGCCGAGGATCTGGGCGGCTTCCCGCCATTCGCGCTTCAGGCCGTCGAGCGCGGGCGTGATGATGAGGATCATCAGCGGGATCTGGAAGAACAGGTAGGTGATCGTCAGGCCCCAGAAGGACAGGATGTTGAAACCGAGCGCGCGCAGGTCGATGCCGACCTGGGTCTTCAGGAACATCGAGACGAGGCCGACCGGGCCGAGGGTCGCCAGGAAGGCGAAGGCGAGCGGGACGCCCGCGAAGTTGGAGGCGACGCCGGAGAAGGTCAGCAGCGGGCCGCGGATCCATTTCGGCAAGCCGCCGAGCACCACGGCGGCGGCGACCGAAAAGCCGACCAGGCAGCCGAGGAGGGCGGAGGCGATGGAGATCTTGATGGAGATCCAGTAGGCCGACAGGATCGACGTCGTGAACAGCCCGCGGATATTGTCCAGCGTGAAGCTGCCGTCCGGCGTCTGGAAGGCGCCGATCACGATGCGCATCGTCGGCATGATCAGGAACAGCAGGACGAAGATGGCGAACGGCGCCGCGCCGAGCCAATGCAGCGGGAGGCGGAAGGGCTCCCGCGTCGGCTGGCTGGCGGCTGAACTGTCTGATGACATCAGGAAAACCTCGGATGGGGTTGCCGTCATTGGCAGACCGCGATCGTCGCCCCGGCCGGAAGCCGGGGCGACGAGGGATGGGGCTTACTGCACGTTCGCGCCGACGACGCTGTCCCATGCGCCGGTGACGGCGGCCTTGTTGGCATCCACTTCCTCGAGCGTCGGGAAGTAGGCCTTCTCATAGGAAGCCGCCGGCGGCAGGGCGTCGATCAGGTCCTGCGGAACCTTGCCGGCCTTGACCATGGCGTTGAAGCGTGCCGGATGGCAATAGCCCTTCAGCCAGCCGAGCTGGCCTTCGTCGGAATAGAGATGCTCCATCCACAGCTTGGCGGCGTTCGGGTGCGGCGCATAGGCCGAGATGCCCTGGACGTAGACGCCGGCCAGAACGCCCGATTCCGGAACGATGACTTCCGTCGGCGGGTTGCCGTTGAGCGTCTTGGCCCAGCTCAGCGCGTTGTAGTCCCAGGCGACGACGATCGGGGTCGAGCCCTGGGCGAGCGTGCCGGACTTGCCGATGACCGGAACGAAGTTGCCGGCCTTGTTCATCTCGGCGAAATAGGCAAGGCCAGCTTCGCCGGCTTCCTTGCCGGCCTTCGCGCCCTTGCCGAGGCCGGCGGCGAGAACGCCGAGGATGGCCTGGTTCGATGCGCGCGGGTCGCCGGCAAGCGCCACCTGGCCGGAATATTCCGGCTTCAGGAGGTCGGCCCAGTCCTTCGGCGAATTGGCGACGAGGTCCTTGTTCACGAGGAAGGCCATCACGCCGTAATAGTCGCCGTACCAGTAGCCTTCGGCATCCTTGATGGTGTCCGGGATCTCGTCCCAGGTGGAAACCTTGTAGGGCTGCAGCAGGCCTTCTTCCTTGGCGGAGGGGCCGAAGGCGAGGCCGACGTCGATCACGTCGGGCGACTGCGGGCCCTTGTTGTCCTTGTTGGCCTTGATGGCCTCGATCTCGTCGGCGGAGCCGGCGTCGGGGTTCAGTTCGTTGACCTGGATTTCCGGATATTTCGCCTTGAAGGCGGCGATGACGTCGCCGTAGCCGCACCAGTCGTGCGGAAGGGCGACCGTCGTGAGCATGCCTTCCTTCTTTGCGGCTTCGATGAGTTCCGCGCTCGGCTCGGCGAAGGCGAGCGAGGTGGACGCGACCACCAGGGCGGTGGAGAGCGAAAGCAGGCGTCTCGTATGTGACATCACGGGGTTCTCCTTTTGTGTGTCAGGCAACTGCGGCGAGGTGATACTTACGGCGTATGAAGCTTATGTGACAGTTTTGTTTCGGTTTTTTCGTATGTCGGTCAGGTCTTGCCGGGAAATTCCGGCCGGGGCTTGCGAAAAAGCCGGCTGGCCTCGAAAAGACCCTCCAGCGTCTTCATTCGGTCGCTGGTTTCCTCCCAGCCCGAACTCTGGACGGCTTCGATCAGCGCCTCGACGATGAACAGCGTCACGACGGACGAGTCCCAGGCCGACGGCGCCTCGATATGGACCCGGAACACCTTCGCCGCGACCTTGGCGACGGGCGAGGCCCACTGGTCGGTGAACAGCACGATCTGCACGCCGCGCTCGCGGGCCACGCGCCCGAGCGTCTCCATCTCCTGCTCGTAGCGGCGGATGTCGAAGATGACGAGCACGTCGCCGGCCTTCATGTTCAGCACGTAATGCGGCCAGGAACTCGGATTGGAGGCGATCTGGGTGACGTTCGGGCGGATGACCTGGAGATGGGTGAAGAGATAGTCGGCGAGCGCCTTCGTGATGCGGCCGCCGATGATGTAGATGCTGCGCTGGCGGTCGGCGAGAAGGGCGCTGGCGCCGTCGAATTCGGCGGTCTCCACATGCGCGAGCGTCTGGCGCAGGTTGGTCATGATCGCGTCGGCGAAGCGGTTGAGGATATGGGTGCCCGGTGCTTTCGCCGCCCAGCGGTCGTGCTTGGTGATCGGGCTGGTCAGCGTGGCTTCCAGCTCGTGATGCAGGCGCGACTGGAAGTCCGGAAAGCCGCGGAAACCGAGCTTCTGCACCATGCGCGCGACCGTCGGCGTCGACACGCCGGCGTTTTCCGCGACCGTCGTGATCGAGCCGAGGCCGGAGACGGGATAATTGTCGAGCAGCGATGTGGCCAGCTGCCTTTCGGCACGCGTCAGCGCATCGAAGTGGGCATTGATCACATCCGACACCGTCATGGATGCTGTGTTGGGCGTCAAGTTATTCCCCTGCGCTCCGGTCTTCTGCCGGAGTTTCGAAAATTAAACATCGCTGTCACAATTCGAGTCAAATGATTTTTTGAAGAGATTTTTTCAAAGTTCGGTTGACAGCGGCAAAACTGTGAAGAATTCTCTTCAGTAACGATAAAAGCCGGTCGAGGGGATCAGGCTCATGGGAATTCTGAGTGTGGAGGAGGGCGACCCGGTCGCCCTGGAGAATGCTGTTGCCCGCGGCAAGGTCATCCTGGTCTGCGAGCACGCATCATGCCTCCTGCCGAAATCCGTCGGTTCGCTCGGCCTGACCGACGAAGCGCTGGCCAGCCACATCGCCTGGGATCCCGGTGCGCTCGCCGTCTCGCGCCTCATGGCCGAAAGCCTCGATGCGACGCTCTTCTACCAGCGCTTCTCCCGCCTCGTCTACGATTGCAACCGCCCGCCGGACTCGCCCGCCGCCATGCCGGAGAAGAGCGAGGTGTTCGACGTTCCCGGCAATGCCGGGCTCGACCGGGCGGCGCGCGAGGCCCGCACCGCGGCGCTCTACCTGCCGTTCCGCGACAAGCTCGCCCGGCTCGTCAGGGAACGCATCGCGGACGGCCGGGCGCCGGTCATCGTGACCGTCCACAGTTTCACGCCGGTCTATTTCGGCCGGCAACGCGCCGTCGAGATCGGCATCCTGCACGATGCCGATCCGCGCCTTGCCGATGCCATGCTGGCGGCGGCGGCCGCGGACGGGCGCTTCGACACGCGCCGCAACGAGCCCTACGGGCCGGAAGACGGCGTGACGCATACATTGAAGGAGCACGGCCTTTCCAACGGCCTTGCCAATGTGATGATCGAGGTCCGCAACGACCTCATCCGAGACGAAGCCGGCCAGAGGGTCGTGGCCGGCTATCTGACGGGACTGCTCCGCGCGGGGCTTTCCGCAACAGAACAATAACGACCCGGGGAACGGAATGTCCGTGGAGACGGAAATGAACACGAACTGGAGAGGCCAGGCGAATGCTTGCGTTTTTATATCGGAGGTCCGGCCCGGCTGAGAACGCCGCCGCTGCCAGGGGAGGCAGGGCCGATGCCTGATTTCATCAAGACCTATGTGCGCGTCGTCGACACGTTCAACCGGCGTGTCGGCATTTTTGCGATGTACCTGATTTTCGCGATGTTCGCGATCCTGCTTTATTCGTCGCTTTCGAAGGCCTTCCACCTGCCGGCGAACTGGACGCTGGAATCGGCGCAGTTCACCATGGCCGCCTATTACATGCTGGGCGGCGCCTTCGCCATGCAGACCGGCGACCACGTCCGCATGGACCTCTTCTACGGCACCTGGTCGGCAAGGAAGCGGGCGGCCTTCGACACGGTCACGGCCGTGGCGCTGATCGTGTTCCTCGGCTTCATGCTCTATGGCGGCATCGCCAGCACGACCTATGCCATCCAGTTCAAGGAAAAGAGCTTTACCGCCTGGGCGCCCTACATGGCGCCGATCAAGATCGTCATGACCTTCGGTATCGTGATGATGCTGGCGCAGGCCACCTCCTCGCTCTTCAAGGATATCGCCGAGTTGCGGGGAAGGCCCATCGAATGAGCTATGAATTCATCGCAATCACGATGTTCGCCGGCATGATGGTGCTGCTGCTCACCGGGCAGCGCGTCTTTGCCGTCATCGGCTTCGTCGGCGTCGTCGCGGCCTTCATGCTGTGGGGCACGGGCGGCTCGGAAATGGGCTTCGCTTCCGCCATGAAGCTCGTCAAATGGTATCCGATGCTGACGGTGCCGATGTTCGTCTTCATGGGCTACATGCTCTCGGAATCGGGCATCGCCGAGGACATGTACAAGGCGATCCATGTCTGGATGGGGCCGATCAACGGCGGCCTTGCGCTCGGCACGGTCGGCCTCATGGTGATCATCTCCGCCATGAACGGCCTTTCGGTCGCCGGCATGGCGATCGGCGCCACCATCGCGCTGCCGGAGCTTCTGCGCCGCGGCTACGACAAGGTGATGATGACGGGCGTGGTGCAGGGCGGTTCGACGCTCGGCATCCTGCTGCCGCCGAGCGTCGTGCTCGTGCTCTACGGCATGATCGCCCGCGTGCCGGTCGGCCAGCTCTGGCTCGCCGGCGTGCTGCCGGGCCTCCTGATGGCCGCGCTCATGGCGATCTACGTCTATGTCCGCTGCCGCATCAACCCTTCGCTCGGCCCTGCCTTGCCGGTCTCGGAACGCAACGTGCCGTTCGGCGAGAAGGTACGGCTGCTTTCGGCCGGCATTGTGCCGCTCGGCATCTTCGTGCTGATGATGTGGCTGTTCCTCAGCGGCATCGCCAGCCTCGTCGAAAGCTCGGCGGTCGGCGCGATCTGCTCGGCGCTCGTCGCCTGGTGGCGCGGCCGGCTGAGCTGGCCGCTGTGGAACGACGTGCTGCAGAAGACGCTCGGCATCACCTGCATGTTCATGTGGATCCTGATCGCCTCGCTCTGCTTCGGCGCCGTCTTCGACGGTCTGGGGGCGGTCAAGTCGATCGAGCGCTTCTTCCTCGGCGACCTCGGCCTGGAGCCCTGGCAGGTGCTGGTGCTGATGCAGCTCTCGTTCCTGATCATGGGGATGTTCCTCGACGACACGGCGATGCTCGTCATCGTGGCACCGCTCTACATTCCGCTGGTGCAGAAGCTGGGCTTCGACCTCGTCTGGTACGGCGTGCTCTACACGATCACCTGCCAGATCGCCTACATCACTCCGCCCTTCGGCTACAACCTCTTCATGATGCGCGCCATGGCGCCGCCGGAGATCGGCATGCGGGACATCTACAAGTCGATCTGGCCGTTCGTCGGCATCATGCTGGCCAGCCTGATCATCATCGGCGTGTTCCCCGAGATCGCGACGTGGCTGCCGAACAACTACTACAGCAAGTGACGGACGGGCCGGCGGCGGGCGCCGCCGGCTTCAGGAAGCAATGGGCCGGCAGAAGAAAAGACGATTGACCGACCGGGATGAACGGCCGTTCCCGGCAAAAGCGAGACTTCATAACCAGAGGGATAGAGATATGACGAACAGACGGCAGTTTCTCACCAGGGCGGGGGCGGTCACGATTGGAGCGGCCGGTGCCGCAACGCTTTCCGCTCCGGCCATCGTGAAGGCCCAGACGGCCATCAAGTGGCGTTTCCAGACCTATGCGGGCGCCGCGCTCGGCGAGCATGTCACCAAGCCCATCGTCGACGCGATCAACGCCGCCGCCAAGGGCGAGCTGGAGATCGAGCTCTACTTCGCCGACCAGATCGTGCCGACGGGCGAACTGTTCCGCGCGCTCCAGGCCGGCACCATCGACGCCGTGCATTCGGACGACGATTCGATGGCCTCGCCCGCCGACGTCGCCACCTTCGGCGGCTATTTCCCGCTCGCCACCAAGCAGATCCTCGACGTACCCGTTCTCTTCAAGCAGTACGGCCTCGCCGATATCTGGAAGTCGTCCTACGAGAAGGTCGGCGGTGTCGTCTGGCTCTCGTCCTCCGGCCAGGACCCGTGCCACTTCAACACCAAGAAGGCCATCACCTCGGTGAAGGACCTGGAGGGGCTGCGCCTCTACACCTTCCCGACGGCCGGCCGCTTCCTCACCCAGTTCGGCGTCGTGCCCGTCACGATCCCCTACGAGGACGCGCAGGTCGCCGTGCAGACGGGCGAGCTCGACGGCATGGCCTGGTCGGGCATCACCGAGGACTACACGGTCGGCTGGGCCGACGTGACGGACCACTTCCTGACCAACAACATCTCGGGCGCCTGGATCGGCTCCTTCTTCGTCAACGAGAAGAAGTGGGCGGAATTGCCGGACCACCTGAAGAAGCTGGTCATGACGGCCATCGAATCCGGCAACAACTACCGCGACCAGTGGTACTGGGGCGGCGAGGCGAAGCTGCGCGCCGAAGGCACGAAGCTCAAGCTCACCAGCATCCCGGCGGAGGAATGGAAGGTCGTCGAGGATGCGGCGAAGGTGTTCTGGAAGGAGATCGCCGAACAGGGCGAGACGGCCGCCAAGGTCGTCAAGATCTTCGAGGACTACAATGCCATCATCAACAAGGCCGGCCCGCCCTATGTGAACGGCTGATGCCACGAGACCGCCGGACCGGGCCCCGTCGCCCGATCCGGCACGACGCCATAACCCCGCAGGACCGCCCCGATGACCGTGACCTATACATTTGACGACCTGAAGAAGGATGTGGCCGAGGGCCGCATCGACACCGTCCTGGCATGCCTCGTGGACATGCAGGGGCGCCTGATGGGCAAGCGTTTCCACGCGCAGTATTTCGTCGAGGGCGCCTATGAGGAGACGCATAGCTGCAACTACCTGCTGGCGACCGACATGGAGATGGAGACGGTGCCGGGCTACAAGTCGACGAGCTGGGCGGCCGGCTACGGCGACTACACGATGAAGCCGGACCTTGCGACGCTGCGCAAGCTGCCGTGGCTCGAAGGCACCGCGCTGGTGCTCTGCGATGTGCTCGACCATCACACCCACGAGGAAGTGCCGCATTCGCCGCGCGCGATCCTGAAGAAACAGGTCAAGCGCCTGGAGGCGATGGGCCTCAAGCCCTTCATGGCGAGCGAGCTGGAATTCTACCTGTTCGACCAGACCTACGACCATGCCCGCGAGAGCGGCTATCGCGACCTGCAGCCCGTCAGCGGCTACAACGAGGATTACCACATCTTCCAGACCACCAAGGAGGAGGATGTCATGCGGGCGCTGCGCAACGGCCTGCAGGGCGCGGGCATTCCCGTCGAGAACTCCAAGGGCGAGGCTTCGCCCGGCCAGGAGGAGATCAACGTGCGCTATGCCGAGGCGCTGGCGATGGCGGACCGGCACTCGATCATCAAGAACGCCACCAAGGAGATCGCCTGGCAGCGCGGCAAGGCCGTGACGTTCCTCGCCAAGTGGAACTACAACGCCGCCGGCTCCTCCTCGCACATCCACCAGTCGCTCTGGAGCCTCGACGGCAGGGAAGCGAAGTTCTTCGACAAGGACGCGAAGTACGGCATGTCGGAGATGATGCGCATGTATGTGGCGGGCCTGCTCGCCCATGCCAGCGAGATCACCTATTTCCTCGCGCCCTACATCAATTCCTACAAGCGCTTCGTCGCCGGCACCTTCGCGCCGACCAAGGCGATCTGGAGCAAGGACAACCGCACCGCCGGCTATCGCCTGTGCGGGGAGGGGACCAAGGGCATCCGCATCGAATGCCGCGTCGGCGGCTCGGACCTCAACCCCTATCTCGCCATGGCGGCGCTGCTCGCCGCCGGCATCGCCGGCATCGAGGGCAGGTTCGAGCTGGAGGCGCCCTTCGAGGGCGACGCCTATGGCGGCAAGGATATCCGCGAGATTCCGCGCACGCTGCGCGGCGCCGCCGAGGCCCTGAAGACATCCGACATGCTGCGCGAGGCCTTCGGCGACGATGTGGTCGACCACTATGTCCGCGCCGCCGAATGGGAGCAGGAGGAGTACGATCGCCGCATCACCGACTGGGAGGTGGCGCGCGGCTTCGAGAGGGCGTAGAAGCGTTTCGGAATCGTCCCTCACCCCAACCCTCTCGCCGCAAGCGGGGAGAGGGGCCGGCCCTGCGAAAGGGTTTGGTCGGGGAAGGCCGTGCGGCATATCCCTTCTCCGCGCCTGCGGGGAGAAGGTGCCGGCAGGCGGATGAGGGGCGACCGGAGCGCCAGAGACTGAAATTCCGATAGAACCAACAGGAACTCGATCATGACTGTGATCAAATGCATATCCCCCGTGGACGGCTCGGTCTATGCCGAGCGCGAGGCGATGCCGCTTGCGGCCGCGCAGGCCGCCGTGGCCCGTGCGAAGAAGGCGCAGAAAGCCTGGGCGAAGCGCCCGCTGGAGGACCGTATCCAGCTCGTCCTGAAGGGCGTCGCCCGCCTCAACGAGATGGTGGACGAGGTGGTGCCGGAAATCGCCTGGCAGATGGGCCGCCCGGTCCGCTACGGCGGCGAGTTCAAGGGCTTCAACGAGCGCTCCAACTATGTCGCGGAGATCGCCGGCTCGTCGCTCGCGCCGATCGTCATCGAGAATTCCGAGCGCTTCGAGCGCCGCATCGAACGCGAGCCGCACGGCGTCGTCTTCGTCATCGCGCCGTGGAACTATCCCTACATGACGGCGATCAACACCATCGCGCCCGCGCTGATGGCCGGCAACACGGTCATCATCAAGCACGCGGCGCAGACGCTGCTCGTCGGTGAGCGGATGGTGCGCGCCTTCAACGAGGCGGGCGTGCCGGAGGACGTCTTCCAGAACGTCTTCCTCGACCATGACACGACCTCGGCGCTGATCGCCGCCAATTCGTTCGACTTCATCAACTTCACCGGTTCGGTGGAGGGCGGCCGGTCCATCGAGCGCGCGGCCGCCGGCACCTTCACGCCGGTCGGCCTCGAGCTCGGCGGCAAGGACCCGGGCTATGTCATGGAGGACGCGGACCTCGACGCCGCCGTCGACACGCTGATGGACGGCGCGACCTACAATTCGGGCCAGTGCTGCTGCGGCATCGAGCGCATCTATGTCAACGAGAAGCTCTACGACGCCTTCGTGGAAAAGTCCGTCGCCTGGGTCTCCAACTACAAGCTCGGCAACCCGCTCGATCCGGAAACGACGCTCGGGCCGATGGCGCACAAGCGCTTCGCCGCCACCGTGCGCGCGCAGATCGCCGACGCCGTTTCGAGGGGTGCGAAGGCGCTGGTCGATCCGAAGCTGTTCCCGGCCGATGACGGCGGGGCCTATGTCGCCCCGCAGATCCTCGTCGATGTCGACCATTCGATGGAGTTCATGACGGAAGAGACCTTCGGCCCGGCCGTCGGCATCATGAAGGTGAAGAGCGACGCGGAAGCGCTCGCGCTGATGAACGACTGCAAGTACGGCCTCACCGTCTCGCTCTGGACGAAGGACAGCGCGCGCGCGGCCGATATCGCGCGGGATCTGGAAACCGGCACCGTCTTCATGAACCGCGCCGACTATCTCGACCCGGCGCTGTGCTGGACGGGCGTCAAGGAAACGGGCCGCGGCGGCTCGCTCTCCGTCATCGGCTTCCACAACCTTACCCGTCCGAAATCCTACCACTTCAGGAAAGCTTGAACAGCATGACCATCACCGCCAACTGGAGCTATCCGACCGCGATCAAGTTCGGCGCGGGCCGGATCAAGGAACTGGCCGACCACTGCAAGGCGGTCGGCATGAAGAAGCCGCTGCTCGTCACCGACCGGGGCCTGTCGACCATGGCGATCACGCAGAACGCGCTCGACATCCTGGAGGCCGCCGGCCTCGGCCGGGCGATGTTCGCCGAGGTCGATCCGAACCCGACCGACAGGAACCTCGAAGCCGGCGTGAAGGCCTTCAAGGCCGGCGGCCATGACGGCGTTGTCGCCTTCGGCGGCGGTTCCGGCCTCGACCTCGGCAAGGCCGTCGCCTTCATGGCCGGCCAGACGCGCCCGGTCTGGGACTTCGAGGATGTCGGCGACTGGTGGACCCGCGCCAATTCGGACGGCATCGCGCCCATCGTCGCCGTGCCGACGACGGCCGGCACCGGCTCGGAAGTCGGCCGCGCCTCGGTCATCACCAATTCGCAGACGCATACCAAGAAGGTGATCTTCCATCCGAAGTTCCTGCCTTCGGTGACGATCTGCGACCCGGAGCTGACGGTCGGCATGCCGAAGGTCATCACCGCCGGCACCGGCATGGACGCTTTCGCCCATTGCCTCGAAGCCTATTCCTCGCCCTTCTACCACCCGATGAGCCAGGGCATCGCGCTCGAAGGCATGCGCCTCGTCAAGGAATACCTGCCGCGCGCCTACAGGGACGGCATGGATATCGAGGCGCGCGCCAACATGATGTCGGCTGCCGCCATGGGCGCCGTCGCCTTCCAGAAGGGCCTCGGCGCGATCCACTCGCTGTCGCACCCGGTCGGCGCGATCTACAACACGCACCACGGCATGACGAACGCCGTGGTGATGCCGCCGGTGCTGACGTTCAACCGCCCGGCCATCGAGGCGAGGATCGCCAGCGCTGCCGCCTATCTCGGCATTGCCGGCGGCTTCGACGGCTTCTTCGACTACGTGCTGCGGCTGCGCGAGGAACTCGGCGTGCCGGACAAGCTCGCCGCGCTCGGCGTCGGCACCGACCGCATCGACGAGATGGCCGCCATGGCCATCGTCGATCCGACGGCCGGCGGCAATCCGGTGGAACTGACGCTCGACGCGGCCAAGCGCCTCTTCGTCGAGTGCATCTGATTTCTCATCGTTAACAAATGACAAGGCCCGGAAAACAAGGGTTTTCCGGGCCTTTTCCTTGCAAAACGCAAATCTGCAATGCCGGCCCCGTTAATCTTCGCGGTGGGGATGTTTCCTCTTCGTTAACCATGTTTTGAAAGGTTCCGTTCAGCGGGCGCCATACTCACCGGCGCCTGACGAGAGCGATGAGGACGCTCGCAGCCCTCAAGAGGAAAGACATGCCAGTCATCACGTTCGCCAATGCCAAGGGTGGCGCGGGCAAGACCACCGCGGCCCTCATTCTCGCCACCGAGCTTGCGCGCCAGGGGCATCGCGTCACCATTCTCGATGCCGACCCGCAGCGCTGGATCAGCCATTGGCACGAAATCTCCGGCCGGCAGCGCAATATCGCCGTCATTTCCGAAGTCTCCATGGGGTCGCTCCAGAGCCATATCCGCGAGAACCGCGCTCAGACCGATTATTTCGTCATCGACCTTGCCGGCGCGCGCGATGCGCTCGTTGCGACGGCCATCGGGCTTTCCGACCATGTGATGATTCCGGTGCAGGGCTGTGCGATGGATGCCCGCGGCGCGGCGCAGATCCTGGAACTCCTCAGGCAGCTCGATGAGAAGGCCGGTATCCGCATCAACCATTCGGTCGTGCTGACGCGCATGAACGCCATGGTCACGACGCGCGCCATGGCGGCCATCAAGGCGCTGCTGGCCGCCCGCGGCGTCACCGTCCTCGACACGCCGATCGGCGAGCGCACGGCCTTCCGCGACATCTTCGATTGCGGCGGAACGCTCTCCTCGATGGATCCGGCCAGGATCAGCAATCTCGACAAGGCACGCGAGAATGCGCGCCTCTTTGCCGAGGAGGTGTTGCGCCTCGTGCCGGCGCGCAGGCATCCGGCCGGCGAGGGCGGTTTCTTCCGCACCGTCCGCCGCGCGGCGTGAAGCCTTTCGAATTGACGAAAGCCAGGAACGGCTGCGACCGTTTTTTCATGACGGAACGCAAGGGCGGTAAGGAACAATTTACCACGCCGAACCTAGTGATAAACCGTCAGAAAGTTATCCCCTGAAGGCCATGCCTTCAACTGGATCCATGAAGGGTCGCGGGGTCGGCGTGCCGTGCGGGCCGCCTGCCCGAGGGAGCGTCTGTATTTTTTCCCTTTCTCGATTTGCCAGGATACCCCTCTATGAAGACAGCTCCGCCCGTCGGCCAGAACCATGACATTGTGCGCCGCCTCGACTATCTCGGGCTCGATGCCGCCGCGCTGAAGCGGCTGCGCGGCCTGAAGCCCTTCATCGAGAAGGAGCTCGGCCCGGCGCTCGACAAGTTCTATGCCATCGTGCGCCAGAGCCCGGAGGTGAACCATCTCTTCTCGAACGATGCCCATATGCAGCGCGCCAAGAATGCGCAGCTCGGCCACTGGGCGAACATCGCCGCCGGCGACTTCACCGGCGATTACGCCACCAGGGTGCAGACGATTGGCCACGTCCACGCCCGCATCGGGCTGGAACCGCGCTGGTATATCGGCGGCTACGCGCTGATCGTCGAGCATCTCCTGACGGAAGCGGTGAAGGCGCTCTGGCCGAAGCAGGGGTTGTTCTTTCGCCCGGAAACCGGCGCGGAAGAATTCGCTGCGCGCTTCTCCAGCCTGCTCAAGGCGATCTTCCTCGACATGGACCTGTCGATCTCCGTCTACATGGATACGTCCGACGTTGCCAAGCAGCAGGCGGTGCAGGCGCAGGTCCTCGCCGAGGAACGCCAACTCGTCAGCGACAGTTTCGGCGCGGCGCTGAAGCGCGTTTCCGACGGCGACCTGACGGCGCGGATCACCGGCCCGCTTCCGGAAGCCTACGAGATGCTGCGGCAGGACTTCAACCATGCCATTTCGACGCTGGCTGGGGCCATCGGCAATATCGGCGCCGGCGCAGGCTCCATCCACCTCAGCGCGCGCGAGATCGCGTCGGCTTCCGACGACCTTGCCAAGCGCACCGAGCGGCAGGCGGCGAACCTGGAGGAAACGGCGGCCGCCGTCGAGGAGGTGACGACCACGGTCCGCCAGACCGCGCAGAGCGCCAACGAGGCCAATGCCCTCGTCATGGCCGCGCGCGACAATGCCCAGCGCAGCGGCGAGGTGGTGGAGGAGGCGATCACCGCCATGGGCGAGATCCAGGCGTCCTCCGCGGCGATCGCCAGCATCATCGAGGTGATCGACGAGATCGCCTTCCAGACGAACCTGCTGGCGCTCAACGCCGGCATCGAGGCCGCGCGGGCCGGGGAGGCGGGCCGCGGCTTTGCGGTCGTCGCCTCGGAAGTGCGCGCGCTCGCCCAGCGCTGCGCGGATGCCGCCAAGGACATCCAGAACCTCATCGCCAAGTCGCACGGCCAGGTCGAGGACGGCGTGCGCTCGGTGGGCGAGGTCGCCCAGTCGCTGCGCCAGATCGTCTCGCAGGTCGTGGAGGTGAGCTCCGTCTTCAACACGATCCGCGCCAGCACGGCCGAGCAGGCGACCGGTCTCCAGGCGGTCAACCAGGCGGTCAACGCAATGGACCAGATCACCCAGCAGAATGCGGCGATGGTCGAGCAGGCCAATGCCGCCAGCCAGGCGCTGACGGCGGAGGCCGCTTCCATCGCCGCTCAGCTCAGCGCCTTCCGCACCGGTGGCACCGCCCAGCCGGCCGAAAATTCCGGCTACAGCCGCGCCGCCTGAGCGGCTTGGCGGGCGCAAAAGGCCGGGCAGCGCAGGCTCCCGGCCTTCTTCTATTTCTGCATGCGGGCCTTCAGAAGGCCCATCAGCTTGCCGTTGCGCGGCAGCCTGTTCGCCTTGCCCTGTTCCGTCATCCAGTAGAACTGGCCGGGCTTCACCCCGGCCGGAAGCTCGTAGTCCATGCCTTCCCACTCGTCTTCGCGGAAGGAATAGAAGGCCCAGTGGCCGCCCCTGTCCTCCACCGCATCCATCACGTCGGTGAGGTAGGCGCCACAATCGGCCCACAGGCGCATGCAGCCGAATTCGGCGGCGACCACGCGCGTCGGCGGCAGGCCCTCCGCCTTCGCCCAGTCGAAGGCCGCGCCGATATGGTCGGCGACGGTCGTGCGGTCCCATTCCGTCTTGCCGCCGGCATAGTCGGTCGTCACGCCGGGATAGCGCAGCGGCGTTTCCCGCTTCATGTTCGGCGCGCTGGTCGCGTCATAGGGTTCGTACATGTGGAACGCGTAGAGCACCCTGTCGTCGGCAAGGCGCTTCGGCCATGATGCGAGCGCGCGCGGATTGGCATAATAGCCGCCATCGACCATGACCGGGGTGACGGGATCGACGGCTCGAATCGCATCGATGATCCGCGTGTAGAGCTGCGGCAGGTCGCGTGGGCCGCCGGCATTGGCCTCCTGCCATGCGAGGAGATCGGCCATCGCGCCGTTCTCGGCAAGGCCGGTCGTCTTTTCCGGCGCGGGCTCGTTGAGGAGATTGTAGGCGGCGACGGACGGATGATCCTTCAGCGCGCCGGCAAGGTCGCGCCAGAACGCCGCGGCCTGTTCGGCGAAGGCGGGATCGGACCAGAGCCGGTCGTCGAATATCCCGCCGTTCTGCTGTTTCCACCGGGCGCCGGGCAGGCTCAGCGGCGCCACCACCACCTTCAGGCCGGCGGCATGGGCTGCATCAAGCGTGCTGCGCAGCCTTGCGATGTCCTTGGGCGGCAGGCCCTCGTAGCGGTCGGCGTTGCCGATGAGGAAATCCCGGCCTTCGCCCTTCCACTTGCTGAAGGTCAGGCGAACCCATGTCGCCCCGGTCGCGGCCAGCGCCTCGAAGTAGGCCTTGTCGGGTTCCGCCGCGTTGAAGCTGTTGCCGCCCTTCTGCGGGGCATCCCAGAAGGTCATGAGGTCTGCGGCAAGGCCAGCCGATGGCAGCGTGCCCGCGAGCGTGAGGCAGAGGAGGGCGGGGCGAAGCTTTTCGAACATGGGATACCGTGCTGCTGATGGCGATGAGGGTTACGCTCCTTCATCGGCAAAAGAGGCAATTTGCGGTTCGCACCATGGCTAAACAGGGTTCCCAAGGCAAAACCGGCCCGAAAGGGCCGGCTCCTGCGCGGAAAGCGTCAGTCGACGAATTCGACGGTCACGCCCGGGCTCGTCATCTTGGCGAGCTCGGTGGCGTCCCAGTTGGTCAGGCGGATGCAGCCGTGGCTCTGGGTCTTGCCGATCTTGGAGGGTTCCGGCGTGCCGTGGATACCGTAGGTCGGCTTTGAAAGGGCGATCCAGACCGTGCCGACCGGACCGTTCGGGCCGGGTTGCAGGGTGAGGATCCGGTCGTTCTCGCCCTGCTTGAAGTTGACCTTCGGATTGTAGGTGTAGCCCGGATTGAGCGCGACGCGCTCGACCGTCACCGTACCCGACGGCGAAGGCGTGTCGGAGGAGCCGATGCTGGCGGGATAGGCGGCGATCAGCGTGCCGGCCGCGTCATAGGCGAGGACCTGCTTGCGGCCCTTGTCGGCGAGGATCCTGGCGACCTTGCCCGTCTTCGCCCGGCCGGTATCGACCACCTTGACGATCGTGCCGGGAATGGTGAAGTCGACGCCGGGATTGATCTCCTTCAGGTAGGCCTCGTCCATGTGGAACTTCTCGGCCAGCATCTCGGTGGTCGAGGTGAAGGACATGTGCGGCAGCGCGGCCTTCTGGGCGTAGTCTTCCGGGATCGCGGCGACGTACGGGCCGGCCGCGTCGGCGGCGGTGATCTCGTAGGTGGTGAAGGCCATGCCGCCGGAAAGGCGCAGGCGCTCCAGGATGTCCTCGGCATTGTTCGGGTCGAGCGTCTCGCCCGTCGCGTTCTGCCATGCCTCGATGGCCTTGGTGACGTTGGAACCCTTCCTGCCGTCGATCACGCCCGGCGAGAAGCCTTCGCGGTCGAGGAACACCTGCAGTGCCGTGACCTCGGCGGAGGACATCTTGCCGAGCGCCTTCGCCTGCTCGAATTTCGGGCCGGGCACGAACTCGGCGTTCGGGTCGATGGTCTCGGGAAGCGAGGCGGTGTCGGTGGAGCCGTCGGAGAAATCGGGCAGGGGCTGCGACGAGCCGAAATCGGCATCCGGCAGGGCCTGCCGCTCGACATTGCCCGGCAACCCCTCGCGCATTTCCGGCACCGAGCTCGTCGTCAGGCCGCTGTCGTAGTCGGAATCCGGGGCCGGCGGAAAATAGTCCGGGCTCGTCTCGGAATAGCCTCGCACCGGGCGATAGCGGTCGCGCCGCGGGCTGTCGGTGTCGCCGCGGCCGTAATAGCGCTCGGCCGGCATGGCCGTGGCGACGATGTCGCCCCAGGAATCGACCAGCACCCGGCGGCCGCGGCTGTCGCGCGCCCAGCGCACGCTGCCGTCGTTGGGAATGTAGTCGAGAATGTCGCCTTCCGGCGAGACGAGGACCGTGTCGCGGGAGATCTGGTGCTGCTGGGCGTGGGCAGGCAGGGCGGCGAATCCGAGGACGGATGCTGCTGCGAGGAGCGAAATGCTTGTTTTGAATATCGAATTCACGGCTGTTGACCTGCCAGGTTGCATATGTCGCGCGGACGGAACACTTCAATTCGGACCTTAATATGGAAAAACTGAATCGATGGTGAACGTAAGGTCAACGCTCATGGCAAAAACTTGTGATCGGGCGTGCAGGTTCCGTGAAAAGATGCGGCATCCGGTGGCGCGGCCCCGGGTTTGATCCTAGCATTGCGTCCTTCGATCCCTTCCGCCGGAGCCCCGGATGACCCTTGCCCTCAGCGCAGACACGCCCGACCATTCCTTCCGTCTCGACCTGACGCCGCAATCCGCGCTCGATGTCGCGGGCGCCGTCTTCCACGGCGTCGACATCGCACCGGGATCGGCCATTCCGTCCGACGGCGATCCGCGCATCGACAGGGCGCTGCCGGGATTTCTCTTCACCTGCGGTCCCGATCACATCCGCCACCCGGTGCCGGTGGAGGGGGCGGCGGACGGGCGGCGCTATCCGCTGCACGGCTCGCTCTCCTCCCATCCGGCGTGCAACATCCTGATCGAGGAGGACGAGGGCGAGGTGGTCTGCGAGGCGCGCGTTTCCGTTTCGCTGGCGCATGGCGGCTCGGCCGATCTTGCGCGACGCTGGCGGGCCGACCGGCGGACGGGGCATATCACGCTCGACGATCTGGTCACCAATATCGGCGAGGAGCCCTGGCCGCCCTTCGCCATGTATCACATCAATTTCGGCACCGGCCTTTTCGACGAGGCCACGCGGCTGACCGGCGCCATGCTGCCCGGCGGCAGCCTGCCCTGGCGCTTCGGCGAGGGCGACATGACGATCTTCTGCGTGCCGGCGGCCGAAACGGCCGAGCACGGCTGGGCGGAGATCGCCGTCGGGCCGATCGCCGCCCTCGGCGGGCGCAGCGTGCATATCCGCTTCCGCACGGATACGCTGCCCTATCTCCAGGTCTGGCGGAACCAGTCGCCGGGCTGCGCCGTGCTCGGCATCGAGCCGGTCTCCCACCGGCTCGCCCCGCGCGAGGAGCTGATCGCTTGCGGCGAGGCGCCCGATTTCCCGCCGGGCGGAAGTGTCGGCTACGGGCTTTCCTTCGAGGTGCGGCAGCACGATTGACGCCCCCGCGGCGCGGGCTTAAACGGTAGCCACCTGTTTCGGAAAGGACATGTCCATGGATATCCGCGAGATCAACGACGAGTATTCCGTCTCCGGCCAGATCACCGTCGAGGACCTCGACGCGATCGCCGCCATGGGCTTCAAGTCCATCGTATGCCATCGCCCGGACCACGAGGAGGCCGGCCAGCCGGAATTCTCCACCATTGCCGCCCGCGCGAAGGAACTGGGCATCGAGACGGCCCATGTGCCGGTCGGCCCGATGGGCGTGACGGTGGAGGCGGTGAACGGCATGGTCGACGCGCTCGACGAACTGCCGCGCCCGATGCTCGGCTACTGCCGCTCCGGCATGCGCTCGATGAAGACCTACGAGCAGACGCGGCACATTCGCGGGTAAGAGGCGAAGAGGTTTCGCCAGCGTCGTTCGTTGGGAGCCTCGCTTCACCCACCGTCGTCATCCTTGGCCTTGTGCCGAGGATCTGCCCACACATCGAATGATCGAAACATTGCAGATGCTCGGGACCGGCCCGAGGTGTGGTGAAGGGCTTTCCAGCCCCAAGCCTTACTTCCCCTCACGAATATCTGACAGCGTGCGCATCGGCGTGATCGCCTCGGGATCGAGCTTCACCTCGATGATCGCCGGCTTGCCGCTGGCGCGGGCGCGCAGGAAGGCGGCGGCGAAATCCTCCGTCTTCTCGACCGTCTCGCCGTGGCCGCCATAGGCGACGGCAAGCGCCGCGAAATCCGGGTTGGTGAGGCCGGTGGCGCTGACGCGGCCGGGATATTCCCGCTCCTGGTGCATGCGGATCGTGCCGTAGATGCCGTTGTTGACGACGACGGTGATGATCGGCAGCCTGTAGCGCACGGCGGTCGCGAATTCCTGGCCGTGCATCATGAAGCAGCCGTCGCCGGCAAAGCAGATGACCTCGCGCTCGGGATGGAGCTGCTTGGCCGCGACCGCGGCCGGCAGGCCGTAGCCCATCGAGCCGGAGGTCGGGGCGGCCTGCGTGCCGAAGCGGCGGAAGCGATGGAAGCGGTGCACCCAGGTGGCGTAATTGCCGGCGCCGTTGGTGAAGATCGTGTCGTCGGGGGTGTTCTCCTCCAGCCAGGACATGATAGGGCCCATCTGCACGTCGCCCGGGCCGGCCGTCGGCGGCGTCGACCATTTCAGGTAGCTCTCATGCATGGCGGCGGTGCGGGCGGCCCAGCGCGGTGCTGTCTTCGGCGCAAGGCCGTCGAGGGCGGCGACGAAATCCTCCGGCGCGGCGCAGATGGCAAGGTCCGGGCGGTAGACGCGGCCGAGCTCGGAGGGATCGGGATAGACGTGCACCAGCTTCTGCTGCGGGTAGGGGCTCTGCAGCAGGCTGTAGGTCGCGGACGGCATTTCGGAATAGCGGCCGCCGAGCAGCAGCACGAGATCGGCCTCGCGGATTTCCTTGCCCAGCGCCGGGTTGATGCCGATGCCGGAATCGCCGGCATAGTTCGGATGCTGGTGGTCGAACAGCATCTGGCGGCGGAACGAGCAGGAGACCGGCAGCGACCAGCGCTCGGCAAAGGCCGTGAAGGCCGCGACGCTCCCGTCCGACCAGCGCGTGCCGCCGAGGATGACGAGAGGGCGTTCGGCCTGTTCGAGGAGGCCGACGAGTTCTTCCACCTGCCTGCGGCCGGGATGGGCCTCCACCGGCGTATAGGCTTTCGCCTCGACCGCCTCGACCGCGTCCGTCAGCATGTCCTCCGGCAGGGCCAGCACGACCGGGCCGGGGCGGCCGGAGGTGGCGACGGCAAAGGCGCGGGTGACGAATTCGGGAATGCGGCGGGCATCGTCGATCTCGGCCACCCATTTGGCGATCTCGGTGAAGGCGCGGCGGTATTCCACTTCCTGGAACGCCTCGCGCTCGCGCGCGTCGCGCTGCACCTGGCCGATGAAGAGGATCATCGGGATCGAATCCTGCCGCGCGATGTGCAGGCCCGCCGAGGCGTTGGTGGCGCCGGGGCCGCGCGTGACCATGCAGATGCCGGGCTGGCCGGTAAGCCGGCCCCAGCAATCGGCCATCATCGCCGCGCCGCCTTCCTGGCGGCAGACAAGCACGTCGATGTCGGTGTCGTGCAGCGCGTCGAGCACCGCGAGATAGCTTTCGCCCGGCACGCAGGCGATGCGCCTGACGCCGTTGGCTACGAGGGCGTCGACGATGAGCTGGCCGCCGGTCTTCATGCGCTTTTCTTTCCTGCTTCGAGGGATTGCAGCTCCGCCATCACGGCGTCGGTGTGTTCGCCGAGCCGCGGGCTCGGGCGGTCGTAGACGAGGGGGGTGCCGGAGAAGACGATGGGCGTGCGTACGCCGGGAATGAGGTTGCCGTCGGCATCCGGCAAGTCGACGCGCAGGCCCCTGGCCTTGACCTGCGGATCGTCGAAGGTCTCGGCGATGGAGTTGATCGGCCCGGCCGGGACGCCCTCGCGCTCGCAGGCCGCCAGCAGCTCCGCCTTGGGAATTGCCGCCGTTGCGCCGGTCACGCGGCGGCGCACCTCCTCGCGGTTGGCGACGCGGGCGCGGTTGGTGGCGAAGCGCTCGTCGTCGGCAACGCCGTCGAGTTTCAGGATGCCGCAGAGCTTGCGGAACTGGCCGTCGTTGCCGACGGCGAGGATGATGTGTCCATCGGACGTCTGCACGACCTCGTAGGGCGAGATGTTGGGATGCGCGTTGCCGAGCCGCACTGGCGCCTTGCCGGAGGTGAGGAAGTTCATGTTCTGGTTCGCCATGACGGCGGACTGCACGTCGAGCAGCGCCATGTCGACATGCTGGCCCCTGCCGGTCTTCATGACGTGGATGAGCGCGGCCTGGATGGCGGCGACGGCATAGATGCCCGTGAAGATATCGGCGATGGCGACGCCCGCCTTCATCGGCTCGCCGTCCGGTGCGCCCGTCACGGACATGAAGCCGGACATGCCCTGCACGATATAGTCGTAGCCGGCGCGGGCGGCATAGGGGCCGTCCTGGCCGAAGCCTGTGATGGAGCAATAGACCAGCTTGGGGTGCGTTGCCGCAAGGCTCCCGTAGTCGAGACCGTATTTGGTGAGGCCGCCGACCTTGAAGTTCTCGATCACCACGTCGGCCGTCGCGATGAGGCGGTGGACGGTCTTGCGCCCTTCCTCCGTCTTGAGATCGACGGCGATGGAGCGTTTTCCCCGGTTGGTGGAGTGGTAGTAGGCGGCCGAGAGGTTCTCGCCGTCCTTGCCCGTGACGAAGGGCGGGCCCCAGGCGCGCGTATCGTCGCCGCCGTCGGGGTTTTCGATCTTGATGACGTCGGCGCCGAGGTCCGCCAGCATCTGGCCGGCCCAGGGACCGGCGAGAACCCGCGCCAGTTCGATGACCCTTATGCCGGCAAGCGGCAGGTTCGACTTTTCCATCGTGCACTCCCTTCCCGGCACGCATGCAAGGGTGCCCGCCGGGCTTTTTCCCGTTTTGCCTTGGATAACAAAAAGCCGGAAGGCAGGATAGCGGCGGGCGCGGGTGACATCATGACGGGTTCGACTGACTTGATGCCTGCCATGCGCGCCGGCTTTTCCTTTCGTCAGATCGGCGTGGAGACGGTGGGGATCGTCGCCGTCTTGTTGAGCCGGCGCTCGCGCCAGATGACGTAGAGGCCGGAACCGATGATGATGGCGATGCCGAGCCATTTCACCGCGTCCGGCAGATGGCCGAACACCCACCAGCCGAGGATCGTCGCCGAGACGATCTCCAGATATTGCAGCGGCGCGAGCGTGGAGGCGGGCGCGGCGCGATAGGCATAGACGCCGAGCACGCCGGCAATGGTGGCGGCGACGGCGGCGCCCGCGATATAGAAAGTATGCTTCATGTCGGGCAGGACCGGCGTGAGCATGGCGATGCCCGCCTTGCCGCCGACGACGAGCAGCAGGCCGGCAAAGAGGGCGCCCCATAACCCGGCATAGAACTGCATCGACCACGGGTCCTCCTTCTGCGCGACGAGCCGGGTCAGAAGGAAAAAGAGCGCGAGCGAGAAGGCGGCGACGACAGGCAGGAGGGCGATGAGGCCAACCTCCTGCAGGCTCGGCTGGATGACGAGCAGCGAGCCGAGGAAACCGACGGCGCAGGCCGTATAGCGCCGCCAGCCGATCGTCTCCTTGAGGAAGATGGAGCCGAGGATGGTGAGGATGATCGGCTCGACGAAGAAGATGGCGATGGCGTCCGCCACCTCCATCACCGCCAGCGGCGTGACGAAGCTGATCATGGTGATGGCCATCAGCAGGCCGCGGGCGGCGTGCAGGCCCATCTTGCTCCAGCTCACGTCGAACAGCGAGCCGCGCATCAGGCAGATGGGACCCAGCACCGTCATCTGGAAGAGCAGGCGCACGAAGGTGATCTCCGTCGCCGGCACGGCGGTGACGGCGAGCTTGGCGAAGATGTCGATGATCGGCGAGACGAGCACCGAGAGCACCATGAGGAGGAGCCCGAGGCTCACCTCGTTGCGCAGCGGCGTTGCGGCGGTCGTGGTCATGCTTTTTCCGGCAGCCGGCGCCTTTCCTCGACAACCCGGCGACACCAGCCGGCAAAGGCGTCGATGGCGGGATCGCGCAGCGCCGGGCTTTCGTTCAGCGTCTCGTGACGCATGCCGCGATAGACGATCGCGGTGACGTCCTCAAGCCGCGATTTCTTGAGCCGTCCGGCAAAGGCGCGCGTTGCCCGGCCGTAGTCGGTCGCGGGATCCTCGTCGCCGCCGGCAAGGTGAATGGGAAGTGTCTTCGGCAGGCGCGCCAGTCCCTCGGACGAGGCCCCGGAGAAGGTGACGGCGAAGATGTCGATCCAGAGCGAGACGTTGGCGTCGAAGCCGCAGAGCGGGTCGGCGACATAGGCGTCGACCTCGCCCGCCTCGTGCGACAGCCAGTCGAATGCCGTCCGCCGGCCGGGGATGGACCTGCCCCAGGCGCCGAAGGTGAGCCTCGGCAGGAGGGCGCTCGGCACGTCCGATCCCTTCAGCATGCGCTCGGCCGCCAGGACCACCTGCGCCAGCCGCCCGGCAGGCCCCGGTTCGAGGTTCGAATTCCAGACGGCGAGCGCATCGATGTCGGCGGGGTGCGCCTCGGCGAAGGCGAGCGCCAGGAGGCCGCCCATCGAATGGCCGAAGAGCACGACCGGCAGGCCGGGATGCCGGTCGACCGCATGCGTACGCACGGCGTGCATGTCCGTGAGGACGGGGGCGATGCCGTTCCGCGGCGCGAACTGGCCGCGCGGCGCATCCGGGGCGGTGGTGAAGCCGTGGCCGCGATGGTCGTTGGCATAGACATGGAAGCCTTCCGACGCCATGCGGGCGGCGAAGGGCGCGTAGCGCGCGCTGTGCTCGGCAAGGCCGTGACTGAGAAGGAGGATGCCGCGCGCTTCGCCGCGCGCCGGCGCGTGCCGAACCGCCAGCGCCGCCCCGCTCGGGCTTTTCAGCGTCTGCGCTTGTGAAAACACGGCTCTCCTCCCGTTTGCAAGAGGTCAACGCGATTTGCCATGCAAAGACAATGGGATGCGGCGTGTATTTTTGCATTTGCACCCGCATTTCGCGATTTTCATGATTCATGGTTGCGTTTTATGGATTTTGGGTTGTATATGATCTTGTTTTGTTCTCTTTCGGGAGCCCGTCATGAAGACGAAAACCGCCTCGCTTTCCCAGGCCGCATCTGCCTTTCTCGTTGCGTGTGTCTCCTTTTTCCTGGCGTGCGGCCTCGCCGCCGCCCAGTCGGCGCCCGAGGGCGGCGGGGGAAAAGAGGTGCTCTCCGTCGGCTGGCAATCCGGCTATTGCGCCGCGCGGCCGAAGAGCCGGGGCTGCACGGATTTCTCCGCCACGTCCGCGGCCGCGCAGCGGTTCTCGCTCAACAGCCGTTTCCTGATACGCCGGAGCTATTGCGGCATCGAGGACGGCGTCAGGCAGCAGGCCCGCAAGGGCAAGTGGACGGACCTGCCCGAGATCACGCTCGCTTCGGGCACGCGGGAGCGCCTGCTTGCGGCCATGCCCGCCGCCCGCGTCGGAATGGACCGACAGCAGTGGCTGAGAAGCGGCAGCTGCGTCACCACCTCGGCGGAAGCCTATTACAGCCGTTCGCTGGATCTGCTCGACCAGTTCAACGCGTCGCCGGTGCCGTCGCTCTTCGCCGGCAAGGCCGGCGGGGCGATAACGCTCGCCGAAGTCCGCGCCGCCTTCGACAAGGCCTTCGGCCCCGGTGCCGGCGAGCGCGTGCGGCTTACCTGCCGCAAGGCGGGGACAGGACCGTCGTCATCGGCCTCACCATCGGCCTTGCCGCCGGCGAGGGCCCGCTTTCGCAACTCATCGGCGGCGCGTCCCCGACGAAATCGCGGTGCACCGAGGGGGTCACGGGGGCAGGGCAGGCGGGATAGCGGGTACGGGGCGGGCTTTCCGCCGGTGTCGGGTCCCGCGGCTTTCGCAGATTGCCGCGGGCGGAGAATTCGCCTACATAGCGGGCAAATTTGTCCGATCCGGAGCGCGTTTTCATGGCACGTCAGTTCATCTATCACATGTCTGGGCTCAACAAGGCCTATGGCAACAAGAAGATCCTCGAGAACATCCACCTGTCCTTCTACCCGGATGCCAAGATCGGCATCCTCGGCCCGAACGGCGCGGGCAAGTCGACCGTGCTGCGCATCATGGCCGGGCTCGACAAGGAGTTCACGGGTGAGGCGTGGCTGGCCGAAGGCGCGACGCTCGGCTACCTGCCGCAGGAGCCGCAGCTCGATGCCTCGAAGACCGTGCTGGAGAACGTCATGGAGGGCGTCGCCCCCAAGAAGGCGATCCTCGACCGCTACAACGAACTGATGATGAACTATTCCGACGAGACGGCGGACGAGGGCGCGAAGCTCCAGGACATCATCGACAGCCAGAAGCTCTGGGACCTCGACAGCCAGGTCGAGATGGCGATGGATGCGCTGCGCTGCCCGCCGGGCGATTCTGGCGTGGAAAGCCTGTCGGGCGGTGAAAAGCGCCGCGTGGCGCTCTGCAAGCTGCTGCTCGCCCAGCCGGACCTGCTGCTGCTCGACGAACCGACCAACCATCTCGACGCCGAGACGATCGCCTGGCTCGAAAAGCACCTGCGCGAATATCCGGGCTCCGTGCTGATGATCACCCACGACCGCTACTTCCTCGACAACGTCACGGGCTGGATCCTCGAGCTCGACCGCGGCCGCGGCATTCCCTACGAGGGCAACTATTCCGCCTACCTCCAGGCCAAGGCCAAGCGCATGGCGCAGGAGGAGCGCGAGGAGGGCAGCCGCCAGAAGGCGCTGTCGCGCGAGCAGGAATGGATCGCCTCCTCGCCGAAGGCCCGCCAGGCCAAGTCCAAGGCGCGTATCAGGGCCTATGACGAACTGGTCAAGGCCGCCGCGGACCGCCGCCCCGGCGACGCGCAGATCGTCATCCCGGTCGGCGAGCGCCTCGGCAACACGGTCATCGAGGCGGAAAACCTTACCAAGGCCTATGGCGACCGCGTGCTCATCGAGAACCTCACCTTCAAGCTGCCGCCCGGCGGCATCGTCGGCGTCATCGGCCCGAACGGCGCCGGCAAGACGACGCTGTTCCGCATGATCACCGGCCAGGAAAAGCCGGATTCCGGCTCGATCACCGTCGGCGAGACGGTCGATCTGGGCTATGTCGACCAGAGCCGCGACGCGCTCGACGGCAACAAGACCGTCTGGGAGGAGATCTCCGGCGGCAGCGACGTGCTCAAGCTCGGCAAGCACGAGGTCAACAGCCGCGCCTATTGCGGCGCCTTCAACTTCAAGGGCGGCGACCAGCAGCAGAAGGTCGGCACGCTCTCGGGCGGCCAGCGCAACCGCGTGCACCTCGCCAAGATGCTGAAGGGCGGCTACAACGTCCTCCTGCTCGACGAACCGACCAACGACCTCGACACGGAAACGCTGGCCGCGCTCGAGGACGCGCTGGAAAACTTCGCCGGCTGCGCCGTCATCATCTCGCACGACCGCATGTTCCTCGACCGCCTCGCCACCCACATCCTCTCCTTCGAGGGCGACAGCCATGTGGAATGGTTCGAGGGCAACTTCGAGGACTACGAGCAGGACAAGATCCGCCGCCTCGGCGCCGATTCGGTCAACCCGAAGCGCGTGACCTACAAGCGCCTGACCCGCTGAGCGGGGCGGCATCGCGGAACAAGGCGTGCGGGCCCCCTTGGCGGGCGATGCCCCTCATCCGCCTGCCGGCACCGTCTCCCCGCAGGCGGGGAGACGGGACAAGCCGGGCCGGTTCCCCACAGCGCCGTTGCTGGTGGAGAACGCGGCCTTGCTTCCTCTTGGAACCTGGAATTTTCTCCCCGGGCCGGCCGGTCGGGGGAGATTGGCGACCAAGCCCGACAATTCCGAGAGCTTAAAGTTCGTGGGAGAGCGTGGGACGATTGCCAGGATGTCCCAGGCCCGTACAGTCGCTTGGGCCAGGCTCCGGCCGGGGACCAGGCCTGCTATGCGCAAGAATGGGCCAGCGAAACTCTCGACAAACGCCTCGTTCCAAAGCCCCTTGCCGTCTTGCAATTCAAGATAGTCGCTCTCCCCGCAGGCAGGGAGAAGGCCGCGGCGGCGGGATGAGGGCCCCCGCCCTGCAATGTCTCTCAACGCCCGTAGGAAAACCCCGGTTCGCCGGGGTTTTTCTTTGGGCCTGTTGATGGGAAGATCGGCGACACGGATTGGCTCTTGCGCAATGCAAGTTAATCACATAAACATATCTTTATGTCTTGATTGGGAATGTCATGGGCGACACGCAGAAACTCGGACTGGACGACATCGTGGAGATCCTGAAGGCGGCGGGCGAGCCGACGCGCCTTCGCCTTCTTGCGCTGCTGTCGCACGGCGACCTGACGGTGACGGACCTTACCGACATTCTCGGCCAGTCGCAGCCGCGCATCTCGCGCCACCTGAAGCTTCTTGCCGAGGCCGCGCTCGTCGATCGCTACCAGGAAGGCGCCTGGGCGTTCTTCCGGCTGAGCCAGGCAGGGGAGGCCGTCTCGCTTGCCCGCCGGCTTCTCGACGCCACCGATCCCGCGGACGCGGTCTTCGCCCGCGACGACGAGCGGCTGCGGGCACTGAAAAAGGTCCGCTCCGACAAGGCGCAGGCCTATTTCAGCCGCAACGCGGCCGAATGGGACGCGGTACGGCGCCTGCATGTCAGCGAGGCGGAAGTCGAGGCGAAGCTTGCCGAGATGATCGGCACGGAGCCGGTCGACGCCTTCCTCGACCTCGGCACCGGCACGGGGCGCATCCTGCAACTCTTCGAAGGGCTGTACAGGCGCGGCGTCGGCGTCGACGCCAGCCGCGACATGCTGGCGGTCGCCCGCGCCAATCTCGACCGGGCCGGCATCACCAAGGCCTCGATCCGCCACGGCGACATCTTCAACCTGCCGCTGGAGCGCGACGAATTCGACGTCGTGACGATCCACCAGGTGCTGCACTTCCTCGACGAGCCGGATGCGGCGGTGGTGGAAGCCGCGCGCATGCTGGCGCCGGGCGGGCGGCTCGCCATCATCGACCTTGCCCCGCACGCGCTGGAGCACCTGCGCGACGAGCACGCCCATATCCGCCTCGGCTTCTCGCACCAGACCATGTCCGAATGGCTGGAGAAGGCGGGCCTTGCCGTCGAAGCGGTCGTCGATCTGAAACCCGCGCATTCGGCCGCCGATGCGCTCACCGTGACCATATGGCTTGCCCGCGACCAGCGCGAACAGGCGGCCGACCCCATCGCGATCCGCAGGAGGAGTTGACATGAAGCCGGCGACCGCCATCCCAGCCCGCAAGGATATCCGTCTGTCCTTCGAATTCTTCCCGCCCAAGACGGCGGAGGCCGAAGGCCAGCTCTGGGAAACGGCCGCCGAGCTCTCGGCTTATGCGCCGCGCTTCATGTCGGTCACCTATGGCGCCGGCGGTTCCACCAAGGCGCCGACGCTGGCGACCGTGCGCCAACTCCTGAAGATGGGCCTGCCGGCCGCCTCGCACCTGACCTGCGTCGGGGCGACGAGGGAGGAGGTGCATGCCGTCGTCGCGGAATTCCAGGCGGTCGGCGTGAAGCACTTCGTCGCGCTTCGAGGCGATCCGCCGGGCGGCGTCGGCGCGCCCTACCAGCCGCATCCGGGCGGCTATGCCAATGCGGCCGAACTGGTCGCGGGCCTGCGCGGGATCGCCGATTTCGAGATTTCCGTTTCCGCCTATCCGGAAAAGCATCCGCAAAGTCCCGACGTCGCCGCCGACATCGACATGCTCAAGCGCAAGGTGGATGCGGGCGCGACGCGCGCGCTCACCCAGTTCTTCTTCGAGAACGACGATTTCGAGCGTTACCTCGAGCGCGTGCGCAAGGCCGGCATAGCGATCCCGGTCCTGCCGGGCATCCTGCCGGTGCACAACCTGGCGCAGGTCCGCAAGTTCGCCGGCCTTTGCGGCGCCACCGTGCCCGGCTGGCTGGCGGACCGTCTCGGCCCGATCGACGACCGGCCGCAGGAGCGGGCCGCCGTGGCGGTGGAACTGGCGATCCGCCAGGTGGAGGACCTCATTGCCCGCGGCATCGGCGAGTTCCACTTCTATACGATGAACAGGGCGAGCCTTGTTTCGCAGGTGTGCGACGGCGTCGGCTTTGCCAGAATCGACCGGAGCCGGGCGGCCGGCGCCGCGGCCTGACGCGAACCATCAGCCAGAAACGAAAATGCATGGCACCGTCTCCGGAGCCATGCATATTCTTGAATGGGTTTCGGCAGGGCTTGTCGTTTTGTCCCTGACCCTTCTGCTCGCTTATCGCCTCAGATGAATAGCATCGTCGCGATGAAGAGGAACGCTGCACTGATCATCAAAACATTCAAGGAATGTGTGAGTCCCATCGGCTTACCTCCTTGCGTTTACGGTCCGATATTACGACCGAAAAAAGCGGGTTGGAAAGGTGTTTTGTTGCTGCACTGCAACATCCGGGCTGCGCCGGACGGTTATTCACAACGCTAACCTTCTGAATTACCTCACTTATTATGCGCGCCACAAAAAATTCACAATCCCTACCGAATGACGAATGCCGACAGAGTGCATTTACCAATGTGGCGCAAATCGGGTCGGCAATCGGCACCAGTCCCATGAAAAGGCCGCAAAGGGCGCTTTGTTCCCGCCTCCCTCAGGAGGGCCGCAGGCGGGCGAGGGCGCGTCCGTCCAGCACCACGAGGCCGAGAAGCACGAGCACCATGCCGAGGATGCCGAGCGGCGTCAGCCGTTCCCCGAGGAAGAGCATGCCGGAGAGAATCGCGCTCGGCGGCACGAGCAGCGTCACCAGCGAGGTGTTGGTCGCCCCGGCTGCCGCCATGATCCGGAAGAACAGGATGTAGCCGTAGGCGGTGGACAGGAGCGCCAGCGCCAGCACGGCGAGGATCGCCGACAGCGGGGGCAGGGCAAGCTGCCAGGGCGAATCGAGCATGAGCGACACGGGCAGCATCAACAGCGTCGAGGCGCTGAGCTGGCCGGCGGCGATGACGGGCGGTGCGACGCCGCGGAACCGCTTGCCGTAGGTCGCCGCAAGGCCGTAGGAGGCCGCGGCGAGCACGGGCAGGACGAGCGCCCAGAGCGGCGGGCCGCCGTCGCCGGCAAAGGGCGCGAGCGCACGCGGGCCGATCAGCACGGCGGTGCCGAGGAAGCCGATCAGGCAGCCGGCGATCTTTTCCGGGGAGAGCTTCTCGTCCGCCGTCATGCGGTTGGCGATGAGCACGGTGAAGATCGGTGTGGTGGCGTTGAGGATGGAGGCGAGGCCCGCGCCGATCTGCGTCTGGCCGAGGAAGATCAGCATGTGCGGCACGGCATTGTTGACGAGGCCGAGCAGCAGGAACTCGCGCCAGCGGGCGCGGAGCGTCGCGTAGATGTCGAAACGGCCCGCGATGTAGACATGCAGGGCGACCGCCGCGATGCCGACGCGCAGCAGCACCAGCGTTGCCGGCGGCACATGGGCGACCGCGATTCGGGCGAAGAAGAACGAGCCGCCCCAGATCATGCCGAGAAGCGCCAGCAGGCCCCAGGTCCGGGCGTTCATGCGGGTTGCCATGGCCGATTGCTGCATCGTTTCCCCCGGAGACATCCGGCAGGCGGATGCGGAAAGACAAGAAGAGCGGCGCCGTCCGGCTTCGACCGGGCATGCGCCGCTCAGGTCATGAACGTCCTATCGCAGCGGGTGGCGGCTTGCCACCCGATTCCTGTCAGAGGGCGGAGAGGAGGGCCTGGGTCGCCCAGCCGTCGGCCGGCAGGCCGAGGCGGAGCTGCTCCTTCTGGATCGCCGCGCGGGTGCCGGAGCCGAGGATGCCGTCGATCTTGCCGACGTCATGGCCGAGGCCCTGCAGCTTGGTCTGGAGCTGCTTCATGCCGTCTTCGGAAAGGCCTTCCTCCGGGTTGCCGTGCTCATAGGGCGGGGCGCCGGCAAGACGGGTCGCGAAATAGGCGGCCGACGTCGTGTAGATGAAGGACTGGTTCCATGAAAGATAGATGTTGAAATTCGGATAGGTGATGAAGGCGGGGCCCTTGCGGCCCTGCGGCAGCACCAGCGAGGCCTCCAGGTTGCCGAAGGAGGTGTCGCCGTCGCGCGGCGCGACGCCGAGCGCGAACCAGTCGCCGGCCTTCATGCCCGGCTGCAGGCCGGTCTTCTCGAAGGGCAGGACCTCGGGCACGGAGACTTCCTGGATCCACGGCTGGCCCTTCACGAAGCCGAGATGCTGGATGAACTTGGCCGCCGTGAGGATTGCGTCCGGCGCGCTCTTCTTGACGTCGATATGGCCGTTATTGTCGCCGTCGACGCCGAACTCGATGATGTCCTTCGGCAGCATCTGCACCTGGCCGATCTCGCCAGCCCAGGCGCCCGTCGTGCCGTTCGGATCGAGGTCGCCGTGGCCGACCATTTCGATGGCGGCGAGAAGCTGCGGACGGAAGATCTCGGGGCGGCGGCAATCGTGGGAGAGCGTCACGAGCGCGTTGCGGGTGTTGAAATCGCCCTGCACGGCGCCGAAATCGGTCTCCATGGCCCAGAAAGCCGCGATGATCGGGCCGGGGACGCCGAATTCCTGCTCGGCGCGCGCGAAGACGTCGGCGAGGTCCTTCAGCTTCTTGCGGCCGATGTCGAGGCGGGACTGGCTGACCGTGCGCTTGGAGAATTCGAGGAAGGTCTGGCGGAAGACGCCCTGTGCCCGGTCGCGCGACAGCACCTTCTGGTCGATGGCGGCGCCGGCAAGCGCACGGTCGGCGACCTCGGCGGAAACGCCGCGCCCCTGCGCCTCGGCCTTCACGCCTTCCAGGAAGGCCGCGAGATCGCCGCCGCAGGCGGGGGCCGTCTGGGCGTGCGCGCTGCCGGCCAGAAGAATGGCTGCAAGGCCTGCCGAAAGTGTCGTCTTCAGGTTCTGCCGCATCACAATGCTCCTTGATCCGTTGCTGGGCCCGGCTGTCTCAGATGAATGTGACGGAAGCAAGAAGAAAAAGGCAAGCGCGGCGTGCTGCCGCTCTTTCTCGCGCCTGTGTTGCAGCCGTCAGCGGGAGACCGAGGCCATCCACTTGTTCCAGTTCCTGGCCGAGCCGGCGAAGACGTTGATGTCCGTGTTCGTCGAGATGCCGGGGACGACGCCCGTCGAGGTATATTGCCAGAAGGCCCATTTGCGTGCCGGGTAGATATTCTCCGGGTGGTTGGCGACCGAGCGCAGCCAGAAGTGATAGCCTTCGAAATGCCCGACGAGGTTATCGCGGTGGAAGTCGACCGTGGTGTAGATGATCGGCCGCTTGCCGTAGTGGGCTTCGAGGCGGTCCATGAAACGCTGCAGGGCTGTGCGCACCTCGCCTGCCGGCGGGCGGATCTTGCAGGTGGGAGAGGCGGGGTTCCATTCGGCGTCCAGCACCGGCGGAAGCTGCACGGCTTCCTTCGGCACGTTGGCGATGAACCAGTCGGCCTGCGCATCCGCCGTCGAGCAGAAATAATAGAAATGGTAGGGCGCATGGGCGACTCCGGCCGCCTTTGCGCCGCGCCAGTAATCGGCGAAGCGGTTGTCGATGCGGTCGGTTCCCTCGGTCGCCTTCAGGAAGGCGAAGGCGACGCCGCCTTTCCTCACCGCCGGCCAGTCGATGTCGCCGTTCCACTTGGACACGTCGATGCCGTGCACCTCGTGGCGATGGGGATTGCGCGCGCCGAAATCCTGCGGGTCCTTGTCCGCGAAGCGCGGGGGCACGGACGCGGTGGACACGAGGTCGTAATCGGTGGTGGAGCAGGACGTGGCGAGGAGGGCGAGGGGCAGGAGGGCCAGAATGAACCGACGCATGGAAGTCCCGTTGTTGCGCGTTTACCAATCCTGCCTCGAATGGACCGGGCCGTAAAGGGGAGCGCGCGAGACGGGTCCTCGACCTATCGCGCATTTTGGTAAAATTACGGTTAGCGGGACGTTAAGCCGGGGCGATGTGCGCGCCCCGGCCTGAACGTCAGAACTTCATGCTCACGCCGAGCATGATGGAATGCGAATCGATGTCGCCATCCGAGCCGGCAACGCCGAAGATGTCGGACTTGTTGTAGTCCGAATAGCGATATTCGATACGTCCCGCCACGTTGTCGGTGAAGGCGTGCTCGACACCCGCGCCGATGGTCCAGCCGTGGAAGGTTTCCTTTTCCCTCGCGCCGGTAGTGACATCCGTCAGCTTGGCGTTGGTGAAGGCATAGCCGCCGGTGCCGTAGATCAGCGTCCGGTCGATGGCGTAGCCGAGGCGGGCGCGAACGGAGCCGCCCCAGGTCGTCTCATATTCGAAGGGAAGCCCCCCGCTCGTGAAGCGCTCGTCGTTGAAGTCGCGCTTGACGTCGGCTTCGACACCGTAGACCCAGCCATTGTTGAAGAAATTATAGCCAGCATAGGCACCGACGGCCCAGCCGTCCATGCTGTGGCTGCCCGGCAACCCGCCGGTATAGTCGCCGTCCGTCCAGGCATAGCCCGTATTCAAGCCGACATAGAAGCCGCCCCAGTCGTAGACGCCCGCCACCTCGGTGATCGGTGTTTCCACCGGCGGTTCGGCGACGGTCATATCGGCTGCGAAAGCCGGCAGCGTACCCGCAGTTACCAGGATGCCGGCGGCACCGATGATCATGGATTTCATGTGATGGTCCTTCCCACTCGTTAGACGCGCGAGCCCCACGCACGAATGACAACAACCCTCCCAACGCGCGAAAGGCGCCGAGGTTCCCAAAAAATAACCCCTCGAATCTGGGGGGGCAAACGCGAACGCCCCCTTAACACTCTGTCATTCTTTGTCGGCTAGAACATCGGGCAGGCCATATGGCCGGGCTGCACCCTGTTGTCATGATAACAACGGTTTAGGGTTACATGATGTTGAAAACCTTCTTGCCGAGGATCGAGCAGCGCTACGCGCTGGCGGGATCGGTCTTCGGAGCTTTCCTTCCCGGCATCTGCCTTGCCGCCGACCAGATCATGCGCGACCCGGCGCAGGAAAGCCTTTTCGGCTTCTCCATGCCCACGGCGACCGCGCTTGCCCTCATGCCCGTCTTCTTCGGCGTCGGCTTCTACCAGATCGGCCGGTCGAAGGCGCAGCTGATCGCCGAGCTCTGCCAGCGCCGGCAGACCGAGCAGCGCCTGACGCATGACGCCTATCACGACCGCCTGACGGGGCTTGCCAACCGGTTCTGCCTGGAACGGGACATCCAGGCGCTGGTGGATGCGGGCGGGCAGGACAACCGCCCGGCCTTGCTGCTCCTCGACCTCGACCGCTTCAAGTTCGTCAACGACAGCCTCGGCCACGATGTGGGCGACCAGCTTCTGGCGGCCATTGCCCGGCGGCTCGCGGGCGTGCTCTGCGCAACGGCGAAGGTCTACCGGCTCGGCGGCGACGAATTCGTCGTGACGATCGCGGGGCGGCCCTCGCAGGGCAAGATCGAGGACGTCTGCCGCACGCTCTGCGAGGCTTTCGAGACGCCGTTCGACCTCAAGCGCCACCGCGTGGCGAGCGGGTGCAGCATCGGCGTCACCTTCATGGAGGCCGGCGACGCTTCCATGTCCGAACTCCTGAAGCGGGCCGACGTCGCGCTCTACGAGGCCAAGGAGGCCCACGGCAGCGGCTTCCGCTTCTTCGACGCGGCGCTTGCCGCCGACGTCCAGGCGCGGGCGGCCATCGAGCACGATCTCGCCAAGGCGATCGCGAGCGACGAACTCTTCCTCGAATACCAGCCGATCGTCGGCGTCGAGAGCCGGTCGGTGCGCGCCTTCGAGGCGCTGCTGCGCTGGCGGCACCCGGAAAAGGGGCTGATCATGCCCGATGTCTTCATCCCGGCCGCCGAGAAGACCGGGCTGATCCTGGCGCTCGGCAACTGGGTGGTGCGCGAAGCGTGCCGGGAAGCGGCGAAGTGGCCGGCGCCGACCGGCATTGCCGTCAACGTCGTCGGCGACCAGTTCAAGGACCGGGCTTTCGTCGACTATGTGAAGGCGTGCCTTGCCGAAACCGGGCTTGCCCCCGGCCGTCTCACCGTCGAAGTGACGGAATCCGTCTTCTCGGTCGACGAGACGGTGATTCGCGAGAGCCTCAACGAATTGCGCCGCCACGGCGTGCGCGTCGCGCTCGACGATTTCGGCATCGGCTTCTCCTCTATCAACAACCTGCGCGCCTTTCCGATCGACCAGATGAAGATCGACCGCTCCTTCGCGCGGGCGATGATGGAGAGCAAGCGCGACGCCGATCTCGTCGATATCATCCTGAAGCTCGGCCAGACCTTCCAGGTCACGACGACAGTGGAGGGAATCGAGACGGAAGGCCAGCTCGACTTCATCCGCCAGCGCGGCGCGTCGGAGGCGCAGGGCTACCTGATCTCGGCGCCGGTGGCGGCGGGCGAGGTGACGCGCTTCTTCCGGCCGCCGGAGGACCGGCTTTCTGCCTGACGCTCCGAAAAGCCTTTTCATGGCGAGGGAATCCTGCTTGTCTCCGCTCTCGAAGGAGAGGCTGCGATGAGACGACTGCAGAGGCTGGCCGCCTGGACGCTTTCTGCCCTTGCCCTTGCCGTCGTGGTGGCGGCGAGCTGGCTCATCGTGTCGCCGCCGGCACTCCTGAGCGTCGGGTCCGGCTACGCCGCGAAGATCGTCTGCTCCAATGTCTTCATCGCCGGGCGCGATCCCGCCCGGGTGCTGGCCGAGGACGTGCAGGCGCCTGGCCATCCGCTGCTGAAATTCATGCGGCAGGACGTCGATTTCGAGGGAAAGACGGTGACGACCCGCCTGCTCGGCCTGTTCGCGCCGGGCTATGCGGTCTGGCACGAGGGCTTCGGCTGCGCCGGCGTGCCGGACGGCGACTTCCGCGCGGCGCAGCAGGCGGTGTCGGACGTTCCCCTGCCGGTCATTCCGCCCGGCGATCCCGCCGTCGCCTGGCCCGACGGGGAGGCGGTGACGCCGGATGCGCGCCTTGCCGCGCTGCTTGCCGATCCGGCCCTGGCGGGACCGGGCATGCGGGCCGTTGTCGTGGTGCATGCCGGCCGCATCGTCGCCGAGGCCTATGGCGACGGCTTCTCGCAGGCCACGCCGCTGCTTGGCTGGTCGATGACCAAGACGGTCAACGCCGCCCTCGTCGGCCGGCTGATGCAGGCCGGTGCGCTTTCGCCCGAAACGAGCGACCTCTTTCCCGAATGGCGGGGCGATGCGCGCTCGGCGATCACGCTCGGGCAGCTCCTCGCCATGGAGAGCGGCCTCGCCTTCAACGAGGACTACGGCGCCGTGACCGATGTCACGCGCATGCTGTTCCTTGAACCCGACATGACGCGCTTTGCCGTCTCCCTGCCGCTCGAAGCCAATCCGGGCGAGGCGTTCAACTATTCCAGCGGCACGGCGGTTCTGCTGTCCCGCCTGTGGATGGGCGCGCTCGGCGGGCGGGTGCAGGCGCTGTCCTTCCCGTCCAGGGGGCTTTTCGCCCCGCTCGGCATGGCGAGTGCCGTCATGGAGCCTGACGAGACCGGCATCTTCGTTGGCTCGTCCTACATGTATGCGACGGCGCGCGACTGGGCGCGGTTCTCGCTGCTGCTCCTGAATAACGGCGTGTGGAAGGCGAACCGGCTGCTGCCGGACGGTCTCGTCGCGGCGATGGCCACCCCGACCGCCGCCTCCGGCGGCGTCTACAGCCGCGTGCAGACCTGGACGCGCGGGCCCGGCGAAAAGCGCGACACGGATTACGGCCTGCCGGAGGATACGTTCTGGATGCTCGGGCATGACGGCCAGTCGGTGGCGGTCGTGCCCTCGCGCGGGCTTGCCGTGGTGCGGATGGGGCTGACGCCGTCGAAACTCGGCTACCGGCCCCAGCCGCTGGTCAGGCAGATCCTCGACGCGCTGGAGGCGTCGAAGCTTGAGGCCGGTCAGGCACCGACCTGAGCGATCCAGTCGTTGAGATTGTAGGTGTTGGAGATGCGCGCGACCTTGCCGTCGCGGATCTCGAAGAAGGCGCCGGCGGGCAGCACGTATGTCTGGCCGTTGGCTTCCGGCAGGCCCTCGTCCGTGACGAGGTACTGGCCGTTGACGACGAATTCGGCCGCCCCGCGCGTGCCGTCGTCGTTCGACATGATGACGATGTCCGTCAGCGTCTCGCGGTAGCAGCGGTTCATGTGGGCCATGAAGTCGCGGAAGGCGTCCTTGCCGGCCTGGCGGCCGCCCTGGTTGATGTCGTGGACGACGTCGTCATGCAAGAGATCGAAGAAGGCCTCCATGTCCTGCTTGTTGAAAGCGTCGTAATAGGCGCGGATCGTCTCTTTTGCTGGCATGTCATCCCTCATGTCGTTATCTTCCGGGCAGGGCCCGGCCCGCCTTATAGCATTGTTCAAGCCTTTGGGAACATTTGAGGATCATGCAGATCGAGATCGTCCACGGCAAAGCCGTCGCGCCCCATGTCGGCGATCTGGCGCGCCTTCGCATCGCCGTGTTCCACGCCTTCCCGTATCTCTATGCGGGAAGCGAGGATTACGAGGCCGCCTATCTCCAGACCTATGCGCAGTCGCCCGAGAGCCTTTTCGTGCTGGCGCTCGACGGGGAGCGGATCGTCGGCGCCTCGACGGGCGTGCCGATGACGGATGCGTCGGAGGAATTCAGGGCGCCCTTCGCCGCCGCCGGCATCGATCCGGCCACGGTCTTCTATTTCGGGGAATCCGTGCTGCTGCCGGGCTACCGGGGCAGGGGGCTCGGCGTGCGCTTCTTCGAGGAGCGGGAGGCCTATGCGCGCCGCCTCGGCCGGTTCGACTGGTGCGCCTTCTGTGCGGTGGAGCGCCCGAAGGACCATCCGCTGCGCCCGGCCGATTACGCGCCGCTCGACGACTTCTGGGGCAGGCGCGGCTATACCCGTCGCGCCGATCTTGCCACGATGCTGTCGTGGCAGGATATCGGCGAGGCGCAGGAGACTGAAAAGCCGATGTCGTTCTGGCTGAAGGCGGCGCGGTAAGGCCCCCTCAACCCGCTGTCGCGACCTTCTCCCCCGCAAGCCGGGCGAACGGCCGTGCCGGTCCGGTTTCCTGAAATATCGACGCGGGTGGGATGCCAGGCATAGCCACATGCCGCTTCTCCCCGCCTGCGGGGAGAAGATCGCGGCAGCGGGATGAGGGCCGCTGCCGTCTCGGCTTATCGCAGGCCCGTCTCGTCTAGCAGGCCCTTGCGCTTGGCGTGATAGTAGTAGCCGGCCGCGTAGAGGCGCACGGCGCCGTCGTTCTTGTCGTCGGCGACGAGCCAGGCGCCGCGCAGGTACTTGCCGGCATATTTGATGTTCGTTTCGGCGTCGAACAGGCCTTCGGCCGGGCCTTCGAAGCCCATGCTCCGCGCCGTCGCATACTTGATCTGCATCAGGCCGTAGTGGCCGCGGTTGAAGGCCTTCGGATCATAGCGGCTTTCGCGCTTGACGACGCGGTGGAGCAGCGATTCCGGAATGCCGTAGAGCGCGGCATATTTGCTGATGAGGCCATCGATGGGCGTACCGGATTTCTGGAACGGCTGCTCGGCTCGCGGCACGACGAGGCGGGTCTCGGTGGTCAGGACGGCGTTGCTCAGCAGGGCGGGCTTTGCGACCGGCACGATCTTGCGGGTGGCCACGAGCTGTTCGAGGCCTTCCGGCTCGCCGGTGTCGAAGCCCGGCTCCATGACCGAGACGCCGATGACCGTGTCGAAGCTCTGCGGCATTTCGCCGGCCGGGGCGGCCCCGCCGCCGGTATTGGAGACCAGCGCGGCTGTGGCGGCCGCGGCGCCCGTCACGGGCCTTGCCTCGGCGAGCGCGGAGACCGGAACGGCCGCCTCGGCGGCGTTTGCCGCGACGGCGACCGGTGCCGGCAGGGCTTGCGGCGTGCTCTCGGTGCCGGGCTTTGCCACCGGCAGGGCGGCATAGGCGACTTCGGTCGTGGTTTCGTCGCCGGCGGCAATATCCGTCGTGGCCGGCGTTGCCGAAGCGGGCGTCACGGTCCTTGCCGTCGCCGCGTCCTCGGCCACGCTGGCGCAGCCGGCAAGCGTTGCAAGAAGGCCTGCGCAGGCAAGCGTGGCAATGCGTGCCGGACGGGAAACGGGGGTATCAGCCATGGTCGTCGCTCTCGGTTTGCCGGGGTGTGCGGGCGCCGGAACGCCCCACAGCGCCGGCGCCCGTGAGGACGCGCGAAGGGCGCTGCCACTTCTCGTATCCGCCATGCGGCGCTCCCAGGGGTGCGCGCTCGCAGGACGGCTTTTGCAAATCAATCGGCCGTGGCCGTGCCCCGCTCATAGCCGATCAGGCGCCGAGCGGCAACCCGCAGGCCTGACGATGCGTCAGGCTGCCGCCCTGCGCAGGCCCGCCGTGAGCAGTCCGGCGCTTATCAGAAGCGTTCCGCCGGTGCGGTTGACGACCTTCTGGACCGAGGGTTTGCGGATCGTCTTGCGGGCGGCGGAGGCGAGCAGCGCATAGGAAAAGGCGTTCAGCGTCGCGAGGACGAGGAAGGTCGCCTCGAAGATCACCATCTGCGGCAGGACCGGCTGCGAGAGGTCAAGAAACTGCGGCAGGAAGGCGACGAAGAAGACGATGCTCTTGGGGTTCAGCGCCGTGACGACATAGGCGTGGGCGAAGATGCGCGCGGGCCTCTCCTCCGCCGGGGCCTCGCCCTCCGCGCTTGCCGCGACGGGCGCGCGCCAGAGCTTGATGCCGAGCCAGACGAGATAGGCCGCGCCCACCCATTTCAGGACGGTGAAGATCGACGCCGAGGCGGCGAGCAGGGCGCCGAGGCCGAGCATGGAGGCGGTCATGGCGGTGAAGTCGCCGAGTGCGACGCCCGCGACCGTCGCGCCTGCGGTCCGCCGGCCGTGGCCGAGCGCATAGGAGATCACGAGGAGGATCGTCGGCCCCGGAATGGCGAGCATGACGGCGGATGCGGCGGCAAAGGCCAGCCAGTGGTCGAAGGACATGAAAACTCCCCGGAGCGGCGGTCGATCCGGGGAGCAAGCCATTGCAAATTTTCGGCGTCAAGCCCTGTGCGATCAGGCCGACGCGCGCCACTTCTGGCCGATCGCGTCCATCACCTCGCCGAACCACTTCGCGGAGGTGTCGAAGTGCTTGCCGCCCTTGATGCGCGGGAACTCGATGGTGCGCAGCTTGCCGCCCTGGCCCTCGTCGTGCCCGGTGACGCCCGAGACCTTGTTGAGCGCGCTCTCGACGGCAAGGTCGGTCATGCTCTGGATGAGGCGCAGGTCGTCGCGGTTGGCCGGGGCGGAGCGGGCGTAGTAGCCGGACTTCTGCACCATGGCGCGCTCGGCGCCGAGCAGGGCGGCGAACTGCTTGGAGAACCAGTTGCCGACATTGATCGTGTCGATCTTCACGTGGCCGAAGGCGTCGCGCTTGACGGTTTCGCCGGATGCTTCCCGCTCGGCGACGATGGCGTCGAGGCAGGCGCCTTCCGAGACGAAGAGCGTGACGAAGCCGGTGCGGTCCATGACCGCCTTCAGGCGCTCGGCCTCGGCCTGGAGGTTGAACTCCATCTCGGGCAGGTAGAGGCCGTCGATGTTCTTCAGTTGCGTGTTCATCATGAAGCCCTCGACATATTCGTTGCCGCTGGTCTTCTGGATATAGGCGCGGGCCGTGGCGGCGGTGAGCCAGCCGCAGTGGCGGCCCATCACCTCGTGCACGACGAGGGTGCGGGGCGCTGCGCTCTGCTCGTTGCTGACGTGGTCGAAGAAGCCGGCGCCGACCTCGGCCGCCGTCCAGGCGCCGAGCGACTGGCGGATCGGCACGACGTCGTTGTCGACCGTCTTCGGCAGGCCGACGACGGTCAGGTCGTAGCCGTTGGCGCCGAGATAGGCGGCAAGGTCGGCCGCCGTCGTGTTGGTGTCGTCGCCGCCGATCGTGTGCAGGATCGTGATGCCGTCCTTGGCGAGGCGCTCGGCCGCGACCCGCAGCGGGTTGTCGCCTTCCTTGACGAGACCGCGCTTCACGCAGTCGGCGGCGTTCGTCAGCTTCACGCGGCTGTTGCCGATGGGCGAGCCGCCGTAGCGGTGGAGGAGGGGCGCCTTCTCGCGCATCTCCTTCGTGACGTCGATCCGGTCGGCGAGCAGGAGGCCTTGGTAGCCGGAGCGGTAGGCGACGAGCTCGATGTCCGGTGCGATGTCGCTGTAGCGCTCGATCAGGCCTCCGACGGCGGACGACAGGCAGGGCGCGAGCCCGCCGGCTGTCAGCATTGCGACTTTCTGCTTGGCCATGTTTCCTCCTCGGCTTCAGCACGTCTGGAAAGTGCGCGTCCGGTCCCGAAACTCCGGCAAAACCGCTTCGCACTTTTGCTGGTGTTGCTCCTAGCGCAGAATCCCCTCAAGGGAAACGGCGCGGCGAACTTATCCGCGCTCTGTGACGGATTGTCCCTCGTACCGGACAGGCTGGAATCCGCTCGGCGAAAATTGGATGCATCCACTTAATGAGGGGCATCAAAATTTTGTCATCCTCGTGCCTCCTGCCTTGCTTTCCCTGCAATTGTCTGCTCAAGATCACCTTATGTTCCAGAATTCGCCGACTTGCTTCATCAGTGCCGTATGGGATCGCCTCGTCGGCATGGTTTCCGATGCCGCCAGCAATGCGCTGTCCGGCGTGGTCGAGGCCGTGCGCACGCTCTTCGAGGGCGACCCGGAAACGCGCCGGCAGGTGGCCTTCTCCGTCGCGATGATCGCGCTTTCCGCCAAGATGGCGAAGGCGGACGGCATCGTGACGACCGCGGAGGTCGATGCCTTCAAGGACATCTTCAAGTATCCCGACAACCAGGCGGCCAATGTCGCCCGGCTCTACAACCTCGCGCGGCAGGATGTCGCGGGCTACGAGGCCTATGCGGAGAAGATGAAGGCGCTGTGCGTCTCCTGCGAGAAGAACTGCCCGATCCTCGAGGACATCGTCGACGGCCTGTTCCACATCGCCAAGGCGGACGGGCTGATCCACGAAAACGAGATGGCCTTCCTGCTGCGCGTCGCGGAAATCTTCGGCATGGCCGAGGAGCGCTTCGAGCAGATCACGGCGCGCCATGTCCATATCAGCGGCCGCGACCCCTACAAGGTGCTCGGCGTCAAGCCCAGCGACGATTTTTCCGAGATCCGCAAGCGCTACCGGGTGCTTGCCTCCGAGAACCATCCTGATAGGCTGGTGGCGCGTGGCGTGCCGGCCGAGTTCCATCAGATCGCGAACGACCGCATGGCCGCGCTCAACGCTGCCTATGAGGCGATCGAGAAGGAACGCTGCGCTGCATGAGCGCATTCACATGTGACTATTCCGGCGCCTCGGCCGCGCCGTCGCCGAATTTCGGCGCGCGGGCGGGCGGGCGCTCTCCCGACATCATCCTCCTGCACTATACCGGCATGGAAACGGCCGAAGGCGCGCTGACATGGCTTTGCGCGCCGGAAAGCGAGGTTTCCTGTCATTACTTCGTGCACGAGGACGGCCGCGTCGAGCAGCTCGTGCGCGAGGCGGACCGTGCCTGGCACGCCGGCAAGAGCTTCTGGAAGGGCGAGAGCGACATCAACTCGGCCTCCATCGGCATCGAGATCGCCAATGCCGGGCACCCCGGCGGGCTGCCGGATTTTCCGGACGCACAGATCCGGGCGGTCGTCGAACTTTGTCTCGATTGTGGCAGAAGGTGGGGAATTGCCCCCGAGCGGGTGCTCGCGCACAGCGACGTGGCGCCGATTCGCAAGGTCGATCCGGGTGAAAAGTTCCCGTGGGGGGCCCTTCATGCCGCGGGCGTGGGGCACTGGGTCGAGCCGACGCCGATCGCCGGCGGACGCTTCTTCCAGAGGGGGGATGCGGGCCAGCCGGTTGAGGCGCTGCAATCCATGCTGTCGCTCTACGGCTATGGCACTGAAATCGACGGGATTTACACGGAAAAGACGGAGGGAGCGGTGGCCGCCTTCCAGCGTCATTTCCGGCCGGAGCGGGTCGACGGCATCGCCGACTTTTCGACCATCGACACGCTGCACCGGCTGCTGTCGGCTTTGCCGCGGCTGGCGGCCTGAAAGCCCGTTCTTATATTCGAATATTGCAGGCTGTAACAGAAGTTTACCGCTTCGCCACATCCTGACCCGATTGGGGATGTTCTTTCCGGCTGCGTTCACTGCAGCGCAGCAAGCGGTCAGGGCCTGGTCGCTATCAACAAGGATCGAGACGTTTGCGCAAGGCGCGCGGCCTCCGTAGCCGCCGCCAAGGCACTGCCTTTGCGCCTTTTGGAGACTGGAAATAGATGAGAAGACTTCTTGCTGCCATCAGCGCGGCCTGCCTTTGCGCGTCCGTTTTTTCCGCCGGCATGGCGCATGCCGCATCCGGCGACTACCGCGGCCCCGCGGCGAAGCCGGCCACGACGGCGAAGGCCGAGAGCAAGGGGAAGGCGGCGAAAGCGTCGGGCAAGCGCAACAAGCGCGCGACCGTCATCGACAAGGAGGGCGTCGTCGTCGGCCAGTTGAAGACCTTCAGGAGCACGACCGGCTACCCCAAGGCGGAGAACCCGCTGAAGACCGGCGTTCAGGCGGCGAGCTATTCCAGCCTCATCCAGACCTATGCCAAGACCTACGGCGTGCCGGTCGATCTCGCCCATGCCGTCGTCCGCGTCGAGAGCAACTTCAATCCGCGGGCCCGCGGCAGCGCCGGCGAGATCGGCCTCATGCAGATCAAGCCGGCGACGGCGCGCATGATGGGCTATCGCGGCGGCGCAAAGGGGCTCTACGATCCGGAGACGAACATCAAGTTCGGCATGAAGTACCTCGCCATGGCGCATGACCTCGGCGGCGGCACGACCTGCGGCACCATCCTCAAGTACAATGCCGGCCACGGCGCCAAGCGCATGAACCCGGTTTCCAAGCGTTACTGCGGCAAGGTGCAGAGCTACATCGACTGACGCCCGCGACGACTTTTCACGGCTGGAATCGCGCCGTCGCCATGCTATGCCATTGCCGAAGATGAGGGTGAGGCATGGTTCGGCATTTCGATTTCGTCGTGGTGGGCAGGGGCATGATGGGGGCGGCCGCGGCGCGGCACCTTTCGCAAACGGGCGCCTCGGTGGCGCTCGTCGGCCGGGGCGAGCCGGCGGACTGGACGGCGCATGACGGCGTCTTCGCCAGCCACTACGACAGCGGCCGCATCACCCGCACGATCGACCAGGATCGCGACTGGGCGCTGCTCGCCAACCGCTCCATCGCCCGATACCGCGAGATCGAGAAAGAGAGCGGCATCGCCTTCTATGGCGAGACGGGGTGCCTGATCAGCGGCCATGCGGATGGGGAGTTCGTCTCTTCCGTTGCGGCGGTCGCGGCGCGCCACGGCCTCGACGCGCCGCTGCTGGACCGGGCCGAATTGCGTGCGCATTTTCCATGGTTCTCGCTGCCGGAGCGTTCGGCGGGCGTCTTCGAAGCGAAGGGCGCCGGCTACATCGACCCGCGCAAGCTGGTCGCGGCGCAGGTCGCCTGCATGGAGAAGGCGGGCGGCGTTTGCATTTCCGACGATGCGATTTCCGTGACCGAAGAGGGCGGCCGTGCGTCGGTGATGCTGCGGTCGGGCGAAGCCGTCACGGGCGGGCGCGTGCTGGTCGCGACCGGCGGGTTTTCGCGAGCGCCGGGGCTGCTGCCCCGGGTGCCGGCGCTGATCGTCAAGGCGCGGACTGTCGTGCTGGCGCAGCTTTCGCCGGAGCAGGCGAAGGCCTTTGCCGGAATGCCGTCCTGGATCGACGAAAGCGCCGATCCAGCCGAACACTTCTATTTCCTGCCGCCCATCGTCTATCCGGACGGGCATGCCTATCTCAAGATCGGCGGTGATCCGACGGATATAGAAATCGCCGAGGAGCCGGCGATCGTCGACTGGTTCCGCGGGCAGGGCGATGCGAACGCCATTACCCATCTCAAGCGGCTTTTGGCCCGCTCCATTCCGCAGCTCGCCCCGGTGCGCCTTTTGTCCGCGCCCTGCGTGACGACCTACACCGCGCACGGCTATCCCTATGCAGGCTTCGTCGGCGGCGAGCGCGTCGCGCTCCTGACCGGCGGCAACGGGGCGGCGGCCAAGAGTTCCGACGAGATCGGCCGCATCGGCGCGGACCTTCTGATTCGCGGCCGGCTGGACGAGCCGGACTATGCCACGGATTTTGCCGTTCATTTCCGCTGAGCCTCTGGTGTTTCCATCCGGTATCGGCTAGTCAGCCCTTGCCAGTTGGCCGGGCAGCCGCGCCTTGCAAGGGTCGAAAGGCCGCAGGGTGAGGAAAGTCCGGGCTCCACGGAAACACGGTGCCGGATAACGTCCGGCGGGGGCGACCCCAGGGAAAGTGCCACAGAAAGCAAACCGCCTTCCTTGGAAGGTAAGGGTGAAAGGGTGGGGTAAGAGCCCACCGCGGTCCTGGCGACAGGACCGGCACGGTAAACCCCACCGGGAGCAAAACCGAATAGGGATGACGCGGGCCGCGCAAGCGGTCCAGCCCGTTTCCGGGCCGGTCATCCGGGTGGGTTGCACGAGGCCTGGCGCAAGTCCGGTCCCAGATGAATGGCTGCCACGTTCCGGCGAAAGCCGGAGCCATACAGAACCCGGCTTACAGGCCAACTGGCAAAATCCCTCCTTCCGGGACGATTTTTTCCCGCTTCGCCCAAGGTATTGAATTCCCTGGGGTTCGCGCATGCCTTGTCACGCGCGCGAATACACGCCGGCGCTGTTTCAGCGCCAGCAAATACAAGGCCTTGCGGCGGCATTCCTAACCTTTTGTTAAACTTAACGCCTTATAAACGTTTGACGGTCTGAGTAGGGGGAATGAGGTCTCTTCCCATTGACGCCCATATGGTCCCATGGTATCCCAAAATCACACTGCACGAGGACGCATGAGCGTCCGTTCATCGCAAAGCTTTGAGGCAAACCGGCTGGGGACGGTGCGGCGCGCATGCGCTGCATCATGGCCGGTTCGTGCGCGTTGTGTTGTGTTGGTAACGCCGGGGTGGATGCACCGTGCTCCGGCTTTGGAAGCGGCTGTATCGCGTCATGAACCGGTTCCTGTCGAATGCGACGAACAGGGTGGATGCCAAGGGGAGGGTTTCCGTTCCTTCGGCGTTCCGCACCGTCCTGTCGCAGCGCGACATCCGGGAACTTTACTGCTTCCAGGATTTCATGTTTCCGGCGATCAGCGTCGGCGGGCTGGATCTGCTCGATCGTTTCGAGCGCCAGATCGCCAGCGAGGATGCCTTTTCGCCGATGGCCAACCGGATGTCGCTCCTCATTCACGGGGGCGGCGTCTTCATGAAGCTCGATTCGGAGGGGCGCCTGCCGGTCACGGATTTCATCCGGGACTATACGGGCATCACCGCGGAGGTGACCTTTGTCGGTCGGGCGGATCATTTTCAGCTCTGGGCGCCGCAGACATTTCAAGCCACGCAGGCGGCGGCCCGGGAAGAGTTCAGGACGCGAGGTCTGGGCTCGGGGTAGGACGGAGAATCGGAATGGCGGCGGATCTTGGCGGAGGTTCTTCTGATGCCGATGGCGGATCGGTCCGTCACATTCCGGTTCTTCTCTCCGAGGTCATCGAGGCACTCGCACCCAAGCCCGGTCAGGTCGTCCTCGACGGCACTTTTGGGGCAGGCGGCTACACCTCCGCGATCCTTGCCGAGGGGGCCAACGTCATCGGCCTCGACCGCGATCCGACGGCCATTGCCGCCGGGCAGGGGCTGGCAGAGGCCTCCGGCGGCCGGCTCACGCTCATCCATTCGCGCTTTTCCGATCTTGCGCGTTATGCGCCCGCGGGCGGGCTCGACGGCGTCGTGCTCGATATCGGCGTTTCCTCCATGCAGATCGACGAGGCCGAGCGCGGCTTCTCCTTCCAGAAGAACGGGCCGCTCGACATGCGCATGTCCGCGTCCGGCGTTTCGGCGGCCGATGTGGTGAACCGCGCGAAAGTCTCCGACCTCATCCGCATCTTCGGCTTCCTCGGCGAGGAGAAGCAGGCCGGCCGCATCGCGCGCGCCATCGAGAAGGCGCGCGAGAAGGAGCCCTTCACCACGACGCGCCAGCTCGCCAACCTCATCGAACTGACGACGCCGCGCAAGGCCAAGGACAAGATCCATCCGGCGACGCGCGTCTTCCAGGCGCTGCGCGTCTTCGTCAACGACGAGCTCGGCGAGCTTGCCCGTGCGCTGATCGCCGCCGAGCGCGCCCTCAAGCCGGGCGGCCGGCTGGTGGTCGTCAGCTTCCATTCGCTTGAAGACCGCATCGTCAAGAAATTCTTCCAGGATCGCTCCGGCAAGGCGGCGGGCTCGCGCCACCTGCCGGAGGTTCACGACAGGGCCGCAACCTTCGCACCAGTCGGGCGCCCTATGGTGGCGGCCAGCGACGAGGAGAGCGCGGTCAATCCGCGCGCCCGATCCGCGAAGCTGCGCGCAGGCGAGCGCACGAGCGCGCCCGCCGGGACGGATGACCTGTCCATTTTCAACCTGCCCAACCTTGCCGGCCTCGAGAAGATGGGAAGCTGAGTGATGTTCCGAACCCTTGACGTCGTGATGATCGCGATCATGACCGCCGCAGCCACCGTCACCTACTCGATCAAGCACCAGGCCGAGAACAAGCTCGAGGACGTGCGCAAGCTCGATGCCGAGATCAAGCTGGAGGAGGACACGATCGACCTGCTCAAGGCCGACTGGGCGCTGCTGACCCAGCCGAACCGCCTCAACCGCCTGGTCCAGACCTTCGACAGCGACCTCAAGCTCGTGCCGACGGAATCGACCCAGCTCGCCCGGCCGAACGAGCTGCCCATGCCGACCGCCGAACTGCCTGCGCTGCCGGACGAGGAACTGGCGAAGACCAAGAAACCCGCCTCGCGCACGGACGTAATCCAAACCGGATCGGTGGCACGCTGATGTCGTTTCTCTCCCGCATCATGGTCGTCAAGAGCAAGGCGCATTTCAACGCCGGCGGCAACAACAACCGGACGGGCGGCGCCGGCGGCCACGCCTTCGAGGGCACGCGCAAGCGTTCCGGCTCGCAGGCCCGCAGCCGCGTCGCCGTCATCATCTGCTGCTTCGGCATCGCCTATGCCGTCATCGGCGGGCGCCTCGTGCAGTACGGCATGGCCTCGCCCGAGGCCGTCTCCAGCATCGGTCCGGCCGACCACCTGATGGCCTCGCGCCCCGACATCGTCGACCGCAACGGCGAGATCCTCGCCACCGACATCCGCACCGTCTCGCTCTATGCCGAACCGCACAAGATCGTCGATGCGGACGAGGCGGTCGAAATGCTCGCCACCGTGCTGCCGGAGCTCGACCGGCGCGGCACCTACCGCAAGCTGACCTCCAAGTCCCGCTTCCAGTGGCTGAAGCGCCAGCTCACGCCCAAGCAGCAGAGCCGCATCCTGGCGCTCGGCATTCCCGGCGTCGGCTTCCGGCCGGAAAAGCGCCGCTTCTATCCGGGCGGCGCAACCGCCTCGCACATCGTCGGCCACGTCAACATCGACAACCGCGGCATTGCCGGCATGGAGCGCTACATCGACAACCAGGGCCTCGCCGACCTTGCCGCCATCGGCATGACGAGCGACGTCAAGATGGAACCGGTGCGCCTGTCCATCGACCTGCGCGTGCAGGCGATCGTGCGCGAGGTCGTCAAGGAGGGCATGGAGAAGTACAAGGCGCTTGCCGCCGGCGCCGTCGTGCTCGATGTGCATACCGGCGAGATTCTCGCCATGGCTTCCTATCCGGACTACGATCCGAACAATCCGGCCGAGGGCGCCAAGGAAGGCTGGATGAACCGCATGTCGAACGGCACGTTCGAGATGGGCTCGACCTTCAAGAGCTTCACGACCGCCATGGCGCTCGATTCCGGCAAGGTGAAGATCACCGACAGCTTCGACGCCCGCGCGCCCATCCGCATCGGCGGCTTCACCATCAAGGACTTCCACGGCAAGCACCGCGTGCTGTCCGTGCCGGAAATCTTCCAGTATTCCTCCAACATCGGCACGGCCAAGATGGCTGACGTCGTCGGCATCGAGGCGCACAAGGAGTTCCTGACCCGCATGGGGCTCCTCACCCGCATGGAGACCGAACTGCCGGAGGTGAAGACCCCGAGCCAGCCGCGCGAATGGAAGAAGATCAACTCGATCACCATCTCCTTCGGCCACGGCGTGTCCACGACGCCGCTGCAGACGGCCGTCGCCGGCGCGGCGCTCATCAACGGCGGCAAGCTCCTCAACCCGACCTTCCTGCCGCGCACGGAGGAAGAGGCCGACGAGATCGCCAAGGTCGTCATCAAGCCGTCGACGGTCGACAGCATGCGCTACCTCTTCAAGCTGAACGCGAACGACGGCTCCGGCCGCCGCTCGCTCGTTCCCGGCTTCAATGTCGGCGGCAAGACGGGCACGGCCAACAAGGTCGTGGGCGGACGCTATTCGAACACGCAGAACTTCAACGCCTTCCTCTCGGGCTTCCCGATCGACGATCCGAAATACGTGGTCCTCACCTTCATCGACGCGCCGCAGACGGGCGAGGGCGGCGGGCGCACCGCCGGCCTCAACGCCGCGCCGATGGTGGGCGAGATCATCCGCCGGTCCGCCGCGCTTCTCGGTGTAAAGCCGAAATTTGGTGAGGACGGGTCTGCCTTGCTTGTGTCTTATTGAATGGAGAAGACGGGACGCCGATTCGCGGGCGAAACGGCGGCCGACAGAGAGCAACAGAGCGGACAATGAAGATCAGTGACCTTGCCGGACCTCAAACCAGCGACCTCAGCGCCGCAGCCGCCACGGAAATAGGCGGCATCACCAGCGACAGCCGGAAGGTCAGGCCGGGCGATCTCTTCGTTGCGCTTTCGGGCAGCAAGGCCGACGGCAGCGCCTTCATCGCCGATGCGGTCGCGCGCGGCGCCGCCGCCGTGGTTGTCGCCGAGGGCACGTCCGCGCAGGCGGCCGTTCCGGTCATTCCCGTCGAAAATCCGCGCCGTTTCCTGGCGCTCGCCGCCGCCTGCTTCCATGGCCGCCAGCCCGGGACCATGGTCGCCGTCACGGGCACGGCGGGCAAGACCTCCGTCGCCTCCTTCACGCGCCAGATCTGGGCGCATGCCGGCTATGCGGCTGCGATGATCGGCACGACCGGCGTCGTCGCGCCCGGCCGCAACGACTACGGCTCGCTGACGACGCCCGATCCGGTGTCGCTGCATGCGCTGCTCGCCGAGCTTGCCGATGCCGGCGTCACCCATGCCGCCATGGAGGCCTCCAGCCACGGCCTCGACCAGTCGCGCCTTGACGGCGTGAAGCTTTCCGCCGGCGCCTTCACCAATCTCGGCCGCGACCACATGGACTACCACCCGACGGTCGAGCACTACATGGCTTCCAAGATGCGGCTTTTCGATACGCTGCTGCCGAAGGGCGCGCCGGCCGTCATCTATGCCGACGACGAATGGTCGGGCGTGGCGATCGAGGCGGCGCGCAAGGCCGGCCTCGATGTGCGCACGGTCGGCCGCAAGGGCGATTACCTCACCTTGAAGCGGGTCGAGCATTTCCGCCACAAGCAGACCGCCGAGATCCATGCGGGCGGCGACATCCACGAAGTGCACATTCCGCTGGCAGGCGATTTCCAGGTCGCCAATGCGCTGGTCGCGGCGGGCCTTGCCCTGTCGACCGGCGTTTCCGCCTCCCTCGCCATGGCGGCGCTCGAAAAGCTGATCGGCGCGTCCGGCCGCCTCGAACTCGTCGGCCATGCCCGGAACGGCGCGCTCGCCTATGTCGACTATGCGCACAAGCCGGATGCGCTGGAAAACGTGCTGACCTCCGTGCGTCCCTTCACGACCGGCCGCGTCATCGTGGTCTTCGGCTGCGGCGGCGACCGCGACAAGGGCAAGCGGCCGATCATGGGCGAGATCGCCACGCGCCTTGCCGACGTGGTCATCGTCACCGACGACAATCCGCGCTCGGAGGTTCCCGAGGTCATCCGCTCCGAGATCATGGCGGCTGCCAGGGGGGCGACCGAGATCGGCGACCGCGCGGCGGCGATCCGCAGCGCCGTCGGGATGCTGCAATCGGGCGATACGCTGATCGTCGCCGGCAAGGGGCATGAGGAGGGGCAGACCGTCGGCTCCGTGACGCTGCCCTTCTCCGACCACGCCGAACTCAGCAAGGCCCTGGAGGAACTCGACCGGTGAAATGGCTCTGGACCATTGCTGACCTGATCGCGGCCGTGCATGGCCGGCCCATCGGCAACATGCCGCAGGGCGTGACCGGCATTTCCATCGACAGCCGCGCGATCGCGCCGGGCGAGGCCTTCTTCGCCATCAAGGGCGACCGCGTCGACGGCCATGATTTCGCGAGCTTCGCCGTCGCCAACGGGGCGGGCCTGCTCGTCGTCAGCGAGGGCAAGCTGCCGGCGCTCGGCCGTCTCGTCACGCCGATGATCGTGGTGCCGGACGTGTTGCAGGCGCTCGCCGACCTCGGCTGCGCGGGGCGCGACCGCACGGCGGCGCGCATCATCGCCGTCACCGGCTCGGTCGGCAAGACGACGAGCAAGGAGATGCTGCGCCAGGCGCTCTCGCCATCCGGCAGCGTTCATGCTTCCGTCGCCTCGTTCAACAATCACTGGGGCGTGCCGCTGACGCTGGCGCGCATGCCCGAGACCACCGACTACGGCATCTTCGAGATCGGCATGAACCATGCGGGCGAGATCCGCCCGCTGGTCGCCATGGTGCGCCCGCATATCGCGATGGTCACGACCATCGCGCCGGCCCATCTCGGCAATTTCCGGGACCTGGAAGAGATCGCCGCCGCCAAGGCGGAGATTTTCGAGGGCGTCGTGCCGGGCGGCCATGCCATCCTCAAGCGCGACAACGAGCAATACGCCTTCCTTGAGAAAGCCGCGCGAAACGCCGGCGTCTCGCATATCCACAGCTTCGGTGCCGACCCCAAGGCGGAGTTCCGCCTGCTCGATTTCTCCAGCGGCCCGGATGGCAGCCTGCTTCGCGCCGCTGTCGGCGGCCAGACGCTCGAAGTGCCGATGGGGGCGCCCGGCCGGCACATTGCCGAGAACGCCGTCGCGGTGCTCGGCGCCGTGCATCTTGCCGGCGGCGACATCGAGAAGGCCATGGCCGGGCTTGCCGCCATGCAGGCCGAAAAGGGCCGCGGCCGGCGCTACAGGCTCGCCAAGGACGGCGGCTGGTTCACGCTGATCGACGACAGCTACAACGCCAATCCCGCCTCGATGCGCGCGGCGATCGCGCTGCTGCGCGACGCGGAGCCGCATGGAAGCGGGCGGCGCATCGCCGTGCTCGGCGACATGCTGGAGATGGGCGAGCATTCGCCCGCCGTTCACGCCGGCCTTGCCGAACCCCTGCTGGAAGCGGCCATCGGCACCGTCTGGCTCGCCGGCCCGGACATGGCGGCGCTGCGCGACGCGCTGCCCGAGGGCATCGAGATCGACTACCGCGAAACCGCCGATGAACTCACTGTTCATGCGCTGGCAAGCGTGCGGCCGGGCGACGTGCTGGTCGTCAAGTCATCGAAGGGCACGGGCTTCAGCCGCATCGTGGCGGCCCTGCTTGACAAATACGAGGCGTTCCCGGAGAGGGAATATTAGAGTTACGTGAGGTTCGCCGGGCAGAAGCCCGCCGGACCTCGTCTTTTATGCGATCTGCTTTCATCGCCGGCCGGTCACGCCGGGGTGCTTCTCAGAACCTTTGGGGAAAGGGTGACAATGCTGCTTTGGCTCGTCGAGCTGGCGAACACCATCCAGGTGTTCAACCTGTTCCGCTACATTACCTTCCGGACCGGCGCCGCGCTGTTCACCTCGGCCACCATCGTCTTCCTGTTCGGGCCGATGATCATCTCCTCTCTGCGCATCCGCCAGGGCAAGGGCCAGCCGATCCGTGCCGACGGGCCGCAGACGCATTTCAAGAAGGCGGGCACCCCCACGATGGGCGGCCTGATGATCCTTGCCGGCATCGTCGGCAGCGCGCTGCTGTGGGCGGACCTTTCCAACGTCTATGTGGTCGCCACGCTGCTTGTCACGCTCGGCTTCGGCGCCATCGGCTTCTATGACGACTACCTGAAGGTCACCAAGCAGACGGAGAAGGGCTTTTCCGGCAAGGCCCGCCTCGGCCTCGAATTCCTCATCGCGGGCGCGGCGACCTATTTCATGATGCGCGCCTCGCTCGCCACCGGCCCGGCCGGCTCGACCTTCGGCTCCTCCATCGCCTTTCCCTTCTTCAAGGACCTGCTCGTCAATCTCGGCATCTTCTTCGTGCTGTTCGGCGGCTTCGTCATCGTGGCGGCCGGCAATGCCGTGAACCTGACGGACGGCCTCGACGGCCTTGCGACCGTTCCGGTGATGATCTCGGCGGCGGCCTTCGGCCTCATCGCCTACCTCGCCGGCAACGCGGTCTTCTCGAACTACCTGCAGATCCACTTCGTCCCCGGCACGGGCGAGCTTGCCGTGGTGCTCGGCGCCGTCATCGGCGCCGGCCTCGGCTTCCTGTGGTTCAACGCGCCGCCGGCCGCCATCTTCATGGGCGACACCGGCTCGCTGGCGCTGGGCGGGCTCATCGGCACGGTCGCCGTCGCCACCAAGCACGAGATCGTCATGGCCATCATCGGCGGCCTCTTCGTCATGGAGACGCTGTCGGTCATCATCCAGGTCGCCTCGTTCAAGCTGACGGGCAAGCGCGTCTTCCTGATGGCGCCGATCCACCATCACTTCGAGAAGAAGGGCTGGACGGAAAGCCAGGTCGTCGTCCGCTTCTGGATCATCGCCGTCGTGCTCGCGATGGTCGGCCTCTCCACGCTCAAGCTGCGGTAAGGCCATGATCCCCGTCACCACCTTCAAGGGAAAGTCGGTCGCGCTCTTCGGGCTCGGCGGCTCGGGCCTTGCGACGGCGCTGGCGCTGGCCGCCGGCGGCGCCGACGTGACCGCATGGGACGACAATCCGGCAAGCGTCGAGAACGCCGCCGCCGCCGGCATCCGCACCGCGGACCTGCGCACGCTCGACTGGAAGGGCATCGCCGCGCTGGTGCTGTCGCCCGGCGTGCCGCTCACCCATCCCAAGCCGCACTGGAGTGCCGACCTTGCGCGCGCCGCAGGCGCCGAGATCGTCGGCGACGTCGAGCTCTTCGTGCGCGAGCGCCGGGCCCATGCGCCCGATTGCCCCTTCATCGCCATCACCGGCACCAACGGCAAGTCGACCACCACCGCGCTGATCGCCCATATCCTTCGGGCGAGCCGCCGCGACACGCAGCTCGGCGGCAATATCGGCACGGCCGTGCTGACGCTCGATCCGCCGAAGGCCGGCCGCTTCTACGTGGTCGAGTGCTCGTCCTACCAGATCGACCTCGCGCCGACGCTGAACCCCTCCGCCGGCATCCTGCTGAACCTGACGCCCGACCATCTCGACCGCCACGGCACGATGCAGCACTATGCCGAGGTCAAGGAACGGCTCGTCGCCGGCAGCCGCACCGCCATCGTCGGCACCGACGATACCTTCTGCGAGATGATCGCCGACCGTATCGAGCGCGCCGGTACGAAGGTCGTGCGCATCTCCAGGCGCAACGTGCTCGCCGACGGCATCTATGCCGAAGGCCCGCGGCTGATCCGGGCCGAAGGCGGCGCGACGCGCGCGATCGCCGATCTCTCGGCCATCCAGACGCTGCGCGGCAGCCATAATGCGCAGAACGCGGCGGCGGCCATTGCGGCCTGCCTTGCGGTCGGCGTCAGCGAAGCGGAGATCCGCGCCGGCCTTGCCTCGTTCCCCGGGCTGAAACACCGCATGCAGCCGGTCGGCCGCAAGGGCGACGCGCTCTTCGTCAACGATTCCAAGGCGACGAATGCCGAAGCGGCGGCGCCGGCGCTGTCGAGCTTCGAGCGCATCTACTGGATCGCCGGCGGGGTGCCGAAGGAGGGGGGTATCTCCACCCTAGGCGGCTTCTTCCCGAAGATCGCCAAGGCCTACCTCATCGGCGAGGCGGCGCCGGCCTTTGCCGCGACGCTCGGCGAGGCAGTGCCCTTCGAGATCGCGGGCACGCTGGAACGGGCGGTGGCCGATGCTGCGGCGGATGCCGAAAAGGATGGAAACGGCCCCGTCGCGGTCCTCCTGTCCCCGGCTTGCGCAAGCTTCGACCAGTATAAGAACTTCGAAGTCAGGGGCGACGCCTTCGTGAAACACGTCGCGGCGCTGCCTGGCGTGTCCATGCTGGTCGAGGTTTAGCGATGGTATCGGGGGCTTCAACCGCCACGTCCCGCAACCGCTTAGCGAAGGAACGGAAAAATGGTTAGTCGAGCCGAACGTGGTGCATTGGCGGACTGGTTCTGGACGATAGACCGGTTCTTCCTGGCGGCCTTCATCCTCCTGATGGGCCTCGGTTTCATGCTGTCCTTCGCGGCAAGCCCCGCGGTGGCCGAGCGCATCGGCCTCGACAGCTTCCACTTCGTGCGGCGGCACGCCTTCTTCCTCGTGCCGGCCATCGCCATCATGCTCGGCATCTCCTTCATGTCGCCCCGGCAGGTGCGCCGGGCGGCGATGATCCTGCTGATCGTCTCGCTAGCGGCCATGGTGCTGGCGCTGTTCTTCGGCGTCGAGGTCAAGGGCTCGCGGCGCTGGATCTCCATCGGCAGCCTTTCCATCCAGCCGTCTGAGTTCATGAAGCCGGCCTTCGTGGTGATCTGCGCCTGGCTCTTCGCCGAACATGCCCGCCAGCCGGAAATCCCCGGCAACCTCTTCGCCATCATCCTCTTCGGCATCGTCGCGGCGCTGCTCGTCGCCCAGCCGGACCTTGGCCAGACGATCCTGACCGCCGCCGTCTGGGGCGGGATGTTCTTCATGGCCGGCATGCCGTGGCTGTGGATCATCGTGCTCGGCGGCGCGGCGGTCGGCGGACTGCTGACGGCCTATACGTTCCTGCCGCACGTCGCGGGCCGTATCGACAAGTTCATGACCGGCGAGGGCGACACGTTCCAGATGGACACGGCGCGGGAAGCCATCATCCGCGGCGACTGGTTCGGCCAGGGGCCGGGCGAGGGGATCGTCAAGCGCATCATCCCGGACAGCCATACCGACTTCATCTTCTCGGTCGCCGCCGAGGAGTTCGGCATCGTCTTCTGCATGGTCATCGTGCTGATCTTCGCCTTCGTGGTGCTGCGCGGCCTCAATCATGCCTTCAAGGAGCGCAACGATTTCACGCGCTTTGCCGTTGCCGGCCTCGTGCTGCAGATCGGCATCCAGTCGATGATCAATATCGGCGTGAATCTCGAATTGCTGCCGGCCAAGGGCATGACGCTGCCGCTGATCTCCTATGGCGGCTCGTCGATGATCGCGATCTGCGTGACGGCCGGCTTCATCCTGGCGCTCACCCGTCACCGGCCGGAAAAGCGCGCCTCCGAGCGCAGCCTCTTCCGTGGCGGCATCGTGGCGGCCGCCGAGTAAGGGTTTTACATGGACAAGGGCATCGTTCTCCTCGCCGCCGGGGGCACCGGCGGCCATCTCTTTCCGGCAGAGGCGCTGGCGCACGAGCTGAAGGCCGGCGGCTGGTCGGTCCACCTCGTCACCGACAGCAGGGCCGAGCGCTTCGCCGGCAGGTTCCCGGCGGACGAGATCCATGTCGTGCCCTCCGCCACCATCGGCTCGAAGAACCCGGTCAGCGTCGTCCGCTCGCTTCTGACCCTCTGGAAAGGCATTCGCGCCGCGCGCAGGCTGATGGCGCGGCTGCGGCCGAAGGTCGTCGTCGGCTTCGGCGGCTATCCCACCCTGCCGCCGCTGCTTGCCGCCACGGGCATGGGCATTCCCTCGATGATCCACGAGCAGAACGCCGTGATGGGCCGCGCCAACAAGGCGCTCGCCGCGCGCGTCAAGGCTATCGCAGGCGGCTTCCTGCCGGAGACCGGCGGTCCCTATGCCGACAAGACCGTGACGACGGGCAACCCGGTGCGTCCCGCCGTCCTGGACGCTGCCGCAGACCCCTACGAAGCCTCGGCGGACGGCGAATTCCGCCTCGTCGTCTTCGGCGGCAGCCAGGGCGCGCAGTTCTTCTCCAAGGCCATTCCCTCGGCGATCGCCGCGCTGGAGCCGCAGGACCGGGCGCGGCTGAGGATCACCCAGCAGGCGCGGCCGGAAGACCGCGACGAGGTGGTGCGCAGCTATGCCGATCTCGGCATTCCCGCCGATGTGTCGCCCTTCTTCACCGACATGGCCGCGCGCATCGGCCATGCCCATCTCGTCATCAGCCGCTCGGGCGCCTCGACGGTCTCCGAACTCTCCGTCATCGGCCGTCCGTCCATCCTCGTGCCGTATCCCCATGCGCTCGATCACGACCAGGCGGCCAATGCCGCGGCGCTTGCCGCGGCCGGCGGGGCGAAGGTGATCGCCCAGTCCGAACTTTCCACCGAGCGCCTTGCCGGCATCGTTTCCAGGGCCATGCGCGATCCCTCGGGCATGGCCGCCATGGCCGCGAATGCCAGAAAGGCGGGCAAACCGGACGCCGCGCGCTTGCTAGCCTCGATGGTTGAGGCTATTGCGGGCGGCAGGACGATCGCGCAATTCAAGGGAGAACGGCCATGAAGATGCCGCAGAGCATAGGGCTCGTTCATTTCATCGGCATCGGTGGCATCGGCATGAGCGGCATCGCCGAGGTGCTGCACAATCTCGGCCACCGCGTGCAGGGCTCCGACCAGGCGGACAGCGCCAACGTGCAGCGCCTGCGCGACAAGGGCATCGACGTCTTCGTCGGCCACAAGGCGGAAAACCTCGGCGAGGCGGAAGTCGTCGTCGTCTCCACCGCCATCAGGAAGAACAATCCGGAACTGATCGCGGCGCGCGAGAAGCTGCTGCCGGTCGTGCGCCGGGCGGAAATGCTCGCCGAGCTGATGCGTTTCCGCAATGCCATCGCCATCGGCGGCACGCACGGCAAGACGACGACGACCTCGATGGTCGCCGCCCTGCTCGATGCCGGCGGGCTGGACCCGACGGTCATCAACGGCGGCATCATCAATGCCTATGGCACCAACGCCCGCATGGGCGAGGGCGAGTGGATGGTGGTGGAGGCCGACGAATCGGACGGCACCTTCCTCAAGCTGCCGGCGGATGTCGCCATCGTCACCAATATCGACCCGGAACATCTCGACCACTACGGCAATTTCGACGCCGTGCGCGCGGCCTTCCGCCAGTTCGTCGAGAACGTGCCGTTCTACGGCTTCGGCGTCATGTGCCTCGACCATCCCGAAGTGCAGTCGATGGTCAGCCGCATCGAGGACCGCAAGGTCATCACCTATGGCGAGAACCCGCAGGCGGACGTGCGCTTTTCCAATATCCGCATGGACGGCGCGACCTCCGTCTTCGACGTGGAGATCCGCCGCCGCCGCACGGGCCAGGTGATCTCGCTGAAGGATCTGCGCCTGCCCATGCCGGGCCGCCACAACGTTTCCAACGCCACGGCGGCCATCGCCGTCGCCCAGCGCCTTGGCATTGCGCCCGAGGCGATCGCCAGGGGGCTGGCGGGCTTCGGGGGCGTCAAGCGCCGCTTCACCTTCACCGGAAGCTGGAACGGCGTGAACGTCTATGACGACTACGGCCACCACCCGGTGGAGATCAAGGCCGTGCTGCGCGCGGCGCGCGAAGCGTGCTCCGGCCGCATCATCGCCGTGCACCAGCCGCACCGCTACAGCCGCGTGGCGAGCCTCTTCGAGGAGTTCGCCGGCTGCTTCAACGACGCCGACACGGTCATGATCGCGCCGGTCTACGCGGCTGGCGAGGACCCGATCGAGGGCGTGTCGTCGGAAGAGATGGTTTCCCGCATCAAGTCCGCCGGGCACCGCGACGCGCGGTTCCTCGCCTCGCCGGAGGCGCTGGCGTCCATCGTGGCCGGCATTGCAAAGCCGGGCGACTTTGTGGTTCTCTTGGGGGCTGGAAACATCACGTACTGGGCGCAGACGCTGCCCAAGGAACTGACAGGCATTTCGGGTGAGGTGGCATGAGGACGGTTGACGGTGCGAAACTACTGGCGTCGCTGGGCGAAGGGATCAAGGAGGTCCGCGGCCGTCTGACGCCGGATGCGCCGATGGACCGCGTGACGTGGTTCCGCGCCGGCGGCCTTGCCGAACTGATGTTCCATCCGCACGACGTCGAGGACCTCGTCACCTTCCTCAAGCTGCTGCCGGAAGAGGTGCCGCTGACGGTGACGGGCGTCGGCTCGAACCTCCTGGTGCGCGACGGCGGCATTCCGGGCGTCGTGATCCGCCTTTCGGCCAAGGGCTTCGGCGATGTCGAGCTTGCCGGCGAGAACCGCATCAAGGCGGGCGGCATCTGCCCGGACAAGAACATCGCCGCCATGGCGCTCGACCACGGCATTGCCGGCTTCGAGTTCTACTACGGCATTCCCGGCTCCATCGGCGGCGCGCTGCGCATGAATGCCGGCGCCAATGGCGGGGAGACGAAGGACCTCGTCGTCGAGGTCCATGCCGTCGACCGCAAGGGCGACAGGCATGTGCTCTCCAATGCCGACATGGGCTACACCTATCGCCATTCCGCCGCGCCTGCCGGCCTCATCTTCACCCATGCCGTCTTCGAAGGACGGGCGGGCGACAAGGACGAGATTCGCGCGAAGATGGACGCCGTGCGCCAGCACCGCGAGACGGTGCAGCCGATCCGCGAGAAGACCGGCGGCTCGACGTTCAAGAATCCCGAAGGGCATTCCGCCTGGAAGCTGATCGACGAGGCGGGCTGCCGCGGCCTGATGATCGGCGGCGCGCAGATGTCGCCGATGCATTGCAACTTCATGATCAATACGGGGCAGGCGACCGGCTACGAGCTGGAATATCTCGGCGAAACCGTGCGCAGCCGCGTGCTGGAACATTCCGGCATCGTGCTGCAATGGGAGATCAAGCGCCTCGGCAATTTCATGCCGGGCTACGAGGTCAAGGAATTCCTGGGCCGGGCGACGGCCTGACCTCCTCCACGATCGAGAGGGATTCGCGCGCTCGCAGTTAGATGCGCGGGTCCTGTTTTTCGTTCAGCTTATATTCAGCAAGGTTTAGCGAATGCTACTCCCGGTCGCGCGCTGGTTGCGCGATGAGGTTCCGTGCGGGATCCGGATCAGGGGGCATTCATGTTCAAGAGACTTTCTGCCGAATTGCTCGGCACATTCTGGCTCGTCTTCGGCGGCTGCGGCAGTGCCGTGCTTGCAGCCGCATTTCCCGTCCTCGGCATCGGCTTCGTCGGTGTCGCCTTCGCCTTCGGCCTCACGGTGCTGACGATGGCCTATGCTGTCGGGGGCATTTCCGGTGGCCATTTCAACCCGGCCGTCTCCGTCGGGCTGACGGTTGCCGGCAAGTTCCCGGCTTCCAGCCTTGTCCCGTATATCGTGGCGCAGGTCGTCGGTGCGGTTGCCGCCGCCGCGGTGCTCTATCTCATCGCCTCCGGCAAGGCCGGCTTCGAGGCGGGCGGCTTTGCCTCGAACGGCTATGGCGAGCTTTCGCCCGGCGGCTATTCGCTGACGGCGGCGCTCTTTGCCGAGGTGGTGCTGACGGCGTTCTTCCTCATCATCATCCTCGGCTCGACGCATGGGCGTGCGCCGGCGGGCTTCGCGCCGATCGCCATCGGCCTCGGCCTGACGCTCATCCACCTCGTCTCGATCCCGGTGACGAACACGTCGGTGAACCCGGCCCGCTCGACGGGGGTGGCGTTGTTTGCCGAGACGGCCGCGCTGCCGCAACTCTGGCTGTTCTGGATCGCGCCGATCCTCGGCGCCGTCATCGGCGGGATCGTCTGGAAGGTCGTCGGCGAAAACGACTGACGGCAGGCAAAAAGAAACCCGCCGCGGCGACGCGGCGGGTTTTTTCGTTCGGGCCGTCCTTGAAGGCTCAGACCTCTTCCTTGCCCGACAGCAGGATGCAGGCCAGCGTGATGACGGCCGAAAGGCCGAGATAGTAGCCGACATAGGCCATGCCGTAGTTCGCCTGCAGCCAGGTGGCGATATAGGGCGCGAGCGAGGCGCCGAAGATGCCGGCGAAGTTGAAGGTGATCGACGCGCCCGTGTAGCGCACCTTCGTGGGGAAGGGCGCGGCGAGGGCCGTGCCGATCAGGCCGTAGGTCATGCCCATGAGCGCCATCGCGACGATGGCGAACACGACGATGCCGGCCTCGCCGCCGGTCATCAGGCCCGGCAGGAGGAACGAAAAGATGCCGATCAGCACCGTGGTGGCGATCAGGACCTCGCGACGGCCGAGCCGCTCGGCGAGCTTGCCGGCGATCGGGATGAAGATGCCGAAGAGCACCGATCCCAGGATCTGGATTTCCAGCGCCTCGACGAAGGGCAGGTTGAGGACCTTGACGTTGTAGGACAACAGGTAGGCCGAGCCGATATAGAACAGCACGAAGGTGGCGAGCGCCACGAAGGTGCCGAGCACGAGGCTGCGCTTGTAGCCGCGGAAGAGTTCGACGACCGGCACTTCCACGCGTTCCTGCTTCTCGATGGCCTTCTGGAAGGCCGGCGTCTCGGTGATGGAGAGGCGCACCCACAGGCCGACGACGATGAGCACGATGGACGCGACGAAGGGAATGCGCCAGCCCCAGGCGAGCAGCGCGTCCTGCGACATGAAGTGCAGCAGCAGCCAGAAGATGCCGGAGGAGAGGAAGAGGCCGACGGGCGCGCCGAGCTGCGGGAACATGCCGTACCAGCTCCGCTTGCCGGGAGGCGCGTTTTCCGTCGCCAGCAGCACCGCGCCGCCCCATTCGCCGCCGAGGCCGAAGCCCTGGCCGAACCGGCACAGCGCGAGCAGCAGCGGCGCGGCGACGCCGATCGATTCATAGGAGGGCAGGAGGCCGATGATCACGGTCGAGATGCCCATGGTCAAAAGCGCGGCGACGAGCGTCGTCTTGCGGCCGATGCGGTCGCCGTAGTGCCCGAAGACGATGGCGCCGAGCGGACGGGCGAAGAACGCGATGGAGAAGGTCGCGAAGGAGGCGAGGAGGGCGGTCGTCGGATCGCTGTTCGGGAAGAACAGCGCCGGGAAGACCAGCACGGCGGCGGTGGCGTAAACGTAGAAATCGAAGAATTCGATGGTCGTTCCGACCAGGCTTGCAAAAAGAACGCGCGCCGGGGAATTGAGCCCGGCGCGGTTGGAATGCGCTGCGGTCGGCGACCCGGAAGAGAGCGTCTCACTCATCGGGGGTGCCTTTTCTTGATGTTTCTTCTTGCCGTCTCGGGAGGCAGCAGGCGGGTCTCTTACTCCAACCGCACGGTCAATGAAACAATAAAAGTACTCGAATCGGCGTTAAATCGTACTTTTCGTGCTCCGCCGGCCTGCCGGCATTTGCGAACGCTTCGCGGCCCGCCCGGGCATCCGCGCGTGGCGCGATCGATGCATCGCGATTTCGCCGGTTCCTCTTGCGCCGGCCGCAACTCTCTGATTCCAGGGAGAGAATCGAAGTGTCTCCTGATTCGGGGTGAGGAAAATTTGTCTCGCGACGCGTCAGGTTAACGAAAGTAAACGCTTCATTAACCTTAATGCCGCTCTAGTGGTCCCATCTCGTTCGCCGAGTCGGACCGATAGGCAAAATCAGGTCCGCACAAGCGACGAAGGGCAGGATGCGGAATTCAGTCGAGGGTTCTATGAGCGTGAAGCATGTCGCGGTGCTGATGGGTGGTTTTTCGTCGGAACGGCCGGTGAGCCTTTCGTCGGGGAACGCTTGCGCCGATGCGCTCGAGGCCGAGGGCTACAGGATCACGCGCGTCGATGTCGGCCATGACGTTGCGAGCGTGCTCTCCGACCTGAAGCCGGATGTCGCCTTCAACGCGCTGCACGGACCCTTCGGCGAGGACGGCACCATCCAGGGCATCCTCGAATATCTGGAAATCCCCTATACCCATTCCGGCGTGCTCGCCTCCGCGCTCGCCATGGACAAGGCGCAGGCGAAGATCGTCGCCAAGGCCGCCGGCATTCCCGTTGCCGAGCAGCGCTTGATGAACCGATTCGACTTCACCGCCGCCCATCCGATGAAGCCCCCCTATGTGGTCAAGCCCGTGCGCGAAGGGTCCTCCTTCGGCGTGGTCATGGTCAAGGAAGACCAGTCGCATCCGCCGCAGATCATCACCTCCGCGGAATGGCGCTATGGCGACAGCGTCATGGTGGAGCGCTACGTCTACGGCCGGGAACTGACCTGCGGCGTCATGGGCGACGTGGCGCTCGGCGTCACCGAGGTCATTCCGCAAGGCCACGCCTTCTACGATTACGATTCAAAATATGTGAAAGGTGGCTCGCAGCACGTCATCCCGGCGCAGATTTCACCGAATATTTACCAAAAAGTACAAACACTCGCACTCAAGGCGCATCAAGCGATCGGGTGCCGTGGCGTCAGCCGTTCCGACTTCCGCTACGACGACCGTTTTTCCGAGAATGGCGAGCTCATCTGGCTGGAGATCAATACCCAGCCCGGCATGACCCCCACCTCCCTGGTGCCCGAAATGGCCGTTCATGCCGGCCATTCGTTTGGTGAGTTCTTGAAGTGGATGGTGGAGGACGCGTCGTGCGTGCGTTGAGCGTCAAGAAGATGAGGGGGCGTCCCGCCGGGCCTTACGAGCCGGAAGCCGGCCGCGTGCTGCCGCGTCCGCTGCGCCGGCTGGTGCGTTTCCTCGTGAGCCTTGCCGCCGGCCGCATCCATATCCCGCGCCATGCCGGCAGCGTCGCGACGGCGCTGTTCTTCGGCGCGACGGGCCTTTACGGCATGTCGCTCGGCGGCCATTCGCAGGATTTCGCCCAGGTTTCCACGACCGCCATCGGCTTTGCCATCGAGGACGTGAAGGTTTCCGGCAACCGGGAGACCTCGGAGATCGACATTCTGGAGCGCCTCGGCCTCGACGGCACGACCTCGCTGGTCGCGCTCGACGTCAAGGAAGCGCGCGCAAAACTCACCGAGCTGCCCTGGGTGCAGGACGTTTCCGTCCGCAAGGTCTATCCGGGCACGATCGAGATCGCGCTCAAGGAGCGCGAGGCCTTCGCGATCTGGCAGCACGGCAACGACCTGTCGCTGATCGAAAAGAGCGGCAGCGTGATCGCGCCGCTGCGCGACAACAAGTTCTCCACGCTGCCGCTCTTCGTCGGGCGCGATGCGGAAACCGCCGCCGCCGGCTTTGCCGACGAGTTCGACAACTGGCCGGAGATCAAGGCGCGGGTGAAGGCCTATATCCGGGTCGCCGGCCGCCGCTGGGACCTGCGCCTCGACAACGGCATCGTCGTGAAGCTGCCGGAGCACAACGTTCCGCGCGCCATGGACATGCTGGCGACGCTGGAGGCGCAGGAGGGGCTGCTGGAACGGGATATCGCCGCGGTCGACCTGCGGCTTGAGGACCGCACCACGGTGCGGCTCACGGAAGGGGCGCTGGAACGTCGCAACGCGGCGGTCGAGCAGAGGGCAAAGGACCTGAAGAAGGCAGCGAAGCGCACATGAGCATTTTCGGTTCGTCCCATTTCGGCCTGCCGCGCTTGAAGCCGCTTTCCTCCAAGCGGGCTCACGTCGTCTCGGTCCTCGACATCGGCTCAACAAAGATCGTCTGCATGATCGGCCGGCTGACGCCGCGCGCCGAGAGCGAGATCCTTCCCGGCCGCACGCACAATGTCGAGATCATCGGCATCGGCCACCAGAAGTCGCGCGGCGTGAAGAACGGCGTCATAACCGATCTCGATGCCGCCGAAAGCGTCGTGCGCCTTGCCGTCGATGCGGCCGAGCGCATGGCCGGCCTCACCATCGAGAGCCTGATCGTCAACGTTTCCGCGGGCCGCCTGCAGAGCGACGTCTACACCGCCACCATCGACCTCGGCGGACAGGAAGTCGATGCCAACGACCTGCGCAAGGTGCTCGCCGTCGCCGGCCATCAGTCGCTGCGCCAGGACCGCGCCATCCTCCACTCGCTGCCGACCGGCTTCTCGCTGGACGGCGAGCGCGGCATCCGCGATCCGCTCTCCATGTTCGGCGACGTCCTCGGCGTCGACATGCATGTGCTGACGGCCGAGCGCACGGCGCTGAAGAACCTGGAACTGTGCATCAACCGCGCGCACCTCTCGGTCGAGGGGATGGTGGCGACGCCCTATGCGAGCGGCCTTTCGGCGCTCGTCGACGACGAGGTCGAGCTCGGCTGCGCCTGCATCGACATGGGCGGCGGCACGACGACGATCTCGGTCTTCGCCGAAGGCAAGCTGGTGCATTCCGACGCGGTCTCGCTCGGCGGCCACCACGTCACGACGGACCTCGCGCGCGGCCTCTCGACCCGCATCGAGGATGCCGAACGCCTCAAGGTCGTGCATGGCTCGGCGCTGCCGAATGCCGGCGACGAGCGCGACATCATCACCGTCCCGCCGATCGGCGAGGACGACCGCGACCAGCCGACCCACGTGCCGCGCACGCTCATCTCGCGCATCGTGCGGGCCAGGATCGAGGAGACGCTCGAACTCATCCGCGACCGCATCCAGCGTTCCGGCTTCTCGCCGATCGTCGGCAAGCGGATCGTGCTGACGGGCGGCGCAAGCCAGCTCACCGGCTTGCCGGAAGCGGCCCGCCGTATCCTCGCCCGCAACGTCCGCATCGGCCGGCCGCTCGGCGTGTCCGGCCTGCCGACGGCGGCGAAGGGCCCGGCCTTTTCGACCGCGGTGGGCCTCATGATCTATCCGCAGGTCGCGGAATTGGAAGAACACGCTGTGCAGGGCGGCATGCTCTCGCAGCTCACGGGTGGCAACGGCCGCATAGCCCGCATGGGCCAGTGGCTGAAGGAAAGTTTCTGACGGGTTTTCCGGCGGCGTGCCGCCGGGAAAGACCGACAACGAGTATCGCGAATAGACCGGCTGGGCGAAGCGGCCGGAAACGAAAGGAACAACGCAATGACTATCAAGCTGCAGAAGCCGGACATCACTGAGCTGAAGCCCCGCATCACCGTCTTCGGTGTCGGCGGCGGCGGCGGCAATGCCGTCAACAACATGATCACCGCAGGCCTCGAAGGCGTCGACTTCGTCGTTGCCAACACGGACGCCCAGGCGCTTTCCATGACGAAGGCGACGCGGATCATCCAGATGGGTGTCCAGGTCACCGAGGGCCTCGGCGCAGGCTCGCAGCCGGAAGTCGGCCGCGCGGCTGCCGAGGAGTGCATCGACGAGATCATCGACCACCTCAACGGCACCCACATGTGCTTCGTCACCGCCGGCATGGGCGGCGGCACCGGCACCGGCGCAGCCCCGATCGTCGCCCAGGCGGCCCGCAACAAGGGCATCCTGACCGTCGGCGTCGTCACCAAGCCGTTCCACTTCGAAGGCGGCCGCCGCATGCGCCTTGCCGAAGAAGGCATCCTGGAGCTCCAGAAGTCGGTCGACACGCTGATCGTCATCCCGAACCAGAACCTCTTCCGCATCGCCAACGACAAGACCACCTTCGCCGACGCCTTCGCGATGGCCGACCAGGTGCTCTATTCGGGCGTCGCCTGCATCACCGACCTGATGGTCAAGGAAGGCCTCATCAACCTCGACTTCGCCGACGTCCGCTCGGTGATGCGCGAGATGGGCCGCGCCATGATGGGCACGGGCGAGGCTTCGGGCGAAGGCCGCGCAATGGCCGCCGCAGAGGCCGCCATCGCCAACCCGCTGCTCGACGAGACCTCGATGAAGGGCGCCCAGGGCCTGCTGATCTCCATCACCGGCGGCCGCGACCTCACCCTCTTCGAAGTCGACGAGGCTGCGACCCGCATCCGCGAGGAAGTCGATCCGGATGCCAACATCATCCTCGGCGCCACCTTCGACGAAGAACTCGAAGGCCTCATCCGCGTCTCCGTCGTTGCCACCGGCATCGACCGCTCGGCCTCGGAGGTGGCCGGTCGTTCTGCTGACTTTCGCAGCCATAGCAAGCCGGTAGTCCGCCCCTCCGCCGCCATTCCTGCCCAGCAGCCGGCCCAGCCGGTCGCCGCTGCCCCGCAGCCGGTCGCCCAGCAGCCCGTGATGCAGCACCAGCCGGTCATGCAGCAGCCGGTCGCCCAGCAGCCGGTCATCGACCCGATTGCCGAAGCGATCCGTGCCTCCGAGGAAAACCTCGAGCGGGAACTCGCCATTCCGGCAAGCCGCCCGGCACCGGTCCAGCAGGTCGCCGTGCATCACGAAGAGCCGCGCCTGCAGAACCGCATCTTCGCAGCGCCTGCCGAAGCGCCGGTCGTCCAGCGTTCGATCCCGGTCCAGCAGCCGGTTCAGCACGCTCCGGCCATGCAGCAGCGCGTCGAGCCTTCCGCTCCGATCATCCGCCAGGAACCGCAGGCGATGCGCATGCCGAAGATCGAGGACTTCCCGCCCGTCGTGCAGGCCGAGATCGACCATCGCGCCGGACAGCAGCCGTCCTCCGCGCATCAGGAAGAGCGTGGTCCGATGGGCCTGCTCAAGCGCCTGACTTCCTCGCTCGGCCGTCATGAGGAAACCCATGCGGCCCAGGAGCCGGCCGCGCCTGCCGCCCAGCAGCAGCGCCGTCCGCTCTCGGCCGAAGCCAGCCTCTACGCACCGCGCCGCGGCCAGCTCGACGACCATGGCCGCGCCAATCCGCAGCCCCGTTCGCTGCACGAGGACGACCAGCTTGAAATCCCGGCGTTCCTTCGCCGGCAGTCCAACTGAGGCCGTAGGACGCGGTCCCTCGCAAGACGCCCGGATCCCTGATCCGGGCGTTTTTATTTCGTTTTGTTTTCAATGGCTTGCCGGCTGAAACAAGCGTAACAAAGCGAAAGAAACAGTGATTTGTCTGACGATGAGGGGCCTACTACATTCAGGCTGGGCAGAGGGGATAGTCAGGATTCGCGCAACGGCCTTGCCGGAGCGCGGCACAACACTCCAGACGTTCCGGCACATCCTGTCGGCGGACGCGGCGCGCGTCCGGCGCATGGCTCCTTGAGCCGCAGAACAGACAATGTCGGCGCAGAATGAGCCGATAGTAAGATAAGGCGAATACAAATGACGATCGGTATGCTCGGTTTCCAGACGACGATTTCCAGCCCGGTGACGATTTCCGGGACGGGCGTCCATTCCGGCGCGGCCGTTTCGATCACCTTCAACCCGGCCGAGGCCGACAGCGGCGTCATCTTCCAGCGCCTGCACGACGACGGCACGGTCAGCGAATACCGCGCCGTCTCCTCGCAGGTCGGCAACACGGACCTGTGCACCGTTCTCGGCTTCTCCCCGGCAACGTCGATCGCCACGATCGAGCACGTCATGGCCGCGCTCTACGCGCTCGGCCTCGACAATGTGCTGATCGAAGTGCACGGCGCCGAAATGCCGATCATGGACGGCAGCTCCGCGCCCTTCATCGACGCCATCGACCAGGTGGGCCTCGTCGCGCTTTCCGTGAAGCGCCGCTACATCCGCATCGTCAAGCCGGTGCGGATCGAGGCCGGCGCTTCCTGGGCCGAGTTCCTGCCCTATGACGGCGGCACGCGATTCGAGGTCGAGATCGATTTCGACTGCCCGCTGATCGGCCGCCAGTCCTGGAAGGGCGACCTGACGCCCGCCGCCTTCCGCGGCGAGCTTTCGCGTGCCCGCACCTTCGGCTTCATGCGCGATGTCGAGCGGCTCTGGGCGTCCGGCCATGCGCTCGGCTCGTCGCTGGAGAATTCCGTCGTCATCTCCGATGACAACACCGTGATCAACGTCGAGGGCCTGCGCTACGCCAAGGACGAATTCGTCCGCCACAAGACGCTCGACGCCGTGGGCGACCTTGCGCTTGCCGGCGCGCAGTTCATCGGCTGCTACCGCTCCTATCGCGGCGGCCACAAGATGAACGCCCATGCGCTGCAGGCGCTGCTCAGCGACCGCACCGCCTATGAGGTGGTCGAATCCTCTTCGCCGCGCTCGCGTGCCGGCCAGCGCGAGCTGATCGCCGTCAATGCTCCGGAATTTGCGCCCTGGTCCCTGTGAACGGGGCCGGCCCGGCATAGCTCTCCCGGCACGATTGCCATAAAAATGCGTTAATGCGCCGGCATGGCGTTGCGATCTTCCGGTATTTGGAGATACAACGCGGGGCGCGCATGCGGCTCGTCCGCATCAAGTGCCGTTAACTGGGATTGTCACATGGTTGTTGCAGGGTCTGTTGGTGTGAAGAAGACGGCGCGCATTGTCTATCTTTCGCTTTTCGCTATGGCGTCTTCGGTCGTTCTTTCCGCTTGCCAGTCGGATCCGGACATCGACATCACGAAGCTCTCGGGCGAAACCGAATCCGCCGACACGCTCTATAACCAGGGCCTGGCCAACCTCAATGCCGGCAAGGTGAGCGAGGCAGGCCGCAAGTTCGAGGCGGTCGACCGGCAGAACCCGTTCTCCGACCAGGCGCGCAAGTCGCTCGTCATGCTCGCCTTCACGAATTACCGCCAGGGCCGCAACGAGGAGGCGATCTCCGCCGGCAAGCGCTATCTTTCGCTCTATCCGGGATCGGAAGACGCCGCCTATGCGCAGTACATCGTCGGCCTTGCCTACTGGAAGCAGATCCCGAGCGTGACGCAGGACCAGCGCGCCTCGCAGCAGACCATCGAGGCGATGCAGGCCGTCATCGACAACTATCCGAACTCGGAATATGTCGAGGACGCACAGGCGAAGATCCGCTTTGCCCGCGACCAGCTCGCCGGCAAGGAAATGCAGGTGGGCCGCTACTACCTGGAGCGCAAGGAATATATCGCGGCGGCGACCCGCTTCCGCGTGGTCGTCGAGAAATATCCGATGACGAACCAGATCGAGGAGGCGCTGGCGCGTCTCGTCGAGACCTATTACGCCATGGGCGTCGACAGCGAGGCGCAGACGGCGGCCGCCGTCCTCGGCCACAACTACCCGGACAGCCAGTGGTACTCCGACAGCTACAAGCTTCTGCAGACCAAGGGTCTGGAGCCGCGTGAAAATTCCGGTTCCTGGATCGCCCGCGCCGGCAAGAAGCTGATCGGCGCCTGACGCAAGAGATATGACGCGATATGCTGGCGCAGCTATCGATCCGCGATATTGTCCTGATCGAACGGCTCGACCTCGCATTCGAGCCGGGTCTTTCGGTGCTGACGGGCGAAACGGGCGCCGGCAAGTCCATCCTCCTCGACAGTCTGTCACTGGCGCTCGGCGGGCGCGGTGACGGTTCGCTGGTGCGCCACGGCATCGAGCGCGGCCAGGTGACGGCCGTCTTCGACGTGCCGATGGGCCATGCGGCGCGCGCGCTCCTGCGCGACAACGGCATCGACGACGACGGCGACCTCATCTTCCGCCGCCAGCAGTCCGCCGACGGCCGCACCAAGGCCTATGTCAACGACCAGCCGGTGTCCGTGCAGCTCATGCGGCAGGCCGGCCAGCTTCTCGTCGAGATCCACGGCCAGCACGACGACCGCGCGCTCGTGGATACCGACGCGCACCGCTTGCTGCTCGACGCGTTCGGCGGCCTTGCCGAGGCGGCGGGCGATGTCGGCGTGCTCTATCACCAGTGGAAGGATGCCGAGCGCACCCTGCGCCGCCACCGCGACAAGGTGGAGGCCGCGGCCCGCGAGGCGGATTACCTGCGGTCTTCCGTCGAGGAACTGGAAGCGCTTTCGCCGCAGGACGGCGAGGAGGATGCGCTGGCCGAGGTGCGCGCCCGCATGATGAAGGCCGAGCGCATCGCCGGCGACATCAACGAGGCGAGCGAGTTCCTGAACGGCAATGCCTCGCCCGTGCCGCTGATCGCCGCGCTCGTGCGCCGGCTGGAACGCAAGAGCCATGAGGCGCCGGGGCTGCTGGAGGAAACGGTCGAGCTGCTCGACCAGGCGCTGAACCAGCTTTCCGACGCGCAGATGGCCGTCGAGGCGGCGTTGCGCAAGACGGAATACGACCCGAAGGAACTGGAGCGCACGGAAGAGCGGCTGTTCGCGCTGCGCGCCGCCGCCCGCAAATATTCCGTGCCCGTTACCGGCCTCCCGGCGCTTGCGGCGAAGATGATCGCCGATCTTGCCGATCTCGATGCCGGCGAGGAGAAGCTGGTGCAGCTCGAAGCCCGCCTCGGCGAGATGCGCGCGGCCTATGCGCTCGCCGCCCGCTCGCTTTCCGAACGGCGGCACCATGCCGCCGATGCGCTCGCCGCCGCCGTGATGGCCGAGCTGCCGGCCCTCAAGCTGGAGCGCGCGCGCTTCACCGTCGAGATCGCCACCGATCCCGAGGGCGGGGCGGAGGAGGGGATCGATACGGTCGAGTTCCACGTCCAGACCAACCCCGGCACGCGTCCCGGCCCGATCATGAAAGTGGCGTCCGGGGGCGAGCTCTCGCGCTTCCTGCTGGCGCTGAAGGTCGCGCTTGCCGACCGCGGCTCGGCGCCGACGCTCGTCTTCGACGAGATCGACACCGGCGTCGGCGGCGCGGTGGCCGATGCCATCGGCCAGCGGCTGAAGCGGCTCTCCTCCACGGTGCAGGTGCTTTCCGTCACCCACGCCCCGCAGGTCGCCGCCCGCGCGGCGACGCATCTCCTCATCTCCAAGGGCCCGGTCGAGGGCAGCGAGACCGTCGCCACCCGCGTCGCCCGCATGGACGACGGCGCCCGCACGGAAGAGATCGCCCGCATGCTGGCCGGCGCTTCCGTGACCGACGAGGCGCGGGCGGCGGCGGCAAGGTTGCTGTCGGGCGGGGTGTAGTTTACCTGCCCCTTATCCGCCTGCCGGTACCTTCTCCCCGCGGGCGGGGTGAAAGTGTATGCGGCACAGTTTTCTTCATGCAGGGCAAGGCATCGCCGCGCTCCCTTCTCCCCTCGGGGAGAAGGTGCCGGCAGGCGGATGAGGGGGACGCCGGAGGCAGGAAAGCAAGATAGCTTATCAGCATACCCCCTCCTCCGACCCTTCTGGTCACCTTCTCCCCGAGGGGACAGGGGAAAGCGGTGACGCTATAGGCCATGGCTTTGCTGCCGATGGAGAGAGGGACTTGCCACATGCGGCAATGAGGGAAGCGAAACGCAGCTACACCCTCCTTCTGCCCGTTTACGGGGACAAGGCCGCGGCGGCGGGGTGAGGGGCGATCCGGCGCCTCGCATCTTTCCTTTCGTCAGCTTTGCTCTAAAACGACTCCCAAATCCGGAGCATGCCATGGCGAACGCGAAGACCCCCGTCGAGACCCTGACCGAAGAAGAAGCCGCAGCGGAGCTCGCCTATCTGGCGGCGGAGATCGCGCGGCATGACGAGCTCTACCACGGGCAGGACGCGCCGGAGATTTCGGATGCAGACTACGACGCGCTGAAGCGCCGCAACGAGGCGGTCGAGGCGCGCTTTCCCGCGCTCGTCCGCGACGACAGCCCGTCGCGCCGCGTCGGCTCCGCGCCGCTTGCGACCTTCGCACCGATCACCCATTCCCGCCCGATGCTCTCGCTCGACAACACGTTCTCCGATGAGGACGTGCGGGATTTCGTCGCCTCGGTCTACCGCTTCCTCGGCCGCCTGCCGGACGATTCGATCGCCTTCACCGCCGAGCCGAAGATCGACGGGCTTTCCATGTCGATCCGCTACGAGAACGGCCGCCTTGCGAGTGCCGCGACGCGCGGCGACGGCACGACGGGCGAGAACGTCACGGCCAATGTGCTGACCATCGCCGAAATCCCCAATCGCCTGCCGGCCGGGGCGCCTGATATCGTGGAGGTGCGCGGCGAGGTCTATATGGCCAAGAGCGACTTCCTCGCCCTCAACGAGAAGATGGCGGCCGAGGGCAAGCAGACCTACGTCAACCCGCGCAACACGGCCGCCGGCTCGCTCCGCCAGCTCGATGCATCGGTGACGGCGAGCCGCAAGCTGCGCTTCTTCGCCTATGCCTGGGGCGAGATGTCGGCAATGCCGGCGGACACGCAGTTCGGCATGATCGGGGTGCTGAAGTCCTGGGGCTTTCCCGTCAATCCGATGACCGAGCGGCTGACCCGCGTCGACGACATCATCGCGCACTACCGCGAGATCGGCCTTGCCCGCCCGGACCTCGACTACGACATCGACGGCGTCGTCTACAAGGTGGACGAACTGGCGCTGCAGGAGCGGCTCGGCTCCCGCTCCCGCTCGCCGCGCTGGGCGACGGCGCACAAGTTTCCGGCCGAGCAGGCCTTCACCACGGTCGAGAGGATCGACATCCAGGTCGGGCGCACCGGCGCGCTGACGCCGGTCGCGCGCCTTGCGCCCGTCACGGTCGGCGGCGTGGTCGTCACCAATGCGACTTTGCACAATGCCGACTATATCGAGGGCATTGGCAACAGCGGCGAGCGCATCCGCGAGGAGGGGCACGACATCCGCATCGGCGATACCGTCATCGTGCAGCGGGCCGGCGACGTCATCCCGCAGGTGCTCGACGTGGTGATGGAAAAGCGCCCGGCGGAGGCGCTGCCCTACGCGTTCCCGAAGACATGCCCGGTCTGCGGCAGCCATGCCGTGCGCGAGCGCCACGAAAAGACGGGGCGGCTCGATTCGGTCACCCGCTGCACCGGCGGCTTCGTCTGCCGCGCGCAGGCGGTGGAGCACCTCAAGCACTTCGTCTCGCGCAACGCCTTCGATATCGAGGGGCTGGGCGCAAAGCAGATCGATTTCTTCTTCGAGGCGGAAGACCCTTCGCTCACGATCCGCACCGCGCCCGACATTTTCACGCTGGAGAAGCGGCAGGCGAGCTCGCTGACCAAGCTGGAGAACATCGACGGCTTCGGCAAGGTGAGCGTGCGCAAGCTCTTCGACGCCATCGACGCCCGGCGATCCATCGCCCTCAACCGCTTCATCTATGCGCTCGGCATCCGCCATGTCGGCGAGACGAACGCCAAGCTGCTGGCGCGGGCCTACGGCACCTATGCCGCCTTCGAGGAGGCGATGAGGGCATCGGCGCCGCTTTCGGGCGAGGCGTGGAGCGAACTCAACAGCATCGACGGCATCGGCGAGGTCGTCGCCCGGGCCATTGTGGAATTCTACAAGGAGCCGCGCAATCTCGACGTGCTCGGCCGGCTTCTCCAGGAGGTGACGCCGCAGGCCGCCGAGGCGGTGGTCGCGATGTCGAGCCCCGTGGCCGGCAAGACGGTGGTCTTTACCGGTTCGCTGGAAAAGATGACGCGCGACGAGGCCAAGGCCATGGCCGAGCGGCTGGGAGCGAAGGTTGCGGGGTCCGTTTCCAAGAAGACGGATCTCGTGGTCGCGGGCCCCGGTGCGGGCTCGAAGCTCGACAAGGCGCGCGAGTTCGGCGTCGAGGTGATCGACGAGGACGGCTGGTTCGACCGCATCAGGGGATCGTGACGGTCGAGCCGCGCACGAGGAAGCGGCCGTCGAAGGTCATCGGCACGCCCTGTCCGGTGGTGTAGTCGAGCGTGCCGCCGAGATAGGCGTGCATGTGCAGGTGCGGCTCGGAGGAGTTGCCGGAATTGCCGACGCGGCCGAGCGTTTCGCCCTTCATGACGATCTCGCCGCCCCTGACGGCGATCGATCCCTTCTGGAAATGCGCCAGCAGGATGCGGGCCGTTCCGCAGGCCAGGACGATGTGGTTTCCGGCCGGCGCGGCGGTGTTGGTTTCGGAGATGCGGTTGTCGTCGATGCCGTCGTGGGTCGAGACGGCGACGCCCGTGCAGGGGCTCTTCACCTCCCGGCCATAGATGACGTAGCGCGTGAGGTCCTGCGGCATCAGCCCGCGCGCCCTTGCGCCGAAGCCGTTGAGCGCGACGATGTCGAGCGCGTAGCGCTGGCTCTGGTCGGCGTAGTGGGAATTGATCGCCGTCGCGCTGCCGCCCTGGCCGATGTAGTAGGTGCCGGCGGCGAAGGGAAAGGCGAGCTCCACGGCGGTTTCCTGGTAGCCGTAACCGGAGAGCGCGCGAGTGGCGAGCGCGAGGAAGAACACCGCCATGGCCGCCGTCAGGCCGTGGGCGCGCATGACCGAGGCCGACGCGTTGCGGGGCCGGTCGCGCACCCGGGTGAAGGAGAGCATGGCAAGGGCGATGAAGACGACCGGAAGGACGACCGCGAGCGCGGAACTGATGAAATCCCAGCGCCCGACGACGGTAATGAAGGCGAAGTAGCACGCCCCGTAGAACACGCGCATGGCCCATCCGAGCCGGTCGGCCGGACGCGGCAGCCACAGCCACATGAGGAAGAAAAGCGGGAGCAGGATCTGCGTCGTCACGAGGATGAGAAGGGGTATTTCCATGGTACGAACCTTGCGGGATCAGCCATGCCCTTTTCCCATCACCGGACACGGACGTTGTGATCCTGCTCAATCCATGTCGGCGGGATTGGTTCCGATTTTCCGAATCCATGCGGCGGCTTGGCGGCGTTTTCTCATGGGTCGGTATAACCGCCCGCCCGGATGTCCACGATGCGGCCTGCGGGATCGTTTTCGAACAGGATGGCTCCCGTCGATTTCGATTCCGCCGCGACGTAATCGAAGATCACCTGGCTCTCCTCGATCACCCGCCCGCCTTCCGACAACCGCCCGACGACGGTGACGGCCGCGGCGGTGGTGGTCGCGGTGTTGTAGATGTCGAAGGCGACGCGGTAGCCGGAACCGGTCCTGACCGTCGTCAGGAGAGTGACGGAAAGGTCGGGCGGCGTGGCCTGGCGGGTGAAGGCCTCCCAGCCGATCCAGCCCAGCATTGCCGCAACGAGGGCGGCCGAGAGAATCCCGGTCACCCATTCGATCCAGTGCGCGTCGTGGCGTTCCCGGTGGCGGCCGCTTCGGGATCGGGTCATGGCATTCTCCCTAGAGGATCAGGCGTGCGGCGGCGGCGCCGAGGGACGCGGGAAAGCCGAGCACGATCAAGGAGTGCAGCATCTCGGTCGCGGAACTGTCGCCGAAGCTCTCGAAGATCCAGAGCGCGAAGAGGCTGACGGAGAGGGCGACGATATAGCCGGGCAGCGTGAAGCGCACGAAGGCGTGCCACCAGGGCGTTTCCGGCTGGAGCTCGTGGCCGCCGATGAACGAGACCGCGTAGACGAAGCCGTGCATGAGGCCGATGGAGAGCAGGATGACGGCCATCGCGTGCCACGCCGTCATCTTGTAGGCGAGCACCATGATCTCCTCCGTCGGGGCGATGTTCAGGGAGACGAAGAGGGCGCCCGTCGCCATCAGCAGCAGTTCGGTGTGGTAGGGTGTTTCCCGCTCGTCGTCGTCCTGGCCCGTGCCCTGGCCGAGCTGGCTGCGTCCGAGCATTGCGCCGATGCTGGCGGGGACCGATTGCAGGGCGAGCTTGCCGGCGATCTCGCTTGCCGGCATGTCCCTGCCGACGATGCCGAGCGCGGCGAGCACCACCGCGCTGGTGAGGATGCCGATGCCATAGGCGATGGTCGCGTCGCGGAAGGCTTCGCGCCAGGTGAAGGTTTCCTCGAAGCCGATGCGGTGGGCGAGCAGGACGAGCAGGGGGATATTGACCAGAAGCAGCAGCAGCAGGCGCTCGCGGGCGATGTAGAAGCCGAGATACCACATCTCCATGGTCATCAGCATGGGCAGCGCCAGGAAGAGGGCGCCGGCGATGCCGCGGGCGAGGCCGGTCACGAAACCGCCGGCTTCGCCCTCTTCGGCTTCAACTGATGACGCCTGTTCCGGCATTGCAGATCCCCTCGCAAAAGCGCGAGGGTAACGCGGCGCAAAGTCCGAAGTTCCGCGCCGCGGGCGGAACTAGGAGCGCTCCGGCTTCCTCGCCTTCGGCTTCGGCGCGCCGTCCGGCCTGCCGGGCTTGTCGTCGCGCTTGCCCTTGAAGGGCTTGCCGCCGGCAAAGGGCTTGGCAGGCTTCTTGCCGCCGTCCTCGCGATCCTTCCAGTGCGGCTTTGCGCCCGCGCCTTCCGGCTTGTCGAACTCGCGCTTCTTCTCGAACCGGGGCTTCTTGTCGGAAGCGGCCTTGTCGTCGCGGTCCTTCCAGTGCGGCTTGGCGCCGGCACCCTCCGGCCTGTCGAACTCACGCTTCTTCTCGAAGCGCGGCTTCTTTTCGAATTCGCCCTTCGGCTTCCAGTCGGCGCGGCGTTCCGGGCGGTCGTAGCGCGGCGACTTCTCGCCGGGCGTGCGCTCATAGAACTGCGGCGTCAGGTCGGGCATGCCTTCCAGTACCTTCACGCTGATGCCGCGCTCCAGCATGCTGTTCGGGCCGAGCGCGCCGAGGAAGCCGTCGGAGGCATCGGCGGAGAGCTCCACATAGGTCTCTTCCGGCTGCATCTTGATCGCGCCGATCTCGTTCTTGGTGATGTTGCCGTTGCGGCAGAGCATGGGGATCAGCCAGCGCGGCTCGGCACGCTGCTTGCGGCCAACCGAAATGGAGATCCAGACGCTGGAAGCGAAGCTGTCGCGCGGGCGCTTGGTTTCGGCGGGAATGACGTCGTTGCCGCGCTCGCGCGGCTTGCGCTGTTCCAGCGAGACCTCGATCAGGTCCTCCGGCGCGGAACGGCCGGCCTTGAAGAAGCGCGCGACGGCGGCGGCGAGCTGGCGCGCGTCGAATGCCGCCAGCAGCGCCTCGACGGATGCTTCCTCGTCCTCGGCGATCCTGTCCGTGAGGGTCGGATCGGCAAGCAGGCGCTCGTCGTCGCGGCGCAGGATCTCCTCGACGGAAGGGGGCGTCGCCCAGTTCGCCTTGAGGTTGGCGATCTGCAGGAGACGCTCGGCCTTGCGGCGGGCGTTAAGCGGCACGATGAGGGCGCTGACGCCCTTGCGGCCGGCGCGGCCGGTGCGGCCCGAGCGGTGCAGCAGGGTATCGGGATTGGTCGGCAGGTCGGCATGGACGACCAGTTCGAGGTTCGGCAGGTCGATGCCGCGGGCGGCGACGTCGGTGGCAATGCAGACGCGGGCGCGGCCGTCGCGCATGGCCTGAAGGGCGTGGGTGCGCTCGTTCTGGCTGAGTTCGCCGGAAAGGGCGACGACGGAGAAGCCGCGGTTGTTGAAGCGGGCGGTCAGGTGGTTCACCGCCGCGCGCGTCGAGCAGAAGACGATGGCGTTCTGCGCATCGTAGTAGCGCAGCGTGTTGATGATGGCGTTTTCGCGGTCGGCCGGGGCGGTGAGCAGGGCACGATAGTCGATGTCGACGTGCTGTTCCTTCTCGGCGGCGGTCGATATGCGCATCGCATTGCGCTGGTAGTTCTTCGCAAGCGCGGCGATCTCCTTCGGCACGGTCGCCGAGAACATCAGCGTGCGGCGGTCCTCCGGCGCGGCTTCCAGGATGAACTCCAGGTCCTCGCGGAAGCCGAGGTCGAGCATCTCGTCGGCCTCGTCGAGCACGACGGCGCGGATGTCGGAAAGATCGAGGTTGCCCCGGGTGATGTGGTCGCGCAGGCGGCCCGGCGTGCCGACGATGATATGCGCGCCGCGCTCCAGCGCGCGCCGCTCGGTGCGCACGTCCATGCCGCCGACGCAGGAGCCGATGACGGCGCCGGTCATCTCGTAGAGCCACTCCAGCTCGCGCTTGACCTGCATGGCAAGTTCGCGCGTCGGGGCGATGACGAGGGCGAGCGGGCTTGCCGCGCGGCCGAAGCGGTCCTCTTCTCCAAGCAAAGTCGGGGCGAGGGCGAGGCCGAAGGCGACGGTCTTGCCGGAGCCGGTCTGCGCGGAGACCAGCGCGTCGGCATCGCCGATCTTCGGATCGGAGACGGCGACCTGCACCGGCGTCAAGGTGGTGTAGCCGCGTTTTTCCAACGCCTTTGCCATCGCCGGAGCGAGGCCTTCAAAACTCGTCATATGGGGTCTTTCGGAATTCGGGTTCCGCGGCGATCTGGCGCCGCACTCTCAAGCCCGTGCGTAACGGGCGTGTCAGCGCGCTCTCTACTGGGCATTGCGGCAAATGTACAGTGCGCAAAACGCAAAGCTGCCCGGCAGGCCGGGCGATCGGCTGCGAAAGTCTTTCCCGATTGTCTTTTTGCGCTGCACAAGATAGAAAACGGCGCCCCCGAAACGCTCCGAGAAGGCGTGCGGACGGGATCGCCCGCGGGAGAGGGCGAGAGCAAGGAGGAACCGCCGATGCAGACCTTCACCACCATCGCGGATTTGCGCGCGGCTCTTGCGCCGCATCGCCTGGACGGCCGGACGATCGGTCTCGTTCCCACCATGGGCTATCTTCATGTCGGCCATATGGAGCTTGCCCGCCGGGCGCTCGCCGACAACGACATCGTCGTCGCCACCATTTTCGTCAATCCGCTGCAGTTCGGCGCGAACGAGGACCTCGCGCGCTATCCGCGCGACCTTGCCCGCGACCAGGCGATGCTGGCGGCGGCGGGCGTGCACTATCTCTTCGCGCCCGGCGTCTCCGACATGTATCCGCGGCCGATGGAAACGGTGGTCGACGTGCCGACGCTCGGCGCGGAGCTGGAAGGCTCCGTCCGTCCGGGCCATTTTGCCGGCGTCGCGACCGTCGTCACCAAGCTCTTCAACATCTCCGGTCCCGATCGCGCCTATTTCGGCGAGAAGGATTACCAGCAGCTCGCCATCATCCGCCGCATGGTTGCCGATCTCGCGCAGCCCCTGGAGGTGATCGGCGTGCCGACTGTGCGCGAAGCGGACGGGCTCGCCTGCTCCTCGCGCAATGTCTATCTCTCCGCCGAGGAGCGCGCCGCCGCCGCCATCGTGCCGCGGGCGCTGGAAGAGGCGGAGCGGCTGATCGCGGCGGGCGAAACGGATGCCAGGACGCTGGAGGAGGGCGTTACCGCCTTCCTCCGCACCGCGCCGCTGGCCCATCCCGAGGTGGTCGCCGTGCGCGATCCCGACACGCTGGCCGAGATCGCCAGCGTCGGCGACAGGCCGGTTCTTTTGTTGCTTTTCGTGCGCTTTGGGAGCACGAAACTCCTCGACAACAGGGTCATCGACCCGAAAAATGCGAAAAAGGTAGCGTGACATGAGCGTACACACCGCCAAGCGCCGGCTGGCGCCCGCCGACATCAAGGCCTTGAAGGGCCAGCGTCCGATCGTCAGCCTTACCGCCTATACGACGCCGGTCGCCAAGCTGATGGACCCGCATGTCGATTTCATGCTGGTCGGCGACAGCCTCGGCATGGTGCTCTACGGCCTCGATTCGACCGTCGGCGTGACCATCGAGATGATGATCGCCCATGGACAGGCCGTCATGCGCGGCTCGTCCAATGCCTGCGTCGTGGTCGACCTGCCGTTCGGCTCCTACCAGCAGTCCAAGGAGCAGGCCTTCGCCACGGCCGCCCGCGTGCTCAAGGAAACCGGCTGTTCGGCCATCAAGCTCGAAGGCGGCGCGGAGATGGCCGAGACGGTGCATTTCCTTACGCAGCGCGGCATTCCGGTGCTCGGCCATGTCGGGCTGATGCCGCAGCTCATCAACACGACCGGGGGCTACCGCACGCTCGGCCGCAACGACAAGGAAGTTGACAAGATCCGCAAGGACGCCGCGGCCATCGACGATGCCGGCGCCTTCGCCATCGTGGTGGAGGGGACGGTCGAGCCTGTGGCGCGCGAGGTGACCGGCGAGATCAAGGCGCCGACCATCGGCATCGGCGCATCGCCGGCCTGCGACGGCCAGGTGCTCGTCGTCGATGACGTGCTCGGCATCTTCACCGACTTCAAGCCGCGCTTTGTCAAGCATTTCGCCAATCTCGCGCCCGTCATGAGCGAAGCCTTCGCCACCTATGCCGAAGAGGTGAAGGCTCGCAGCTTCCCGGGGCCGGAGCATACGTTCCAGCTCAAGAAGAGCTGAGCTGGACGGCGGCGTCGGCCTCCCGGTCGTCGTAATCGGGCTTGCCCCACGGCAGGCCTTCACCGTCACGGGGTGGAATATGCCGCAATGGACCCTCGGCTCAAGGCCGAGGGTGACGATGGGGAGGCGAGGCTTTCCCACCGAGGCGCCGCATAGGTGGCGTTGCTTTTAGCTGCCGTTCCTCTCTCCTGTCGTCATCCTCGGGCTCGACCCGAGGATCTACCGCGGGATAGGTGGGGGAAGCCTCGGGAAAAGCCCGAGGAGGACGAAGGAAGGGCGTGCATCGCCCCAATCCATCAGCGCCGGTCGCCCCAAGGTGCTGATCGATCAATCCCGCTGAACGGTCCATCAGCCATATTGGTTTGCCGGTGGGCCGCGCCTGCTCTATGGCTTCAGCCAACGCAAGAGAGCAGAACCCATGACGCCCGCCATGAAAGAAGAAATCCGCGACGCCGCCCGGCGCGGGCTGGCCATCGCGCTTGCCGCCGCGCCGTTCGGCGTGCTGTTCGGCGCCGTCGCCGTCGACAACGGCCTCAGCATCGCCGAAGCCGCGCTGATGAGCGCGACGCTCTATGCCGGCGCGAGCCAGCTCGTCGGCGTCGAGCTGTTCAATCACCATGTCGCGCCGTGGCTGGTGGTGCTGTCGATCTTCGCGGTGAACTTCCGCCACGTGCTCTATTCGGCGGCGATTGCCGCGCATATCCGGCACTTCACCTTCTGGCAGAAGGCCACCGGGCTCTTCCTCCTGGTCGATCCGCAATTCGCCGAGACGGAGCGGCGGGCCGATGCCGGCATCCGCGTCAGCTATGTCTGGTTCCTGGTGCTCGGACTCAGCGTCTATATTCCCTGGCTCTTCCTGACGCTGCTCGGCGGCTTCCTCGGCAACCTCATCGGCGACCCCAAGGCCATCGGCATCGACGTGCTGCTGCCGATCTATTTCATGGGGCTGGTGCTCGGCTTCCGCAGCCGGGCGAACTGGCTGCCGGTGGTGCTGGCATCCTCCGTCGGCTCGATCCTGGCGCTGCATTTCGTCGGCTCGCCCTGGCATGTCAGCCTTGGCGCGCTGGCCGGCATCGCGGTGGCCGCCCTCATGCCGATCGACGGCGAGGAAAGCGCGGCGCCCATCGGCGATGCCATCGAAGGGGAGGCCTGAGCATGGACACGATGTTCCACACCCAGACGCTGCTGATCATCGCGGCGGGGGCGATCGCCACCTATCTCACGCGCATCGGCGGCTATGTCTTCATCACGCGCATGAAGCGCATTCCGCCGCGGGCCGAAGCGGCGCTGAACGCCGTTCCGGCCGCGGTCCTGACGACGCTGGTGGCGCCGGCCGCCGTGACCGGCGGCCTCGACGTCACCCTTACCATGGCGGTCGCGTTGCTTGCCGGCCTGCGCATCTCGCTGCTGCCGATGCTGGGCGTGGGCTGGATCGTCGTGATGATCCTGCGTCACCTCATCGGCTGATCGGGGCCGTCGCCTTTTCCAGCCATGCCCGCGCCGCGTCGTCCGAAAGGAGCGGCGCGATCTTTTCGCGCGTTTCGGCATGGTATGCGTCGAGCCAGGCGAGTTCCTCGTCGGTCATCAGGGCCGGCACGACGAGGCGGCGGTCGATGGGGCAGAAGGTCAGCGTCTCGAAACCGAGCATGTCGATATCGCCGCCCTCGACGGGCGCGGCCGGCAGGGTGTGGATGAGGTTCTCGATGCGGATGCCGAAGCTGCCGGGGCGGTAGTAGCCCGGCTCGTTCGAGAGGATCATGCCCGGCAGCAGTTCCTGCGTCGAAAGCCGCGAGATGCGCTGCGGGCCCTCATGCACGGAGAGATACGAGCCGACGCCGTGGCCGGTGCCGTGCGCGAAATCGGCGCCGGCCTTCCACAGGGCGATGCGGGCGAGGGGATCGAGGTCGCAGCCCCGCGTGCCCTTGGGGAAGCGGGCGGTGCTGATGGCGATCATGCCCTTGAGGACCAGCGTGAAGAAGCGCTTCTGCTCCTCCGGCACCGCGCCGATGGCGACCGTGCGGGTGATGTCCGTCGTGCCGTTGATATATTGCGCGCCGGAATCGATGAGGAAGAGCGTACCCGGTTCGAGCGTCGCGTCGCTCGCCGTGGTCACGCGGTAGTGCATGATGGCGGCATGGACGCCGGCACCCGAGATGGTGTCGAAGGAGATGTCCTTCAGCGGGTTCTGCTGGCGTTCGCCGACATTGCGGCGCACTTCTTCCAGCTTCCTTGTGACGGCGATCTCGGTCGTGGTCCCCGGCGTCGTGCTGTCCAGCCAGGCGAGGAACTCGACCATGGCCGCGCCGTCCTGGAGGTGTGCGCGGGCGGAGCCGTTCAGCTCGACCTCGTTCTTGCAGGCGCGGGGCAGGCGGGCCGGATCGGCGGCCTCGACGAGCGTGCCGCCCTTGCCGCGGACGATCTGCGCCAGCGCGAAGGGGGCGTGGTCGGGATCGATGAGGATACGCTTGCCCTGCGCCGCCAGCGCCGCGACGCGCTCGTCGAACTGCGAGGGCGGCACGATGTCGGCAAGCTGCGTGAGATAAGCTTCCTGCTCGATGCCGGTCTTGCGCTTGTCGAGGAAGATCTGAGGTCGGCCGGCCGCCGGGATGATGGCGCGGGCGAGCGGATGGGGCGTGTGCGGCACGTCGCTGCCGCGGATGTTGAAGATCCAGGCAATGGAGGAGGGATCGGTGACGGCGAGCACGTCCGCGCCGGCCTTCGCCGTCGCCTCGGCCATCGTCACGAGCTTGTCCCTGGCGAGTTCGCCGGCATGGTCGATGGCCTGGATGGTCACGCGGCCGAGCGGCTCGCTCGGGCGGCCGGTCCAGATGCGGTCGAGCGGATTGTGCTTGAGGAAGACGAGCGCGCCGCCGAGGCCCGCCAGCGCCTTTTCCAGCCGGCGCACCTCCGCGCCGGTGTGCAGCCAGGTGTCGATGCCGAGGCGGAAGCCCTTGGGCGCGTGGTTCTGCAGCCACAGATGCGGCGGCTCGCCGACGAGGTCGCCACCGGTGAAGACCGCGCCGTCCACCTGTTCTGCGAGCTGCGTGACATAGCGTCCGTCGACGAAGACGACGGCCTTGTCCCGCACGACGAGCGCAACGCCGGCCGAGCCGGTAAAGCCCGTCAGCCAGGACAGGCGTTCGGCGGAGGCCGGCACGTATTCGCCCTGGTATTCATCGGCGCGCGGCACGAGGAAGCCGTCGATGCCGAGCGCGTCGAAGGAAGCGCGCAGCGCGTCTGCGCGCTCGCGGCCGAACTGGGGCGTGGAGGTGACGTCGAAACTCTGGAACATGAGGGGCTTCCGGTAATGCGATGAATCGTGCCGGCAATCTAGCCGATCCCGGCAGCGAGGGAAACGCGCATCCTGTGCGTCGGCAAGGCAGGCGGGCGGCCCGGACGTATGCATCCGGCGCATGGCACCCATGCCGCAAAAGGGACTATCTCTATTTTTTCTATGGATTATAAGCACCGCCAACGAAGCGAACTTAAACGCGCTTCAAGCGAAACGAAGTGAAAGTTCCTCCAGTCCTTCGGATCGCACATAGCTAGGTGTTCCGATCAGGCGTCTTGCCGGTCACTCCTCCTCCCTCCTCCGGGAAGGCGCTCGGAACATATAGGCCCGCTTGAGCACTCCTCCTCCTCAAGCTCGCGGGCAGGCCGGTTCGCCGGTCCATAGGCGGTGCCTCTGGCACCGCCTTTTCTTTTGCCTGCATGCCGGTGCGGCGAGGCGAGCCGCCGCCATTCAGCGGCGGTTGTCGAGATGGATCGTCACCCAGCCCTCGCGCCAGATGGTCTTCACATGGCGCAGGCCCGCGCCGTTATAGGCGGCCAGCACCTTCCAGCGCTGCGAGGCAAGGATGCCCGAAAGGATGACGTCGCCGTTCGGGGCGAGCCGGGCCGCCAGTTGCGGGGCCATGCGCATCAGCGGGCGGGCGAGAATGTTGGCGATGACCAGGTCGAACGGGCCGTGGCGGCCGAAGGCGGTGGAGTGGAAGCCCGGCGCGGTTTCCAGCGCGATGCCCGAGGCGATGCCGTTGAGGCGCACGTTCTCGCGCGCGACGCGGATGGCGACGGGGTCTATATCGGTCGCCAGGACGCGGATGGGAGCGAGCTTGCGCGCGGCGATGGCCAGCACGCCGCTGCCCGTTCCAAGGTCGAGCGCGCGTTTCACCCTGCGCTTGCGCATCACGTCGAAGATGACCTCCAGGCAGCCCGCCGTCGTGCCGTGGTGGCCGGTGCCGAAGGCCTGGCCGGCGTCGATCTCGACGGCGATCTCGCCGGCGCGCGCCGTGCCGCGGTCATGCGAGCCGTGCACGACGAAGCGCCCGGCGCGCACGGGCTTGAGGCCCTCCAGCGACCTGGCGATCCAGTCGATGTCGGGAAGCACCTCGCGCTGGATCTCGACACCCGGGAAATCGGCCGCGAGGAGGGCGGCGAAGCGTTCGTGGATCTCCGGCTCTTCCGGCCGGAACATGTAGACGGAGGCTTCCCAGACGTCGTTCTTCTCGTCGATCTCCATCGTCGCGATGGCGTAGCCTTCTTCCTCGAAGGCATCGGTCATCAGCGAAAGGGCGGCCTCGGCCCTGCGCTCGGTCGTGGTGATGTAGAGGCGGATTTCGCTCACGGGTCGGGTTCCTGTTGTTTCAGGTCCGCCTAGCATGTCCGAAAGCCGAGGGCAAAGGTGGAACGCCCGCGGGCGCGCTTATCCCTTGATCAGATTGGCGAGCTTCTTTTCGGCGACATCGGGGTTCTCGCCGTAGGAGATCGTGCCGGTGAAACGGCCGTTGGCGTCGAGCAGGAACACGGAGGCCGTGTGGTCCATCGTATAGTCGCCATTCGGGTCGGCTTCGTCGAGCGGCACCTTGCGATAGTAGACGCGATAGCCCTTGACCATGTCCAGCACCTTGTCCGGCGGGCCGGAAATGCCGGTGATGCGCTTGGAGACGTTGCCGACATACTGGCCGATGATCTCGGGCGTGTCGCGCTCCGGATCGACGGTGACGAAGTAGGCCTGCAGCTTGGACCCGTCGGGGTCGACCTTGTCGAGCCAGCCGTTCAACTCGAACAGCGTGGTCGGGCAGACCTCGGGGCAATGGGTGAAGCCGAAGAAGAGGGCCGTCGGCTTGCCGGTGAAGGCCTTTTCGGTGATTTGCTTGCCGTCCTGCGCGACGAGCTGGAAGGGGACGCCGAACGGACCGCCGGCCACCTGCTCCTTCGTGCGGGTCATTTCCAGCGTCAGCCAGCCGAGCAGGCCGGCAACGAGCGCGACGGCGATCCAGAGTACGAGGCGAAGAGTCTTCATGGCAGTCCTTCGATAGGCTGTGTCGGCGAGAGCCGCATACCGATCTCATAGTCCTTCGCCCCGGGCCGCGCAAACGCGCCAATTGCCGCAACGGGGGGCAAGGCGGTGGGCTCGCGGGAATGTGATCAGAAACACCAGGACATGCCGGATTCGGCAAGGGCGAGGAAGATCGCCGTGCCGTGCTCCAGCCAGCCGGCAAAGGCCGCGGTGGCGGCCATGACGCCGAGCCCCAGCGCGATCAGCGCGGCGGGAAGGACGGTGTATCGGCGGGCGGTTCTGTGCATGGGCACAGCATAACATGAAGCGGCCGGCTCCGGAACCGCCGCGGGCTTGCCCGCAAAGAGGTCCTGCGGGGCGGCGGGTTCGATGGAAGCGGCTGAAATGCGCGTTCCGGCAGGGCCGCCTTAGGCTTTGCTTAATCTCTCTTTGCCACCTTGCTGTAACGCGCAACAGGCCTCGAAGGCTTCAGGACATGATGTCCGCCGCATGCCCATGGGCGTGCCGCGCATCTCTAACGGTTCGCTCCCCGCGGGGAAGAGGTCTTGTCCATGTCCAACGCCATCAAGCAGTCCGGCGCCTATCTCGAAATCGTCTCCTTCCATCTCGGCGAGCAGGAATTCTGCATCGACATCATGGCGATCCGCGAAATCCGCGGCTGGGCGCCGGTGACGCCGATGCCGCACACGCCGCCCTACGTGCTCGGCCTCATCAACCTGCGCGGTGCGGTGATCCCGGTCATCGACATGGCCTGCCGCCTCGGCATGAAGATGACGGAGCCGTCCGAACGCTCGGCCATCATCGTCACCGACATCGCCGGCAAGCTGGTCGGCCTCCTCGTCGAGCAGGTCTCGGACATGATGACCATCAAGAGCGAGGCGCTGCAGCCGGCGCCGGAAATCATTCCGGAAGCCCAGCGCGCCTTCTGCCGCGGCATCGTGGCGCTGGAAAAGTCGATGGTCTGCTTCCTCAACCTCGACACCGTCATCGCCGACGAACTCGCCCAGGCCGCCTGAGGCCGAAAGAGCTGCCATTGCCGCCAGAGCACCCGCCGGTTTCCCGCGGGTGCATTCGGCTTTCCGGCGGGTCCGCACGTCCTTGTGAGAATTCATGAGGAACCAAACGGCCCCCCTTCCGTTTTCTCCATGCTTCTACCAAACGAAACAATGGAGAATGACTATGAACAAGACAGTTACGATCGCCCTTGCTTCGCTTCTCGCCGTGTCGCCGGTTGCGGGCGTCGCCTATGCGCAGGAAACGATGGGCGCCGACACCATGGCCACCAGCTCGATCAGCGCCGACAAGGTGAACGTCGTCCAGATTTCGACCCTTGAGGCCGACCAGGACCAGCGCGCCGAGTTTGACCGCCTGACGCACAAGGTCAACGACCCGGCGGCTGTCGAACAGGCCCAGGCCGAGCTTCAGTCCGACCCGGCCCTGACGGAAATCCTGGCCTCCAAGAACGTCCAGCTCCAGAACGTCGTTGAAATCAAGACGGCGGCCGACGGCGGCAAGATCGTTTACGTGAAGTAAGCACCATGTGGTTGAAGAGACGCCCCGGACAATCGTTGCCGGGGCGTTTTTTCATGGCTTGCCCTTCGTCCAGGTGACGTTCTCGCCGTAGAGCGGCACGGTGGAGATCGACATCTTCGCCGAGCCGTTCACCACCTCGCGCGAATGGGCGAGATAGATCAGCGTGTCGTTCTTCTTGTCATAGACACGCGTGACGATCAGCGATTTCCAGATCAGCGACAGGCCCGCCTTGAAGACCTCCTCGCCGCCACGCGACATATCGATATCGCCGACGGTGATCGGGCCGGTCTGGCGGCAGGCGATGGCGTTGTTGGAGGGATCCTCGAACCAGTTGCCGTTCTTCAGCCGGTCGATGACGCTGCGGTCGAAATAGGTGACGTGGCAGGTGATGCCGGAGACCTTGGGGTCCGTCAGCGCGTCGACATAGATGTCGTTGCCGATCCAGTCGACGCCGACCTTGCCGACCGTCTCGGCGGCCGCGGGCAGGGCGGCAAGCGCTAGGAAGCCGGCGGCGAGGACGGTGCGCAGGCGGGAAGGGGAAGGCGTGTACATGGCAGGTCTCCTTGTTCCCCTGACAGGTAGGGACAAACGCCTGCCGCTTGCAAGATGGCCGCGTCAGGATTTTGCGGCGGCGATGGTCGCTCGCACCGCGTCGCCGTCCGTCAGCGTCAGTTCGTATTCGCGGTCTTTCTCCGTACCGCCCATGCCGACATGCGGGTTGCGGAACACCATGCCGCTCTGCACCGTCCTGAGCGCGGCGAAATGCATCTCGGCAAGGCCGGCCGCGTCGCGGACTTCACGGATGTTTTCGGCATCGAGCACCCCGCAGCCCATGATGACGATACGGCCGGCGGCCTGCTCGACGGCGCTTTTCAGGATTGCGATGCCTTCGACGGCGGTGTCGCGCTGGCCGGAGGTCAGCACGCGGTCGACACCGCAGCGCACCAGCGCCTCCAGGGCTTCGCCCGCATCCGCCGTCATGTCGAAGGCGCGGTGGCAGGTGACCGACATCGGCCGCGCGGCCTCGACCAATGCGCGGGTGCGTTCTTGATCGATCCGGCCGTCCGGCGTGAGGCAGCCGATGACGACGCCGGAGACGCCTTCGCCCCTCAACGCCCTGATGTCCTCCACCATGGTTTCGAACTCCGCCTGCGAATAGAGGAAGTCGCCGCCGCGCGGGCGGATGATGACGTGGACGGGAATGCGAGCGGCCTTCACGGCGGCGCGGATCGTGGCGAGGCTCGGCGTCAGGCCGCCCTCCATCAGGCTCGCGCAGAGTTCCACCCGGTCGGCGCCGGCCTCCTGGGCTGCTAGGAAACCGTCGATGCCTTCGACGCAGAGTTCGATGAGGGGCTTGGTCATGTCGTGGGTCCGTGTTGTTCGTCAGGCTTCGTGCCAGACGGTTTTCAGAAGCCGCAGCCAGTTCTCGCGGCAGAGCTTTGCTAGATCGTCCTCGCCGTAGCCCGCCGCACGCAGCGCCTCGACCAGCGCCTGGTTGCCGGCGGCATCGCCGATGGCGGCAGGAACCGTTGCGCCGTCGAAGTCCGAGCCGAGCGCCACGCAGTCGATGCCCATGCGCTCCACCATGTGGTCGATATGGCGCACCATGTCGGAAAGCGGCGTGTCGGCATCCTCCATGCCGTCGGCGCGCAGCATGGTGGTCGCATAGTTGAGGCCGGCGATGCCCTTGCGCTCGCGGATCGCGTCGAGCTGGCGATCGGTGAGGTTGCGCGAGATGGGGGTGAGCGCGTGGGCGTTGGAATGGGTGGCGACGAGGGGCTGGGTGCTTTCGCGCGCCACGTCCCAGAAGCCTTGTTCCGTGATGTGGGCAAGGTCGATCATGATGCCGAGGCGGTCGCATTCCTTCACCAGCTCCACGCCGGTCGCGGTGAGGCCTGGGGCCGTATCGGGCGAGGAGGGGAAGGCGAAGGGCACGCCATGGCCGAAGCGGTTGTGCCGGCTCCAGACCGGGCCGAGCGAGCGCAGGCCCGCGGCATAGAGCGTTTCGATGGTCGAGAGGTTCTCGGCGATCGGCTCGCAGCCTTCGATATGCAGCACCGCGGCGAAGCGGCGCGCGTCCATCGCCGCGCGGATGTCCGCCGTGGTCCGGCAGATCGACAGCGCGCCGGCGCGCTCCAGCCGGAAGGCGATGGCGGCCATTTCGAGGGCGGTGTTGAGGGCCGCGGGCTGTTCCAGCGGGCCGACCATCGGGATGTCGTAGTGGCCTTTCTCATCGACCTCGCGGGCCGGATAGTCCTCGTCCGGCGGGATGAATATCGCGCAGAAGCCGCCGGCAAGGCCGCCCTTCAGCGCGCGCGGGGCGTCGATATGGCCCTTGTCGGTGCCGTCGAGGAACTCGGCGACGGGATCGGCTCCACCCCGTGCGTGCTCCCAGAGGCGCAGGAGAACATCGTTGTGGCCGTCGAAGATCAATTGCATGTGCCGCTCCCGGACAAATCGCATCCTGTGGGCTCGGGTAGAGCCGATTCCGCCGCCCTCCGCAAGGAGAGCGGCAAGGCTCCGCCGTCAGGCGGTGAAGACCGGCGTGCCGCCGATCCAGGTCGAGACGACGTTCACGCCGCCGTCGATGACGGCGAAATCGGCATCATGGCGATGGGTCAGGCGGCCCTTGCGGCCGGTCATGCCGATCGCCTCGGCCGGGTAGAGCGAAGCCATGCGCAGGGCTTCCTCGAGCTCGACGCCCACGGTGTCGCGCATGTAGCGCACGCAGGAGGCCATATCGATGTCGGCGCCGGCGAGCGTGCCGTCGGCGAGCGTCAGGCGGCCGCCCTCGCGGAAGATCTCGCGGCCGTTGAGGAAGAAGCTCGTCATGTCCGTGCCGATGGGCGACATGGCGTCGGTGACGAGGAAGATGCGGCCGGGGCCGCGCTTTGCCCTGAGCGCCGCGCCGATGGAGACGGGGTGGACGTGGTAGCCATCGGCGATCAGCCCGGCATTGAGATGGCCGAGATCGAGCGCCGCACCGACCATGCCGGGCTCGCGGTTGCCGAGCTGGCTCATGGCGTTGAAGAGATGGGTCATCATGCGCGCGCCCGCTTCCACGGCCGCCGCCGCGGTCTCATAGCCGCTGTCGGAATGGCCGAGGCTGACGGTGACACCGGCCGCGTGGAGCGCGGCGATCTGGTCGTTGGTGGCATTTTCCGGCGCCAGCGTCGTCAGCAGCACGTCGAGGCCCCGGCGGGCCGCGACGATGCGGTCGAGATCGGCCTGTTCCATCGGCCGGATGAAGGCGGGGTCATGGGCGCCCTTGCGGGCGACGGAAAGGTGCGGGCCTTCCAGATGGAGGCCGAGGAAGCCGGGCACGCGGGCCTCGCACGCCGCAAGGCCGGCGGCGATGGTGGTCGCCGTCACCTCGCGGCTGTCGGTGATGAGCGTCGGCAGCAGCGCGGTGGTGCCGAAGCGGGCGTGTGCCGCGCAGATGGTGCGGATGCCCTCGACATCGGGCTGCTCGTTGAGCAGCACGCCGCCGCCGCCATTGACCTGGATATCGATGAAGCCGGGCACGAGCGAAAGCCCGTCCATCGGCACGATCCGGGCCCCGGCCGGCACGTCGCGCAGCGCGGCGATGGCGGCGACCTTGCCATCCTCGATCAGGAGCGCGCTGCCGTCATGCCACAGATCGCCGTCGAAGATCCGGGCTCCGGTAATGGCGGTGGGGGCTGTCATCGGGTTTCCGTCACTTTCTTGAGGTTGACCGGCTTGTCGGGATCAAGACCGCGCCCGCGCGACCAGGCTTCGACGAAGCCGTAGAAGGGAACGATCAGCGCCAGCGCGTCGGTGATCGGGTGGCCGGTGGCGATGAAGGGCAGTTTTCGCGCGCTCTTGGCGCCGGCCGCGGTGACGCCCGCGTAGGCGCCGCGCTCGGCGAGGCTGTCGGCCATGCCGGTGACGGAGGCTTCGGCCGCATCGCGGGCGGCAAGGGCGATCACCGGGAAGGAGGGGCCGACGAGGGCGACGGGGCCGTGCAGCACTTCCGCCGAGGAATAGGCCTCGGCATGCATGCCGGAGGTTTCCTTGAACTTCAGCGCCGCCTCGCTCGCGATGGCAAGGCCCGGGCCGCGGCCGAGGACATAGAGCGACTGCGCGTCCTTGAGGTCGCCGGCGAGCTCGGACCAGTCGAGCGCGACGGCCTGGGCGAGCTGTTCCGGCAGGTTCTTCACGGCGCGGCCGAGATCGGCATCACCCGTCCATTCGGCGAGCACGGCAAGGCCGGCGACGATGGAGTTCACATAGGACTTCGTCGCCGCGACGCTGATTTCCGGGCCGGCCGAAAGATCGAGCGAATGGGTGCAGGCGTCGGCCAGCGGGGAGGGCAGCGTGTTGGTGAGCGCGATGGAGATCGCGCCGCCCTTCGTCGCGCCCTCGGCCATGGCGACGATGTCCGGGCTCTTGCCGGACTGGGAGATGGCGATGGCCGCGCCGCCGCCGAGCTTCAGCTTCGCGCCGTAGATCGAGGCGAGCGACGGGCCGAGCGAGGCGACCGGGCGGCCGGCGGTGAGCTCGATCGCATATTTCAGGAAGAGGGCGGCATGGTCGGAGGAGCCGCGGGCGACCGTGACGAAGAACTGCGGGTCGCGCTCGCGCAACGCCTTGCCGGCCGCCTCGATGGCATCGGCGGAGCCGGCGAGCAGGCGGGCCGCCGCTTCGGGGATTTCATTGATCTCTCTTCGCATGTTGGTCTGCATGGAATTGCCTTTGCGATTGGACGCTCACGTCTCGGACAGCGTCAGTTCGGCGACGAAGTCGTAGGCGTCGCCGCGGTAGATGGAGCGGGTGAACTCCACCACCCGGCCGGTGCGCAGGTAGGAGACGCGCTCGATGGAAAGGCCCGCGGAGCCGGGCGGCACGCCGAGCATCGAGGCGTCCGGGTCCTTCATGTTGTAGGCGGAGATGCGCTGCACGGCGCGCACCGGCCGGCAACCGCGCTTTTCCAGCGCGGCATAGAGCGAGCCCTGCACCTGCATGGGGTCGGGCAGGAACTCGGCGGAGATGCAGGCGCGCTCGATGGCGAGCGGCATGTCGTCGGCAACGCGCAGGCGCCCGAGGCGGGCGACGAGCGCGTCGGCGGGCAGGCCGAGCATCATCATCTCGTCGGGCGAGGGGTGGAACAGGCCGCGGTCGATCCACTCGGCGCGCGTCGTCAGGCCGCGCCGAGCCATGTCCTCGGTGAAGGAGGTGAGGCGCGAGAGCGACTGCTGCACCTTGGAGACAGGCTTTGCGACGAAGGTGCCGGAGCCGTGGCGGCGGACCAGAAGGCCGTCCTTGACGAGATCGTCGACGGCCTTGCGCACGGTGACGCGGCTGACATTGGCGTGGTCGGCGAGGTCGCGTTCCGCCGGCAGGGCGTCGCCGTAATTGAGCTTGCCGGAGGTGATGGCGTCCTCCAGCGTCTGGCGGAGCTTCAGGTAGAGCGGGCCGGGCACGCCCGATTGCAGGCTTTCCGGCGTCAGGATGGCGGAAAGGGGCGTGCTCATGCGGCCGCTCCCGTTCCTTGCCGGTGGCCCTTGGCGGCGAGCGCCACGGCGCCGGTCAGCGCATCCGCCTCGGCCTCGACGAGGATCGCGCGGTGCCGTTCGGAGAGCCATTCCGGATAGATCGGCGCAAGGCCGCCGAGCAGGCAGAGGCGCTGTTCGCCGGCAAGCGCCATGATGGCATCGAGGGATTCGTTCACCGTCGCCGCGCCGGCCTTCACGATGGCGATCGCCTGGGTGTCGCCCCGGCGGGCGTGGTCGAAGAGGACGGGGGCGAAGCGGCCGAAGTCGCCGGGCTTGGAGAGGCGCGCGAATTCGACGATGCCGCGCGGGTCGCCCTTGAATTCCTCCAGGATGGCATCCGTGACGCCCGAGCGCGGATGCACGCCGTCATGGGCGAGCAGCGCCTCCTGAAGAAGTGCGTGGCCGAGCCGCGCGCCGCCGCCTAGATCGCCGACGGTGAAGCCCCAGCCGCCGATGTAACGAACCGTATGATCCTTGCGCGCCATGTAGATGGAGCCAGTGCCGAGGATCGCCACCGCGCCGTCGCCGTCGCCGATCGCGCCCTGCAGGGCGATCAGGCCGTCGCTGTCGATGTCCGTGTGGCGGAAGGGCAGGCGGTCGTGCACGTAGCGGGTAAGGTCGCCGACATTGGTGCCGGCAAGGCCGAGAAAGGCCGAGGCGCCGCTGACGCCGGCTTCGTCGAGCCCGGCGTCGCGATAGGCGGCCTTCGCCGCTTCCGTGATGGAGATGATCGCATTGTTGGGGTCGGTCAGGATATTGGCGGCCCCGCTCTTGCCGCGGCCGAGGATGATGCCGTCCGGCCGCGCCACCGCCGCGCGGCAGCTCGTTCCCCCGCCGTCGATACCGAGAATGAAATCCGTCATGGGCACCTCCGAACACAACGATACCAAAAAAATACCATTAACCAAGGGGTATGGTGGTATCGAAAATGAGCTTTCACTCAAGAATTTGATTTTAAATAATAAAAATATTTGGCGGCAGAAAAGTGGTCTCAAAAATTAATTTCCTGTAGACAATTGGTATTTTTTTGGCATTAATTTCGGCCAGAGGAGAAACGATATGGCCGCAGGCAGGACCGAGGGCAGGCATGATCAGGCGAGCGGGCTGGACGAACGTCGGCCCGTCGATGCGCTGAAAGTGCTTGCGGACGGCCAGAAGGCTGCCGCCGCCGTGGTGGATGCCGCGCTTGGCGACATCGCCGCCGCCGGCCGCCTTGCCGCCGATGCGCTTCTTGCCGGCGGTCGCCTCGTCTATGCGGGCGCCGGCAGTTCCGGCCTGATGGCCATGGCCGATGCGCTCGAGCTTCCCGGCACCTACGGCATCGCGCATGATCGCATCGTCATCCTGCTCGCCGGCGGCGCCGCGAGCCTCGTCGACCTGGCCGGCGGTTATGAAGACGACCGCGATCTCGCCGTGAACGATGCCGTTTCCGCGGGCATCGATGCGAAGGATTGCGTGATCTGCGTTTCCGCGAGCGGCAGCACGCCCTATGCGCTGGCGATGGCCGCCCATGCGAAGGAAAAGGGTGCCCGTGTGGTCGCGATGGCCAACAATCCGGGCGCGCCGCTCTTCGACGGCGCCGATGTCTCCATCCTGCTGCAGACGCCGCCGGAGGTCATATCCGGCTCGACGCGCATGGGCGCGGGGACGGCGCAGAAGATCGCCTTCAACCTGTTCTCGACACTGGTCGGCATCCATCTCGGCCATGTGCACGACGGGCACATGGTCAATCTCAAGGCCGACAACATCAAATTGAAAGGGCGCGCCTGCCGTATCGTCTCCGACATCTCGGGTGTCGGTCTCGACGAGGCGGAGCGCCTTCTTGCGCGCTCCGAAGGCTCGGTCAAGGCGGCCGTGCTTCTGGCTGCGGGGGTGGAGGATGCCGGTGCCGCGCGGGCGGTGCTGGACCGGTCGGGGCAGAGCCTCCGCCGCGCCCTCAACGCTCTCGGATAATCAGGTCTCAAAACGCGCTGCGGCGCATAAAAGGGGAGAATGCAATGACACGCACCGCAATCAAAGGTCTGCTTCTGGCCACGAGCATCCTCGGCACGGCCGGGATCGCCCAGGCGGCGGACGTCACGCTGACGATCGAAAGCTGGCGCAACGACGACCTCGCCATCTGGCAGGAAAAGATCATCCCGGCCTTCGAAGCGAAGAACCCGGGCATCAAGGTCGTCTTCGCGCCGACCGCGCCGACCGAGTACAACGCCGCGCTCAACGCCAAGCTGGACGCCGGCTCGGCGGGCGACCTCATCACCTGCCGTCCGTTCGACGCCTCGCTCGAACTCTTCAACAAGGGTCACCTGGCCGCCCTCAACGACCTGCCGGGCATGGAGAACTTCTCCGACGTCGCCAAGTCCGCCTGGACGACCGACGACGGCTCCAAGACCTTCTGCGTGCCGATGGCCTCGGTCATCCACGGCTTCATCTACAACAAGGACGCCTTCGAGCAGCTCGGCATCACCGTTCCGACGACCGAAGCCGAATTCTTCGCCGCGCTCGACAAGATCAAGGCCGACGGCAACTACATCCCGATGGCCATGGGCACGAAGGACCTCTGGGAAGCCGCGACCATGGGCTACCAGAACATCGGCCCGACCTACTGGAAGGGCGAGGAAGGCCGCAAGGCACTGATCGCCGGCACGCAGAAGCTGACGGACGAAGGCTGGGTCGAGCCCTACCGCGTCCTTGCCAAGTGGAAGGACTATCTCGGCGACGGCTTCGAGGCGCAGACCTATCCGGACAGCCAGAACCTCTTCACGCTCGGCCGCGCTGCCATCTATCCGGCCGGCTCGTGGGAAATCGGCCTGTTCAACACGCAGGCGCAGTTCAAGATGGGCGCGTTCCCGCCGCCGGTGAAGAATGCCGGCGACACCTGCTACATCTCCGACCACAACGACATCGGCGTCGGCCTCAACGCCAAGAGCCCGAATGCGGACGCCGCCAGGACGTTCCTGTCCTTCGTCGCCTCGCCGGAATTCGCCGACATCTACGCCAACTCGCTGCCGGGCTTCTTCAGCCTGAACTCGACGGCGGTGAAGATGAACGACCCGCTGGCGCAGGAATTCGTCTCCTGGCGCGAGAAGTGCCAGCCGACGATCCGCTCGACCTACCAGATCCTGTCGCGCGGCACGCCGAACCTCGAAAACGAGACCTGGACGGAATCGGCCAACGTCATCAACGGCACCGACACGCCGGAAGTGGCCGCCGAAAAGCTCCAGAAGGGCCTCGACAGCTGGTACAAGCCGGCCAAGTAAGCGCCGACAGTTGCCTTCGTCCAACCCTCTGCCGGCACGCCGGCAGAGGGTACCGGCGGAGCGCCGCATGTTCCTTCTCCCCGCTTGCGGGGGGGAGGGTGGCCGGCAGGCCGGATGCGGGACGGGGCGGCGATGCCGCGGTCCCGGCGATCTCCCCCGAAACGGGTGGAGACATCGGTTGCCGAAGCGCGAAATCGGGGAGCGACCCCGTCACTATTGTGTATGCTGGAACGCGTCATGTGCGGCCGGGGCGCCGCGCAGGCCTCCGCGCATGCGGATTCGAACGAAAACAAACGGAGGGGCAGGCCGGGCCATGAGCGACATACCTTCTTCCCATGATGCGGCAGTACCGATCCGGCGCCCCGTGCGCTGGCATATCGGCATCTTCCTGCTGCCGGCCTTCATCGTCTATTCGGCGGTCATGATCCTGCCGCTCATCGAGACGCTGCGCCTGTCGCTGTTCAATACCGTCGACGGCCAGTCGACCTTCGTGGGCCTCGGCAATTTCAAGGTGTTGTTCGGCGATGAGCGCTGGGCGGCGAGCTTCTGGAACGCGCTGAAGAACAACGTCGTCTTCTTCATCATCCACATGCTGGTGCAGAACCCGATCGGCGTGGCGCTCGCCGCCATGCTGTCGCTGCCGAAGTTGCGTTTCGCCGCCTTCTACCGCACGGCGATCTTCCTGCCGACGCTGCTTTCCTTCGTGATCGTCGGCTTCATCTGGAAGCTGATCCTTTCGCCGATCTGGGGCGTCTCTCCCTACCTGATGGATCTCGTCGGCCTGAAGTCGCTGTTCGCGCCCTGGCTCGGCCGGCCGAACTCGGCGCTCGTCGCGGTATCGCTGATCTCCGTCTGGCAATATGTCGGCATCCCCATGATGCTGATCTACGCGGCGCTGCTGAACATCCCGGACGAGGTGATCGAGGCGGCCGAATGCGACGGCGTGACGGGCTGGAGCCAGTTCTGGAAGATCAAGCTGCCGCTGATCCTGCCGGCCATCGGCATCATCTCGATCCTCACCTTCGTCGGCAACTTCAATGCCTTCGACCTGGTCTACACCGTGCAGGGCGCGCTCGCCGGGCCGGACGGGTCGACGGATATCCTCGGCACGCTGCTCTACCGCACCTTCTTCGGCTTCCAGCTCCAGCTCGGCGACCGCTCGATGGGCGCGACCATCGCGACGGTCATGTTCCTCATCATCCTTGCCGGCGTGTCGCTGTATCTCTTCGTGATCCAGCGGCGCATGCGCCGCTACCAGTTCTGACCGGAGGCCCCGACATGTCCAACAAGGCACGCGCCTCGCTCACCCGCTCGTCCCTCGTCCACCTCGCGCTGATCGCCTATACGCTGGTGTCGGTCTTCCCGGTGTTCCTGACGATCATCAATTCGATGAAGGATCGCAACGCGATCTTCCGCAACCCGATGCAGCTTCCGACCGCCACGACCTTCGACCTCGTCGGCTACACCACGGTGCTGGGGCAGGGGGATTTCGCCACCTACTTCCAGAACAGCTTCATCGTCACGGTGGCCGCCATCGCGCTGGTGCTGCTGTTCGGCGCCATGGCCGCCTTCGCCCTTTCGGAATACCGCTTCCGCGGCAACACGATGATGGGCCTCTATCTTGCCATCGGCATCATGATCCCGATCCGCCTCGGCACGGTCGCGATCCTGCAGGGCATGGTGGCGACGGGCCTCGTCAACACGCTGACGGCGCTGATCCTGGTTTATACGGCGCAAGGCATCCCGCTTGCCGTCTTCATCCTGTCGGAATTCATGCGCACCGTCTCCGACGACCTCAAGAATGCCGGCCGCATCGACGGGCTCTCCGAATACGCGATCTTCTTCCGCCTCGTGCTGCCGCTGGTGCGGCCGGCCATGGCCACGGTCGCCGTCTTCACGATGATCCCGATCTGGAACGACCTGTGGTTCCCGCTGATTCTGGCGCCGAGCGAGGCGACCAAGACGGTGACGCTGGGCTCGCAGATCTTCATCGGCCAGTTCGTCACCAACTGGAACGCGGTGCTCGCGGCGCTGTCGCTGGCGATCTTCCCCGTCCTCGTCCTCTACCTCGTCTTCTCGCGGCAACTGATCCGCGGCATCACCTCGGGAGCTGTAAAGTGAACTCTGCCACGACCCCCATCCGTGTCCTGTCCGCCGGTCTCGGCAACATGGGCAGGAGCCATGCGCTCGCCTATCACGAGAATCCGGGCTTTACGATCGTCGGCCTCGTCAACCGCTCGAAGGTCGCCGTTCCGCAAGGCCTCGAAGGCTACGAGATCCTGCCGTCCTTCCCGGAGGCGCTGAAGGCGTTGAAGCCGGAGCTCTGCTCGATCAACACCTATTCGGACAGCCATGCCGAATTCGCCATCGCGGCGATGGAAGCGGGCGCCCATGTCTTCGTGGAAAAGCCGCTGGCGACCACGGTCGCCGATGCCGAGCGCGTCGTCGCCTGCGCGCGGGCCAACGGCCGCAAGCTGATCGTCGGCTATATCCTGCGCCATCATCCCTCGTGGATGCGGCTCATCGACGAGGCGCGCAAGCTCGGCGGTCCCTATGTCTTCCGCATGAACCTGAACCAGCAGTCGAGCGGGCCGACCTGGGCGACCCACAAGGCGCTGCTGCAGACCACGCCGCCCATCGTCGATTGCGGCGTGCACTATGTCGACGTGATGTGCCAGATCACCGACGCCAGGCCCGTCGAGGTGCGCGGCATGGGCCTGCGCCTCTCCGACGAGATCGCGCCAGACATGTACAATTACGGCCATCTCCAGGTGCTGTTCGACGACGGTTCGCTCGGCTGGTACGAGGCGGCCTGGGGCCCGATGATCTCGGAAACGGCCTTCTTCGTGAAGGACGTCATGTCGCCGAACGGCTCGGTCTCCATCGTCATGGACCCGAACGCCAAGTCGGACGACATCGACACGCATACCAAGACGGCGGTCATCCGCCTTCACAACGCGGCGACGGGGCCGGACGGCAAATTCCTGTCGCCGGACGAGGACCTGAAGATGGCGGGCGAGCCCGGCCACCAGGAACTGTGCGACCGCGAGCAGGCCTTCGTGCTGAAAGCGATCCGCGAGAACATCGATCTTTCACGGCACATGGACGATGCGGTGCAGTCGCTCAGGATCTGCCTGGCGGCCGACGAAAGTGTCAGGACCGGCCAGCCGGTCAAGCTTTAAGGGGATATCGGGTGGGCTCTCTTCAACTCAAATCGGTACGCAAGTCCTTCGGCAACGTCGATGTGATCAAGGGCATCGACCTCGACGTGAAGGATGGCGAGTTCGTCATCTTCGTCGGGCCCTCCGGCTGCGGCAAGTCCACGCTGCTGCGCATCATCGCCGGCCTGGAGGACGCGACGTCGGGCTCGATCTCCATCGACGGGGCGGAGGTGGCGACGGTGCCGCCGGCAAAGCGCGGCATCGCCATGGTGTTCCAGTCCTACGCGCTTTATCCGCACCTTTCGGTCAAGGACAATATGGGCCTCGGCCTCAAGCAGGCGGGCACGCCGAAGGCGGAGATCGACAGACGTGTCGACAAGGCCTCGGCCATGCTCTCGCTGGAGAAGTATCTCGCCCGGCGTCCCGCGGAGCTTTCCGGCGGGCAGCGCCAGCGCGTCGCCATCGGCCGCGCCATCGTGCGCGAGCCGAAGCTCTTCCTGTTCGACGAGCCGCTGTCCAACCTCGACGCGGCGCTGCGCGTCAACACGCGGCTGGAGATCGCAAGGCTGCACCGCGAGCTGAAGGCCACCATGATCTACGTCACGCACGACCAGGTCGAGGCGATGACGCTGGCGGACAAGATCGTGGTGCTGGACGCGGGCGTCATCCAGCAGGTCGGCTCGCCGATGGAGCTCTACAACCGCCCGGCCAACCTGTTCGTCGCCGGCTTCATCGGCTCGCCGAGCATGAACTTCATCGAGGCGGGTCGCCTCGGCGTCACCGATGCCACGACGATCGGCGTGCGGCCGGAGCATGTCTCGCTGTCGCGCGAGAGCGGCGAATGGCAGGGCAAGGTGGTGCATGTCGAGCATCTCGGCGCCGATACCATCGTCTATCTCGAATCGGAAAAGGTGGGTCTGCTCACGGTGCGCCTGTTCGGCGAGCACCACTATGCCGTGGGCGACATCGTCTTCGCGACGCCGGCGGCGGACCAGACGCATCGTTTCGATGAAAACGGACGAGCGATACGTTGAGGCCCCTCATCACAATTTTGTGATCGGGGTGGATTGCGCGTCTTCCGACCGCTATCTTCGATTGTCAAAAGACAGAAACTAACATACAGCCTTGTTTGTATGTTGCGATGCGGTGGTCCTGCGATCACCGCATCTTCACGTTTTCAGCCCCCTGCCGGCGTTTTGCCGACATCGCCTATGGAAGAACCCATGCGTTTCATGAGACCGATTTCGATTGCGACCTTTGGTGCCCTCTTGATCCTTGCCGGCTGCAAGGAAGAGCAGGCGCCGCAGGAGGGCTTTTCCTTCCCGCCGCCGCAGGTGGCCACCATCACCGTGAAGGCCGAGGACGTGCCGATCACCAACGACCTGCCGGGCCGCATCGCCGCGACCCGCACGGCGGAAGTGCGCCCGCGCGCCTCCGGCATCGTCGTCGAGCGCGTGTTCGAGCAGGGCTCGCTGGTCAAGGAAGGCGACGTTCTCTACCGGATCGATCCCGCGTCCTTCAAGGTGCAGGTCGACAGCGCCGAGGCGACGCTGCGCCGCGCCAAGGCCGTGCAGGCCCAGGCGAAGAACGACACCGTCCGCCAGGAACAGCTCAAGAAATCCAACGTCGCCTCCGCGCAGGCCTATGACGACGCCATCGCCAAGCTGGCGCAGGCCGACGCCGACGTGGCGATCGCCGACGCCGGCCTTGCGACGGCCAGGCTCAACCTCGAATATACCGATGTGAAGGCACCGATCAGCGGCCGCATCGGCCGGGCCCTCATCACCGAGGGCGCGCTGGTTTCGGCCAACGGCACGGAAAACCTTGCGACGATCCAGCAGCTCGACCCTGTTTATGCCGACTTCACGCAGTCGGCGACCGACCTCATCCGCCTGCGCAAGGCGCTGCAGGACGGCGACCTGATGGCCGACAACAACTCGGCCGACGTCAAGCTCGTTCTCGACGACGGCTCGGACTATCCGCATCCGGGCAAGCTGCTCTTCTCGGAAGCCGCCGTCGACGAATCCACCGGCCAGGTGACGTTGCGCGGCGAATTCCCGAACCCGGACGGCGACCTTCTGCCCGGCATGTATGTACGCGTGCAGATCGAGCAGGGCATCGAGAAGGGCGCCGTGCTCGTGCCGCAGCAGGCCGTGCAGCGCGACGCCTCGGGCAGCGCGCTCGTCTATGTGGTCTCCGCCGACAACAAGGCCGGCACCCGTCCGGTCCGCGTCGGCCGCGCCGCCGGCACGCGCTGGGTCATCACCGACGGCCTGAAGGACGGCGAGAAGATCATCGTCGAGGGCTTCCAGAAGGTCCAGCCCGGCGGCGAGGTCGTTCCGTCGGAATGGGACCCGAATGCCGTTGCCAACGCCGCCCAGAAGCCCGCCGAGGAAGGGGCCGCGGATGCCAAGGCCGAGGCCGCCGCCCCGGCCGGTGACGCTGGCAAGGCCGCGGGTGGCGACGAGGCCGCCAAGCCGGGCGATGACGGCAAGGCCGAAGGCGGCGACGATGCCGCCAAGACCGAGCAGGCAAAGTAAGGATCCGCACGATGCCCAGTTTCTTCATCGACAGGCCGATCTTCGCCTGGGTCGTCGCGATCTTCATCATGATCGCCGGCGCCATCTCCATTCCCCTGCTGCCGATCGCGCAGTATCCGGACGTCGCCCCGCCGCAGATCTCGGTCTCGACCTCCTATGCCGGCGCGTCCTCGCAGGATACCTACCAGAGCGTCACCAAGCTCATCGAGGACGAGCTGAACGGCGTCGACGGCATGCTCTATTTCGAGTCGACCTCGAGCGCTGCCGGTTCGGCCGACATCAACATCACCTTCGCGCCGGGCACGGACCCGAGCCAGGCCTCGGTCGACGTGCAGAACCGCATCAGCCGCGTGGAGCCGCGTCTTCCCGACTCGGTCCGCCGCCAGGGCGTGCAGGTGGAGGAGGCCGGCTCCGGCTTCCTGCTGATCGTCTCGCTCACCTCCACCGACGGCTCGATGGACGCCATAAGCCTCGGCGACTATCTCAACCGCAACATCCTGTCGGAAATCCAGCGCGTGCCCGGCGTCGGCCGTGCGCAGCTCTTCGCGACGCAGCGCTCCATGCGCATCTGGCTCGATCCGGCCAAGATGCTCGGCCTGAACCTCACGGCCTCGGACGTGACCGCCGCCGTGCAGGTGCAGAACGCGCAGATCGCCGCCGGCAGCATCGGCGCCCAGCCGAACCCGATCACCCAGCAGATCGCGGCTCCCGTCAACATCAAGGGCCAGCTCACGACGCCGGAGGAGTTCGGCTCCATCGTGCTGCGCGCCAATGCGGACGGCTCGGCCGTGCGCCTGCGCGACGTGGCGCGCATCGAGGTGGGCGGGGAGACCTATTCGTTCTCCACGCGCCTCAACGGCCAGCCGTCGGCCGCCATCGGCGTACAGCTCTCGCCGACCGGCAACGCCATGGCGACGTCGGAAGCCATCAAGGCGCGCATGGACGAGCTGGCGCAGTTCTTCCCGCCGGGCCTCGAATATTCGATCCCCTACGACACCTCGCCCTTCGTGAAGGTGTCGATCGAGAAGGTCCTGCACACGCTGCTCGAAGCCGTCGGCCTCGTGTTCCTCGTGATGTTCCTGTTCCTGCAGAACATCCGCTACACGATCATCCCGACGCTCGTCGTGCCCGTCGCGCTGCTCGGCACCTGCGCCGTGATGTATGCCATGGGATTCTCGATCAACGTCCTGACCATGTTCGCCATGGTGCTCGCCATCGGCATTCTCGTGGACGATGCGATCATCGTCGTGGAGAATGTCGAGCGCATCATGTCGGAGGAGGGGCTGCCGCCGAAGGACGCGACCCGCAAGGCGATGAAGCAGATCACCGGCGCCGTCATCGGCATCACGCTGGTGCTCGCCTCGGTGTTCATCCCGATGGCCTTCTTCCCCGGCGCGGTCGGCGTCATCTACCAGCAGTTCTCGCTGACGATGGTCGTGTCGATCCTGTTCTCGGCCTTCCTCGCCCTGTCGCTGACCCCGGCGCTGGCCGGCAGCTTCCTGAAGCAGGTTCCCAAGGGACACCATCACGAAAAGCGCGGCTTCTTCGGCTGGTTCAACCGCGGCTTCGACAAGACGTCGCGCGGCTACAGCGGCTCCGTGGGCTGGCTGGTGCGCCGCGCCGGACGCTTCATGATCATCTATCTCGCGATCCTCGCGGGCCTCGGCTACATGTTCATGAAGCTGCCGTCGTCGTTCCTGCCGGACGAGGACCAGGGCTTCGTGATCGTCATGATGCAGCTTCCTTCCGAAGCGACCGGCCACCGTACCGACGAAGTACTCTCGCAGACCGAGAAGATCTTCGGCCAGGAGCCGGCGGTCGACACCATCGTCGGCATCAACGGCTTCTCGTTCTTCGGCGCGGGCCAGAATGCCGGCCTTGCCTTCGTGACGCTGAAGGACTGGTCGGAGCGCGGGCCGGACAACGCGGCGCAGGCGATCGCCGGCCGGGCGACGATGGCGATGAGCCAGATCAAGGATGCGATCAGCTTCGCGCTGTCGCCGCCGCCGATCCAGGGCCTCGGCACGACGGGCGGCTTCTCGTTCCGTCTGCAGGATCGCGCCGGTCTCGGCGCGCCGGCGCTTGCCGCCGCGCGCGACCAGCTCCTCGGCCTTGCCGCCCAGAGCAATGTCGTGCAGGGCGTGCGCTTCGACGGCATGCCGGACGCCGCCCAGGTCAATATCGTGATCGATCGCGAGAAGGCGAACACCTTCGGCGTCACCTTCGCCGACATCAACTCGACGATCTCGACCAACCTCGGCTCGACCTATGTCAACGACTTCCCGAATTCCGGGCGCATGCAGCGCGTGACGGTGCAGGCGGACCAGAGCGAGCGCATGCAGGTTGCGGACCTCCTCAACCTCAACGTCCGCAACTCCAAGGGCGGCATGGTGCCGATCTCGGCCTTTGCGACCGCGGAGTGGGTCAAGGCGCCGACGCAGACCGTGGGCTACAACGGCTATCCGTCGATCCGCATCAGCGGCGACACCAAGCCGGGCTTCTCCACGGGCGATGCGATCACCGAGATGGAGCGGCTCGCAGGCCAGCTTCCGCCGGGCTTCGGCTACGAGTGGACGGGCCAGTCGCTGCAGGAAATCCAGTCCGGCTCGCAGGCGCCGATCCTCATCGCGCTGTCGTGCCTCCTGGTGTTCCTGTGCCTTGCGGCGCTCTATGAAAGCTGGTCGATCCCGTTCGCGGTCATCCTCGTCGTGCCGCTCGGCGTGATCGGCGCGGTCATCGCGGTGACGCTGCGCGACATGTCGAACGACGTGTACTTCAAGGTGGGCCTCATCGCGATCATCGGCCTTTCGGCGAAGAACGCGATCCTGATCATCGAGTTCGCCAAGGAGCTGATGGCCGACGGCCGGTCGCTGATCGAGGCGACCATCGAGGCCTGCCACCTGCGGTTCCGCCCGATCCTGATGACCTCGCTCGCCTTCACGCTCGGCGTGCTGCCGCTCGCGATCGCCACGGGCGCGAGCTCGGGCAGCCAGCGCGCCATCGGCACCGGCGTCATGGGCGGCATGATCACCGCCACCGTGCTCGCCGTCTTCTTCGTGCCCGTCTTCTTCGTCTTCGTGATGAAGCTGTTCGGCTACGGGAAGAAGAAGGAGGAGCCGGCTCCGGCCGCAAGCCCGGCGGAGTAGGCCGCCATGCGCCGGACCAAGGCAGAGGCCGAGGAAACCCGCCAGCAGATCCTGCTGGCGGCGGAACGGGTCTTCTACGAAAAGGGCGTCTCCCATGCCTCCATGGAGGATGTGGCGCGCGCCGCGGGGGTGACCCGCGGCGCCATCTACTGGCACTTCGCCAACCGGGCGGACCTCGTGCTGGAACTCTACGATTCGCTCCCCCTGCCGCAGGAAGACCTGATCGCCCGCGAACTGGAGGCGGAGAATGTCGACGTGCTCGCCGTCCTGGAGCGGGTCGGCAAGCAGTGGATCGAGCTGCTGGCCGAGGACGAGCACCGCCAGCGCATCCTGTCGATCCTCCTGCGCTGCGACGTCACCGGCGAGTTCGCCCGCATCTCCGAGCGCCAGAACGATATCGACGACGAGCATATGCAGGCGCTGGAGGCGGCCTTCGCCAAGGCGCAGAGGCAGGGCCGGCTCTGCGCCTGCTGGACGCCGCGCTCGGCCGCGTCCCTTCTGCGCTGGGTCATCAAGGGCCTTTGCTCGGAATGGCTGCTGTTCGGCCGCCGGTTCGACATCGCGAGCGAGGGCAAGGAGGCGTTGCGGCGGCTGTTCCTCACCTATGCCGCGCACACGCCGTCAGGCTGAGCGACAGGCCTTGAGGCGCTCGATCCAGTCCGCGCCGACCTGCGAGCGCCGGAGGACCGAGACGGGATCCTCACCGTCCAGCCGCGAGCAGATGCGGTAGATTTCCAGCACTTCCGGCGCCATCTCGCCGCGCTGGCAGAAATACATCGCCGCCGCATAGCGTGCGCGCCCGGACCATTCGGGACCGGGCGGCGTTGTGATGATCTCCCAGTTGCGGCGGGTTTCCTCGTCCATCTATCGCAGGCCCGGCGGGGTCGCCGTGCGGCGCGCGAGCTTGACGAAGGGGCGCGGCACGATCTTCGCGCGCTTCATCATCTTCAGGTATTGCAGCTCGCGCAACGCGTAGATCTCCACCCAGAGATCGTCGGTGAATTTCGATCCGTACGGCCGTTCGAGGCTGGCGATGGCGATGTTGCGCTTGGCCGTGGGCGACCAGATCGCGGCGGTGACGAGGCCCGCCTCGTGCTTTTTCCGATGATAGACGATGGCGTGCTCGGCGGGGATATTCCCTTCGATTTCAAGGCCGACGAGGATGTGCTTCAGAGTTTGATTCCGCCGCGCGTCAAGGATCGCCCGGCGCCCGTTGAAGTTCGGCTTGTCGGGGTCGACCAGCCAGTCGAGGCCGATCTCGTCGGGCATGCGCACCCGGTCGGCGCGCAGCGCCGCCTCGGCGGTCACGAAATCCGCATTGGCGACGATGAAGCCGGCCTCGATGCGCGTCTGGTTGAGCGCGCCGTAGCCGATGGCGCGGATGGCGTGCGGCTGGCCGGCGGCCCACAGACGGTCCCAGAGGGAAAGGGCCTTCGCGCGTGGCACGAACAGCTCGTAGCCGAGATCGCCGGTGAAGCCGGTGCGCGAGATCGTGACCGCGGCGTCCTCGTGCGGGAACGCGGCGATGTCGAAGGGTTTCACTCTCTCCACGCCGGCAAAGCCGGCGTCGCGCAGCACGGCGTAGCTGGTCGGGCCCTGAAGGGCGAGGCCGGCGATCTCCTCCGTCTCCTCGCTTATGTCGACGCAAAAGCCGAAGGCGCTGTCGAGCAGCCAGGGCAGGTGCCGCTCCTGGCAGCAGAGGCGGAATTCCTGGTCGGCGAGGCGGAAGAGCGTGCCGTCGTCCAGCACGTGGCCGTGGTCGTCGCACCAGGCGGTGTAGTGCACGCGGTTGACGGCGAGCTTCCTGACGTCGCGAAGCGTCAGGCGGTTGAGGTAACGTTCGGCATCGGGGCCGGTGATGCGGTATTTCACCATCGGCGAGATGTCGAAGAGGGCGGCGGTGGAGCGGATGGCGAAATATTCGAGCTCGCCGTCGAAGAGCGAGTGCGGCGCCTTGTAGCCGGCCCAGTCGTACCAGTCGTTCACTTCGCTCAGCGCTGTCAGCCGCGCGTGGAACGGCGTTTCGAGGCGCGGGGCGCGGATATGGTCGCGGGCGGCGCGGCGCAGGTCCGCGGCGGATTTCGTCATGGCGTTCATGCCCTTTCTCCCGAAAGGATGTGGCGGGCCGCGTTCCAGCCGGGAAGGCCGGAAATGCCGCCGCCCGGATGCGCGCCGGCGCTGGCGAGATAGAGGCCCTCGATGGGCGTCGTGTAGCCGGAGGCCGCGCCGGTCGGGCGGTTGACCAGCAACTGGTCGGCCTGCAGCTCGCCGTGATGCCAGTGGCCGCCGGGCAGGTTGTATTCCGCCTCGATGTCGACCGGCGTCATCAGGCTGGCCGCGACGACGGACGTGCCGATGCCCGGCGCGTGGCGTTCCAGCGTCTCCAGCACGATCCTGAGGAAGGCAGGCTTGCCTGTTTCCCAGCCCGCCTTGAGCCGGTAGGGCGCGTATTGCACCAGGGCCGAAAGTGTGCAGCCGCCGGCCGGCGCGAGCGCGGGATCGGCCAGGCTCGGCAGCGTGATCTCCATCACCGGGTCAGGGGAGAATTCGCCGTATTTCGCCGGGTTGAAGGCCGTCTCGACCTGTTCCATTCCGCGCACCAGCACGATGCGGCCGCTGCGGGCCTCGGCCGGAAGGCCTTCGAAGCTGGGGATGCGGTCCAGAGCGAGGTCCAGCTTGGCGACGTTGCCGAAGCTGCGCACGTTCCTCACCGAGCGCACGAAGCCGGTGCCGCTTTCGGCGGGGTCGACGAGGTGGAGGAAGGTCGTCTGCGGATGGATGGCGGAGACGACGAGGGGGGGCGGCGATCTCGGTGCCGTCGCTGGTGACGATGCCGCTCGTCCGGCCGCGGTCGACGAGGATGCGGCCGACGGGCACGCTGCAGCGAATGGTGACGCCGGCCTTTTCGGCGGCGCGCACGAAGGCGGGCGCGAGCGAGGCCATGCCGCCGGCCGGCACGAACTGGCCGCCGGTCCTGCCGGCGACGTCGCCCGTCAGGCGATAGTAGAGGCCGAGCAGGGAGGTCGGCGAGCGGGGGCCGAGATGGATGCCGAGCGTGGCGTCGAAGGCGAGGAGGCCCTTCAGCCTGTCGTCGGCGAGATATTCGTCGGCGACGTCGGCGACGTTCATCAGCAGCATGCGCAGGAAATCGCGGGCCTCGCCGCGCCCCTTGCGGATCAGGCTGAAGCCGGTTGCGGCGAAGGTCGAGAGGTCGCCAAGCGAGATGGCGCCGATCTGCGGCGGCGGGCGGCGCAGGAAACGCTTGAGGATAGCCGCCTGGAAGACGAGCTTGCCGCGCAGCGCGGCGAAGGCGGCTTCCTCCTCGGCGGTGACGCCGTCGATGGTTTCGCCATAGGCGCCGTTGAGGATGACGCCCCCGCCGCTGCCGTCGAGCACCGTGGTCGGCAACAATGCGTCACCGCCCGCAAGGTCGAGGCCGATGTCGCGGGCGACCGCGCCATCGAGCCGGTTGACGAGATGGGCAAGGCCGGCGGAGCGGAAGCCCGGCGCGAATTCCCGGCCGCGCGCCGCGCCGCCCGGCGCGTCCGCCGCTTCCAGCACCAGGACCTTGCGGCCGCTTCTGGCGAGGCAGGTGGCGGCGGCGAGGCCGTTATGGCCGGCGCCGATGACGATGGCATCAAACGACGTCATGGGCTTTGCTCATCTGGTCGGCGGGACACTTCAGGTCGCGCAGGATCTCGGCGGCGGCATTGCGGCCGGGCGCGCCCATGACCCCGCCGCCCGGATGGGTGGAGGAGCCGCACATATAGAGCCCGTGGATCGGGCTGCGGTACTGGGCGTAGCCCGGCACGGGCCGGTTGAAGAGCAACTGGTCGAAGGTGAGTTCGCCCTGGAAGATGTTGCCTTCGGTGAGGCCCACCTCGTTCTCGATCTCGCGCGGCGTGCGCACTTCCATATGCACGATGCGGTCGCGGAAGCCGGGAGAATAGTCGGCGATCTGGCCGATGACGGTCTCGGCGAAGGCGTCGCGGTCCGCATCCGTCCACTCCCGGCCCTCGACCTTCGGCGGGCAATATTGCACGAAGCAACTCATGAAGTGCTTGCCGGGCGACGTCATGGTCGGATCGAGCAGGGTGGGGATCATCATGTCGAGGAAGGGATCGGCCGACCAGCGCCCGGCCTTCCAGTCGTCGTATCCGCGCTCCATGCGCTCGATCGAGTCGGTGAAATGCATGTCGCCGCGGATGCAGGTGGAGCCTTCGGGCAGGGCCGGGAATTCCGGCAGGCTGTCGAGCGCGATGTTCACCTTGCCGGAGGAGCCGCGCATCTTGAAGTGCCTGACCCGGTGGACGAATTCGCCGGGCAGGCTGCCCTCGTCGACGAGCTTGAGGAAGGTGCGCTTCACATCGGCATTGGAGACGACGAGGTCGGCGCGGATCTCGTCGCCGTTCGCCAGGACGACGCCGGTGGTGCGGCCGCCGCGCGTCAGGATCTTCGAGACCTCGGCATCGGTGCGGATCGTGCCGCCGGAGGCCCGGAAGGAGCGGGAAAGCGCCTCGGTCACCGCGCCCATGCCGCCGCGCGCATAGCCCCAGGCGCCGACGGAGCCGTCCACCTCGCCCATATAATGGTGGAGCAGGACATAGGCCGTGCCGGGCGACATGGGGCCGAGCGCTGTGCCGATGATGCCCGACAGCGCGAGATAGGCCTTGATGACGTCGGTCTCGAAATATTCGTCGAGGAAGTCGGAGATCGACATGGTCCAGAAGCGCAGCGTGTCGGCCATTTCGTGCGGGCTGAACGCGCCGAATTTTTTCGCGAGATAGAGGAGTTCGGAAATGTCGCGCGGGCGGAAGCCGAAGGGGTCGGGCGCGGTGCGCATCAGGAGCGGCTGGATGAAGCGGCACTGGCGCGTCACGTCGCGGGCATAGCGCTCGTAGGCTTCCGCGTCGCGCCTGGAGTAGCGGGCGAATTCGCGGCGGTGGCTGTCGCGGTCGCGGTAGGAGGCGAGGTAGTCGCCGTCGCGGGTGAACACCGCGCCGCCCTCGTAGGCGATGACCTGGAGGCCGTGCCGGGGCAGTTCGAGATCGCGCATGATCTCCGGCCGGAAGAGGGAGCAGACATAGGAGCAGTTGGAGTAGAGGAAGCCGGGCGTCAGCTCGCGGCTGGTCGCCGCGCCGCCGACCCAACCGTTCTTCTCCACGACGAGTACGTCGAGGCCGGCGCGCTGGAGATAGCAGGCCGTGACCAGCCCGTTATGGCCGCCGCCGACGATCAGGGCATCGTACTTGCGCATATTGACGTCTCCCTTGTTTCAGAAAGCTGCATCAAAAGCAAAATGTTGTCCAGATATTCTGAATGATCATTCAGCAAGTATCTTGCAATCGCCTGATTATGCGCTAGAATTTCGACCCACGGAAAAGCGCGCCGGCCACGCGGCCACGAGAGCGGGAAAGCCATGACGGCGAGGGGTGAGCACGGTGCGGCGGCGGAGCCGGAATATGACGAGGCGGCGATCCGCTTCCTCGGGATGATGTGGGGCGAGGGCTATCTTTCGCCGGGCGGGCCGCAAGAGGTGGACCGCGTGCTTTCGGGCATCGATCTCAAGGGCAGGCGCGTGCTCGATTTCGGCTGCGGCGCGGGCGGCATCACGCTGCATGTCGCCAGAACCCATCGGCCGGCCGGGATCGTCGGCTACGACGTGGAGCGGCCTGTCATCGACCGCGCCGTGGCGGCGGCGGATGCTGCGGGGCTTTCCTTGATCGCGCGCTTCGTTTCGAGCCCGACGAGACGCCTGCCGTTCGGCGACGGCGAATTCGACGTGGTCTTTTCCAAGGATGCGATGATCCATGTCCCGGACAAGGAGGCGCTGTTTGCCGAGCTCTACCGCGTGCTGAAGCCTGGCGGCGTCCTTGCCGCATCCGACTGGCTGATCGGCCATGACGGCGCGCCGAGCGCGGACATGCAGGCCTATATCGCCGCCGAGGGGCTGAGCTTCGGCATGGCCTCCGCGCGCCGCTATCTCGCGGCCATGGCGGCGGCCGGTTTCGTCGACTGTGCCGCCGAGAGCCACAACGCCTGGTATCGCGACGTGGCGCGGGGTGAACTGGAGCGCCTGAAAGGCCCGCTCCGTGCGCAGGCCGTGGCGGCGGTCGGCGAGGCCTATGTCGAGAAGAACATCCGCACCTGGACGGCCATGCAGAAGGTTCTTGACAGCGGGGAGCATTGTCCCGCTCATCTGCGCGCCAGCAAGCCGGCTTCGGGAGTTCGCCCGTGACCGTTCTGCTGAAAAATCCCAGGGGCAAGGTGACGGTGAAGATGCGGGCAGACGGGGCTGAACAGGGCTCGGGCGACGGCGGGAAGCGGGGGCGCAAGGCTTCTAAGGAAACGAGGCGGCAGCAGCTCATCGAGGCGACGATCGATTCGCTCGCCCGGCGCGGCTATTCCGACACCACGCTCGCGGACGTCGCTGACGGCGCCGGCCTTTCCCGCGGCATCGTCAACTTCCATTTCGAGAGCAAGGACAACCTGCTCGTCGCCACGCTGCAATACATGTCCGAGGAATATGCGGACCACTGGAACGCGGCGCTGGACAAGGCGGGGCCGAGCCTTGCCGGCCGCCTCTGGGCGCTGATCCATGCCGATTTCGACCGCAAGATCTGCACCAAGCGCAAGCTGGCCGCCTGGTGCGCCTTCTGGGGCGAGGCCAAGTCGCGGCCGACCTACCAGGCGCTGTGCGGCGCGCGCGACGTCAAGTACCAGGAAACGGTGATCTCGCTGTGCGCCGACCTCAAGGCCGAGGGCGGCTATGGCTATGAGCCGGAGCCCATGGCGCTTTCGCTCTGCGCCATGCTGGAGGGCCTGTGGCTGCGCCTGATGATGGGCGACGGCACGACGCGGGAAAAGGCGCTGGAGGCGGCCGTCGCCTTCGTCGCCATCGCCTTCCCGCAGCATCTGACGATCCAGGGACCAAAACCACGATAGGGAACCCGAAACGGGAAGGGAGCACGGCATGAAGACGATCGATAAGGCCAGGACTTGCACCACGGTGGGCCTTGCCGCCCTCCTTGCCCTCGGCACCGCGCTTCCCGCCCTTTCCGCCGACACGCTGACCGTCTTCGACTGGTCGGGCTACGAGGACCCCGCCTTCCACCCCGCCTATACGCAAAAGCACGGCGGCGAGCCCGACTTCTCGTTCTTCGGCGACGAGGAGGAGGCGTTCCAGAAGCTGCGCTCCGGCTTCAAGGCGGATCTGGCGCATCCCTGTTCGCAGAGCGTCGTGAAGTGGCGGGAGGCGGGCCTGCTGGAGCCGCTCGACACGGCCAAGCTCGCGTCGTGGAACGACATCCTGCCGAACTTCAAGGTGATGAAGAACCTGATGACCTCCGAGGACGGGACGGCCTGGTTCATTCCCTTCGAATGGGGCAACACCGTGCTGACCTACCGCACGGACACGGTGAAGCCCGAAGAGGTGGCCTCGCTCAAGGCCTTTGCCGACCCGAAATTCAAGGACCGCGTCTCCATCGGCGACAATGTCGACGACGCCTATGCGCTGGCGAGCCTCGCCATCGGCCTCAAGGACTGGACGGCGATGACCGACGCGCAGTTCCAGGAGGCCTCCGCCTTCCTGCGCGACGTGCACAAGAACGTGCGGCTCTACTGGACCGACAACACCGACCTCAGCCAGGCCATGGCGAGCGGCGAGGTTGATCTCGCCTGGGCGTGGAACGAGACGGCGACGACCCTTCAGGCCGAGGGCCAGCCGGTCGCCATCAAGAAGGATACGCAGGAGGGGCTTTCCACCTGGGTCTGCGGCTATGTGCGGCTGAAGGGCGGGGAGGGCAGCACGGATCGCGCCTACGACTACCTCAATGCCGTGACCGATCCTTCGGTGGCCGCCTATATGGTGGAGAACTGGGGCTACGGCCATTCCAACGCCAAGGGCATGGCGGCGGTCGATCCGGCGATCCTCAAGGAAAAGGGCTATGCCGATGTGGACGCCTTCGTCGCCAACACGCTCTTCCAGTCGCCGATGCCGACGGAACTGAGGCAGAAGATGATCGCCGAATTCGAGAAGATCAAGGCGGGGTATTGAGGGGCGCCGCTTTTTTACACCCGCGATACCGGCGGGTCCTCCGCCAGCAGCACGAAGGCGTCCGGATCGTAGGCAAGGCGTATCTCGGCGCCGATCGGCAGGTCGTCGGCGCCGTAATTGTTCGTCTCGACCATGGAGAGCGGCTGTTCCAGCCCGTCGATGCCGACCGTCAGGTGGGTGACCTCGCCGAAATAGGCGCGGTTCTCGATGCGGCCGGCAAGCTCGTGCGGCGCGCGCTCGTCGTCCCACAGAAGACGCAGGCGCTCCGGGCGGATGCCGACGGTGACGTGGCCGTCGGTGGCGGCAAAGCCGTGCGGCTTGTCGAGACTGACGGCACCGAAGCGGGCGGCATCGACCGAGACGGCATTGCCCTGTTCACCGAGCACCTTCGCCCTCAGGAAATTCATGCCGCCGAGGAAGTCGGCGACCTTGCGCGTGCGCGGGTGCTGGTAGATTTCCTTCGGCGCGGCGACCTGGGCGATGCGGCCGCCGAACATGACGGCGATGCGGTCGGAAAGGGCGAGCGCCTCGTACTGGTCATGCGTGACGAGGACGAAGGTGATGCCGACGGCCTTCTGCAGCGTGCGCAGTTCCACCTGCATTTCCTCGCGCAGCTTCTTGTCGAGCGCCGACAGCGGCTCGTCGAGCAGCAGCACCTTCGGGCGCATGACGAGGGCGCGGGCGAGGGCCACGCGCTGGCGCTGGCCGCCGGAAAGCTCGTGCGCCTTGCGCTGGCCGAGGCCGGAAAGGCGCACCTGGTCGAGCGCGTCGCCGACGCGCTTCCTTTCCTCCTCCGGCGCCAGCTTCAGCCGCTTCAGGCCGTAGGCGACGTTTTCCGCGACGTCGAGATGGGGGAAGATGGCGTAGCTCTGGAATACCATGTTGGTCGGCCGCCTGTTCGGCGGCAAGGCGAGGCACGGCACGCCGTCGATGTAGATCTCGCCCGTCGTCGGTCTCTCGAAGCCGGCGATGGAGCGCAGGAGCGTGGTCTTGCCGCAGCCGGAGGGACCCAGCAGCGAGAAGAACTCGCCCTCGCTTATGGACAGCGACACGTTGTCGAGCGCCTTGTAGATGCCGTAGAACTTCGACACGTCCTGGATCTCGATCATCGCGCGGTCGGGCATTGGCGGCTCCTGGAGCATTTCCGGCCGAAGCGGATTCGATCCGGCGTCGGACAATGCGGTTAAGACAAAAGCCAGAGGATTTCCGGTGAACCGGAGTTCACCGCAAACTCTCTAGGGCAGCATGAGGGCCATTTGCGTGCGGCGTTCGGCACGGCGGCGCAGGACTTCGGCAAGGGTTAGCATGAGGATGGAGGCCACGAGCATGATCGTGCCGAGCGCCAGAACGCCCGGCAGCTTGGCGGCAAAGCGAAGCTGGCCCCAGATATAGACCGGCAGCGTCGGCTCGGTGCCGGAGAGGAAGAAGGCGAGGATGAACTCGTCGAGCGAGATGGTGAAGGTGACGAGGAGGCTGGAGACGATGGCCGGCGCCACCACCGGCAGCGTCACGCGCCGGAAGGTGCCGAGAGCGGTCTCGCCGAGGTCGTAGGAGGCTTCCTCCAGGCTCCGGTCGAAGCCCTCGAAGCCGGAGACGAGCACCGACATGGCATAGGGCACGCAGAACACGGTCTGGCCGAGGATGACGGTGACGAGCGAGAGTTCCGCGCCGAGCGCCAGCACGATCATCAAAAGCGAGACCGCGACGATGATCTCCGGCAGGAAGAGCGGCGCCATGATGAGGCCGGATGCCGCCCGCTGGCCGCGGAAGCGGTAGCGCGTGATGGCGCGGGCGGCGCAGATGCCGAGGACGGTGGAGAGCAGCGAGACGCAGATGCCGACGACCAGGCTGTTCCGCGCTGCCTGCAGCATGGCCGAGTTGCCGGCGAGCGAGGCGTACCATTTCGTGGTGAAGCCGGCGAGCGGGAAGGTGGTCGTCACCGCATCGTTGAAGGAGAAGACCGGCAGCAGCAGGATCGGCAGGTAGAGGAAAAGGAAATAGACGGCGACATAGGCCGGCAGGAAGGGAAGCAAGCGCAGGCGCTGCGTCAGGAGGCTCATCTGATCCTCCGCACGGCGAACCTGAGGGCGAGCACGACGGCGGCGGCCGTCAGCGAGACGAGCACCATGGTCGTCACCGACAGGGCGGCGCCGAGGGGCCAGTTGGCGCCCTTGCCGAACTGTGCCTGGATCGCCGTCGCGATCATCACGCCGTCCTTGCCGCCGACGAGGCGCGGCGTCACGTAGTCGCCGACGGTCGGGATCATCACGATGAGGAAGGCGGAGATGACGCCGGGCAGCGACAGCGGCAGGGTGACGCGAAGGAAGGCGCGCATGCGGCTGTCGCCGAGGTCGCGCGCCGCCTCGATCAGCGTGCGGTCGACCTTCTGCAGCGAGACGTAGATCGGCAGGATGGCGAAGGCCGCCCAGCTGTGCACCAGCGTGATGACGACGGCGTTGGAATTGTAGAGCAGCGAGGTCAGCGGCTTGTCGATGAGGCCGACCGAGATGAGGCCGGTATTCAGGACGCCGCCATAGCCGAGGATGACCTTCCAGGACATGACGCGCAGCAGGTAGCTCGTCCAGCAGGGCACGGTGATGAGGAAGAGCCAGAGGTTCCGGTGCACCCCGCCGTGGAAGGAGATGAACCAGGCGACGGGATAGGAGAAGACGACGGTGACGATGCTGACCGCCAGCGAGATCCACAGCGATCGGACGAAGAGGTCGCGGTAGATCGGTTCCGTCAGCGCCTGCCGGTAGTTTTCCAGCGTGAAGGTGCGGTCGATGTCGAGATAGTCCTGGGTCCAGAAGCTGTAGGCGATGACGATGAGGACCGGGAGAAAGAGCAGCGCCAGCGCATAAAGGAAGGTCGGCGAAATCATGGCGAGGCCGCGGGCCTCTTCGCTCCGCATCCAGGCCCGGTGCCTGGCGGGAGAGGGCGTTCCAGCGATCGTATCGAACGCCGTTGCCGTCATCGGACGAAACCTTCGCGACGACAACTCTCATGGAGCGTGAGGTTTTCCATTCCCATGTCCGGCGCCTTTTCGGCTTGCGCGCGTCCCTTGCGGGCGGCGTCTCTGTTCCCTGGTGCCAACATGCGCCCAAATCCCCGTTGAAATCAAGCCCCACTTCTGCGATATTGATTGAACGAACATTCAATATGATGGAAAAATGTTAGAACTTTCATATTGTTGCTCCGGGAATATTTCTTAGAATCCTGATGGAGGCGAACATGGCGGCAATTGCGAAGGCCGGGGACGAGGGCAGGCGCGCGGAGGGCGCGGCGGCCGACGAGCTGACCCGGCTTGCCGAGCGCCATCTGGTGCAGCCCTGGCCGGTGTCCGGCTCCATCGGCGCGGAGGCGCGCGGGCGCATCGAGGCCGGCGACGGCATCTACGTGACGGACGCGGCCGGCCGCCGGCTGATCGACGGTCCCGCCGGCATGTGGTGCGTCAATGCCGGGCATCGCAACAGGGCGCTGGCTGACGTGATGGCCACGCAGGCGATGGAGCTTTCCTACAATTCGCCGTGGTACACGACGAACGCGCCGTCCGCCGTGCTCTCGGCGCGGCTGGCGGGCCATGCGCCCGAGGGCGTCGACCATGTGTTCTACACGACGGGTGGTTCCTCGGCGGTCGAGACGGCGCTGCGCTTCATGCAGTTCGCCAACAATGTGAAGGGGCGGCCGGAGAAGAAGCTGATCGTTTCCCGGCAGGGCGGCTACCATGGCTCGACCTACCTGTCCGCCTCGCTCAACGGCCGGCCGCGCGACCATGACTGGATGGACAGCGCCGGTGATCTCGTCGTCAAGCTCTCCTGCCCGGACCCGTTCCGCCGGCTCGATGGCATGACGGTCGGGGCCTTCTGCGACTTTCTCGTCGAAGAGTTCCGGGCGGTCATCGAGGAGAGGGGGGCGGACAAGATCGGCGCCTTCATCGCCGAGCCCGTCATGGCCTCCGGCGGTGTCATCGTGCCGCCCGCCGGCTATCTCGAGCGCATGCACGCGCTCTGCCGCGCAAACGACATTCTCTTCATCGCCGACGAGGTGGTGACGGCCTTCGGCCGCCTCGGCCACGTCTTCGCCTCGAAGGACGTCTTCGGCATCGAGCCCGACATGATCACCTTCGCCAAAGGCGTGACGTCGGGTTATTTCCCGCTCGGCGGGGTGATGATCGCCGGGCGGCTGTTCGAGGAACTGCGCCGCTCGAACCATTCCGAGGCGATGTTCGCGCACGGGCTCACCTATTCCAGCCATCCGGTCGGCTGCGCGGTGGCGCTGAAGAACCTCGACCTCCTGGAAGGCGGGCTGCTGGAGCATACGCGGGCGGTTTCGGACCATTTCCAGCGGAGCCTCAAGGCGCTTGAGGACCTGCCGCTGGTCGGCGAGGTGCGCGGGCTGGGGCTGATGGCCTGCGTCGAATGCGTCGCCGACCGCGACAGCAAGAACCCGCTGACGCTCGACCTCGAAGTCGGCAAGCGCATCGACCGGCACTGCCAGGACCTCGGCCTTCTCGTGCGCCCGCTCATCAACATGTGCGTGATGTCGCCGCCGCTGACCATCTCGACGGCGCAGATCGACGACATGGCGGCGATCCTGCGCCGGGGCATCGAGCTGACAATGGACGATCTTGCCCGCGAGGGGCTGTGGAAGGGCTGAGCCCTTCCACGGATGGCTTGCCTGGAGCAACCATTGCCCGGTCCAGCCGTTCGAGCCCGCGAATGCAGGCCTGCGGCTTGTTGACAAGCCTCTCCCTGCCCACCACCGCCATCCTCGGCCTTGTGCCGAGGATCCGCTAAAGCATTGACAAATAGAGACGTTGCAGATGCTCGGGACAGGCCCGAGCATGGCGAAAGAGACGTTGTCGCACTTTGCCAGCAGTCTGGAGGCCCGCGAATGCGGGCCTTTTTTGCAGTCGGTGTATTTTTCGATCAGCCTTTCAGGCCGGCATTGATGTCCGCCATGTCCTTTTCCTCCGGCGCATCCTTCACGTTCACGACCGGCAGGACGCGGCGCAGGTGGTCGTGGTGGGTGCGCACGCCGTATTCGAGGTCGGAGAGGTAGAAGCCGGCGAAGGCGGCAGAGGTCATGGCCTCATTCGACCAGACGGTGAGCTGAACGTCCTCGGCCTGCGTGTCGCGGTCGATGCGGAAGGCGAGGTAGCGGGCGAGGCGGTGGGCGCGGTCCTCGTCGCGGTATCGATAGACGCCGCCGCGCAGCAGGGTCCTGCCGACGGAGACCGGGAATTCCTGGTAGAACTGCACGGTTTCCGGCGTGACCGCGATGACGCAGTTTGGGAAGAGGCCGAAATAGATCCAGGCCCTGCGCAGGCGCTCGGGAAGCCGCGTGTTGTCAGGCGAGATCCTCACATAGTTGCGCACGCTCCAGCGCCGGCCGGCATGCGGATTGTAGGTCGCGAAGGAGCGGCAGAGGCCGTCGACGAAGGGCTCGTCGTAATAGGTGGAGCCGTAGAGATCCTGCAGGGCCGGGTGGGCCATGGCGACGTGGTAGCCCTCGTTGTCGACGTCGCGCACGGATTTCCAGTTGACCGGCGTTTCCTGCGTCCAGATGCCGCCCGCCGGCACCATCTCCTGCGGCCGGTAGTGCGACAGTTCCTCCTCGAAGGGCTTCATCAGCTCGGCGACGGCGGGCTGCGGGCCGGGAGCGAAGCGGATGAAGACGAAGCCCTGCCAGATCTCGCATTCCAGCGGCTTAAGCGCGAATTCGTCCTTGTCGAGCGGCGGGAAGCTGCGGGGGCGGGCGGCGCCGCGCAGCGTGCCGTCGAGATTGTAGACCCAGCCGTGGAACGGACAGACGAGCGCGTTGCGGCACGACCCCTTCTCATCCGCGACGAGGCGGGAGCCGCGATGGCGACAGATATTGTGGAAGGCGCGCACGGCGCCGTCCTGCCCGCGCAGGATGAGCGCGCGTTCGCCGACGACGTCCATGGCAAGATAGTTGCCTGCCTCGGGAATGTCGGAGACATGGCAGGCGATCTGCCAGTGTTCGCGGAAGACATGCTGCCTTTCCAGCTCCAGCAGGGCGGGGCTGTGGTAACACCAGCCCGGAAGTCCGCTCCTGTCCCAGTCATCAGGAACGCTGATGTCGCGGATCATCTCGTTCATCCTGTTCCCCATATCTTGCTGAACGTTCATTCAATATAAGCACATTTACCGTTCAAAAGGAATAGGTTGCGAGATCGTCCCGCTTGCGCAGGGGCAAAATCCGGACCGTCGGCGGCGGGGCAGGGCAGGTTTTCGGCGAGAAACCGCGCCGGTTCCGATGCTTGACGGCAGGTCTTCACGCGGCTGATGGCGGCCCCGCTCGCAGGCGTACATGGCTTCCGGCGTCGAAAGGCTCGCCGCAGGCGCCCGCGGAAATCGACGGCCGGGCTTGTCGCGGGCGGCAGCGATGACGCCGGGCTGGCGCTGCCCTGCCGCGCCTGCTAGCTCTTGCATCAGACGATTGCCGGAGCCGACCTTGCAGGACATCACCGACCTTTCCGCCCTTTCCCTTTCCGCCGCCATCGCCGCGCGCCGGCTGGACTGCCGTACCGTCATGGCCGCCTACCTGTCGCGCATCGAGGCGATCAACCCGCGCATCAACGCCATCGTCAGCCTGCGCCCGGCCGAGGTGCTGCTTGCCGAGGCGGAGGAGGCCGACCGGGCGCTTTCCGCCGGGGACTATCGCGGCTGGCTGCATGGCGTGCCCTTCGCGGTGAAGGACCTTTCCGAGGCCAGGGGCATCCTGTGCTCCTTCGGCTCGGCGAACTATGCGGACTTCGTGCCCGACTACGACGACATCCATGTCGAGCGCATCCGCGCGGCCGGCGCCATCGTCATCGGCAAGACCAACGCGCCGGAAATGGGCCTCGGCTCGCACAGCTACAACCCGGTCTTCGGCGTCACCCGCAATCCCTACGACACGACGAAGAGCGCCGGCGGTTCCTCCGGCGGGGCGGCGGCCGGGCTGGCGGCGCGGTTGCTGCCGGTCGCCGACGGCAGCGACATGATGGGATCGCTGCGCAATCCCGCCGGCTTCAACAATGTCGTCGGTTTCCGCCCGTCCTTCGGCCGGGTGCCCTCGCTCGGCAACGAACTCTTCCTCGGCCAGCTCGCCGTCAACGGCCCGATGGGGCGAAGCGTCGCCGACGTTGCGGCGCTTCTGGCCACGCAGGCCGGATACGATCCGCGCGACCCGCTGTCGCTGCCCGGCGAGGACCTGGCGCTGGATAAAGGCCGCGACCTGTCGGGCGCCCGCATTGGCTGGCTCGGCGATTTCGACGGCTATCTCGCCTTCGAGCCGGGCGTGCTGGAGCTCTGCCGCGCCTCGCTCGACGTCTTCCGGCGGCTCGGCTGCACGGTGGAGGCGGTGGCGCCGGGCTTCGACATGGCGCGGCTCTGGCAGGTCTGGCGCACGCTGCGCCATTTCCTCGTCTGCGGCGGGCAGGCGGCCGACTATGCCGACCCGCAGCGGCGGGCGCGCATGAAGCCTGAGATGATCTGGGAGATCGAGAACGGCCATGGCCTTTCGGCGGCCGAGGTCCACGCCGCCTCGCTCGGGCGCAGCGACTGGTATCGCCATGTCGCCGGCCTCTTCGAAACCTACGATTTCCTGATCCTGCCTTCCGCGCAGGTCTTTCCCTTCGCTGCGGAACTGGACTGGCCGAAGGCGATCGCCGGGCGGACGATGGATACCTATCATCGCTGGATGGAGGTAGTGATCGGGCCGACGCTCGCCGGTCTTCCCGTCGCGGCCATGCCGGCCGGGTTCGGGGAAAACGGGCTGCCGGCCGGCATCCAGATCATCGGTCCCGCACGCTCCGACCGGGACGTGCTCGCCGCTGCCGCCGCCTATGAAGGGGCGACCGACTGGCTCGCCCGGCATCCCCAATTCTAGCGAGTGCGGGCATCCGGACACGCGAGCGCCGCATTTTTGTGAAAGGCACGCCTTGCCGGGTTTCGAGGACCGCCCGGCACACCCCTTCAAAAACACGAGGCGCCGTTTAGGAATTGCTTACCATATTTCGTCATTCTTTGCTCGTTCGGCAGAGGCCCGGGACGGACGGTCCCGACTGCCGCCAGCGTAAAGGCTTCCGGAGTTTTTGTTCCGCGGCCGCGTCGAGTAACGAGTATCGGGTAACGAGTATCATGGCGTCTGTCAGCAATTCCACGCGTTCCGCGTCGAAATCCCGTCGGGGCCGTTCCGGGGGCATCCTTCTCAGCGCATTGGTCGCCTGCGGCGTCGTCGCCGGATCCGCCTGGGCCGTCGTCTCGACGCTCGGCGCGATGCGGGACGCGGCGACCTCGCTATCCGAGGGCCGCAAGGACATCGCCGCCACCCTTCACGTCGTATCGCCCGGCGTGGAAAGCAACCAGCCGGAGCGCGTCATCAAGGTCGCGAAATTCTCGCGCCTCTCCCCGCCCTCCGAAAGCGAAATCCGCCAGAAGCAGCTCACCGCCGAGGCGATCCAGGCCGCGCACCAGCGCAAGATTTCCATCCAGCTCGCCTCCGCCGTCAAGCGCGAGAAGGCCAAGGCAATGATGATCGAGGCCGCCTTCGCCCGCGCAGAGCGCTCGGTGGAGCAGGAAAAGGCCGTAAGCGGCCAGCCCGCGCTGGTGACCGCGCTGCTGCCTGACAATTCCCCCCGCAAGGATCTCCAGCCCTTCGGCCTCGTGATGAAGAAGACGGAGGCGGAGGAGGACGACGAGGATATGATCCTCGGTGAGATCCCGCTGCCGGAGGCCCGGCCGGCGCTGGAAACCGTCACCATCGAGCGCAAGCCGGCGGAGGAAAAGCCTGCCCCGCGTATCGCCCGTGAAAAGACCAGGGACAAGGACGAGGACGTCGCCATCGTCAAGCCGGAGCGTTCGCTCTTCGGCGGCCTCTTCTCGGGCAAGAGCGGCAGCGGCTGGCCGGGCAAGGGCACGCGCGTCGCCGTCTACGACGTGTCCAACGCGACCGTCTACATGCCCGACGGCACGAAGCTGCGCGCCCATTCCGGCATCGGCAAGATGCGCGACAATCCGGACTACGAGCACGTCAAGATGAACGGACCTACGCCGGCCGGCGTCTATCGGTTGAAGATGCGCGAGCGCCGCTTCCACGGTGTCGAGGCGATCCGCATGCTCTCCGTCGACGGGCGCGATCCGAAGAACCGCACGGGCCTGCTCACGCACACCAATCTCCTGCGCAACCAGAAGGGCTCGCACGGCTGCGTCGCCTTCCAGAATTACGAACCCTTCCTCAATGCCTTCAAGCGCGGCCATGTGACGATGCTCGTCGTCGTGCCGGAAATGCCGTCGTCCCGCACGCAGCTCGCCGCGCTCTACCGCAAGGCCGGGGTGTAAAGGCTGCTTCCCAAATCCCTCCCCGCGAAAGGGAGGGACTTATTCTGCCGCGCCCCTGGCATCTTAATTCTCACGGCAGGAAAGTCGAACCGGCGTCACACCCGCTCGACGAAGCCGTCGAGCACGCGCTTCTGGCCGGCGCGGTCGAAATCGATCGTCAGCTTGTTGCCTTCGACCGCCGCCACGTTGCCGTTGCCGAATTTCAGGTGGAAGACGCGGTCGCCGATCGAAAATTTCGACGGCTCGCTCGTGGTCGACTTGGCGACCAGCTCGCCCTCGATGGTGCGGCCGCGCGGGCCGCTTTCGCCATAGCCGATGCGCTCGACCGCGTGGCCGGAGCGTGAGCCCCAGTTGTCCCGCGTCGCATCCGTGCGGTTCGCCTGCGCGCGCCGCCAGCCGGGTGTCGAATAGGCGTTCTGGAAGGGCTCCTGCTTGTCGAAGCGCGACTGGCCGTAGCCGCCGCGGCCATAACCGCCATAGGACTGTTCCACCTCGGCCACTTCCACATGGCTTTCCGGCAGTTCCTCGAGGAAGCGGGAGGGCAGGGTGGATTGCCAGAGGCCGTGGATGCGCCGGTTCGAGACGAACCAGATATGGCAGCGGCGTTTCGCCCGCGTGATGCCGACATAAGCGAGGCGGCGTTCCTCCTCCAGCCCGGAGCGGCCGCCCTCGTCGAGCGCGCGCTGGTGCGGGAAGAGGCCTTCCTCCCAGCCGGGCAGGAAGACGGTCTCGAATTCGAGGCCCTTGGCCGAATGCAGCGTCATGATCGAGACGGCGTCGAGGTTCTCGTTCTGCTCGGCGTCCATGACGAGCGAGACGTGCTCCAGGAAGCCGCGCAGGGACTCGAAGGCTTCCATGGACCGGATCAGTTCCTTGAGGTTTTCAAGGCGTCCCGGCGCCTCGGCCGACTTGTCGGCCTGCCACATGGCGGTATAGCCGCTCTCGTCGAGGATCTGCTCGGCAAGCTCGGTGTGCGGCATCGTCTCCAGCAGCGACTGCCAGCGGCGGAAATCGGCGACGACGTCGAAGAGCGCCTTGCGCGCCTTCGGCTTCAGTTCGTCCGTCTCGACGATGTCGGCCGCGGCGGCGAGCATGGGGATGTCGCGGGCTCGCGCATAGTCGTGCAGGTTGCGGATCGTCGTATCGCCGAGGCCGCGCTTGGGCGTATTGACGATGCGCTCGAAGGCGAGGTCGTCGGCCGGCTGGCTGACAAGGCGGAAATAGGCGAGCGCATCGCGGATCTCCAGCCGCTCGTAGAAGCGAGGGCCGCCGATGACGCGGTAGTTGAGGCCGAGCGTGACGAAGCGGTCTTCGAATTCGCGCATCTGGAAGGACGCGCGCACGAGGATCGCCATGTCGTTCAGCTTGTGCTCCCTGCGCTGGAGCTGCTCGATCTCCTCGCCGACGGCGCGGGCTTCTTCCTCGGAATCCCAGGCGGCGTGCACCACGACCTTGTCGTCGTCGGGATCGTGCCGGTCGGTGAAGAGCGTCTTGCCAAGGCGGTCCTCGTTGTGGGCGATCAGGTGGCCGGCGGCGCCGAGGATATGGGCGGTGGAGCGGTAGTTGCGCTCCAGCTTGATGACCCTGGCGCCCGGAAAATCCTTCTCGAAGCGCAGGATGTTGTCCACCTCCGCGCCGCGCCAGCCGTAGATCGACTGGTCGTCGTCGCCGACGCAGCAGACGTTTTGCGGCGTGCCCTTGGGGCGCTGGGCGAGGAGGCGCAGCCACATGTACTGCGCGGTGTTGGTGTCCTGGTACTCATCGACCAGGATGTAGCGGAACTTCTGGTGGTATTCGGCCAGCACGTCGGGATTGGCGCGGAACATGCGGATCGGGTGCAGCAGCAGGTCGCCGAAATCGCAGGCGTTCAGCGTCTTCAGGCGGTTCTGGTAGGCGACGTAGAGTTCGCGGCCCTTGCCGTTGGCGAAGGCGCGCGCGTCGCCTTCCGGGATCTGCGCGGGGTCTAGGCCCTTGTTCTTCCAGGTGTCGATCATGCCGGCGAACTGCTTGGCCGGCCAGCGCTTGTCGTCGATGCCCTCGGCCTGGAGTATCTGCTTGATCAGGCGCACGACGTCGTCGGTGTCGAGGATCGAGAAATCCGACCTGAGGCCGACGAGTTCTGCGTGGCGGCGCAGGAGCTTGACGCCGATGGAGTGGAACGTGCCGAGCCACGGCATGCCCTCGACGGCGCCGCCGACGAGGAGGCCGATGCGCTCCTTCATCTCGCGCGCCGCCTTGTTGGTGAAGGTCACCGCGAGAAGCTGGCTCGGGAAGGCGCGGTGAGTGGCGAGGATATGGGCGATGCGGGTGGTCAGCACCCGCGTCTTGCCGGTACCTGCGCCGGCGAGCACCAGCACGGGTCCGTCCAGCGTCTCGACCGCCTCGCGCTGCTCGGGATTGAGGCCGGAGAGATAGTCCGGCGCCCGGTGGGCATCGCGGGCCGCCATGGCGCGCGCGGCGATGCCGAGGCCGCCGGCGGGCTTGGCCGGCGCCACGGGCTTGCCACCGAGCTGCGGGTCCTCGTCGAAGAAGGGAATGTCGTCGTAACCGCTGATCATGCGGCTCAATGTAGTGATTCGGTCCCGAAAGGCCAGTTTTCCGTTCTGCTTTTATTCCACGGGGAAGAACGATGGCCGAAAGATTGTGGAAACCGCGGCCGTTCGGGCCTTGGCGGGGCCGACGTCGAAGACGCCGTCCACGGGCGCCTCGGGGTTTGTCGCCGGCCGGCTGCGCCAGGGCGCGGCGGGAGAGGATTTCCCCGTCTTTTCTTACGCTTCGGTAATGGACCGGCGCTGCAATCTTACAATTGCGTAATGATCGTATTCTTTCGTTGCCGGTTCATTTCCAAAGCGGGATACTCGCCCTATGTCGCGTCGCAACAGGCGGCGGTTCGCTTCCATTGGAGAGAGTGTGCATGCGGGTTTGGAAACAGCTCCTCATCAGCCTTGGCGTCATTTTGGCCGGGGTACTGCTATGGGGCCGCTTCGCGCCGGGGGCGAACGACATGCTGGAGGCCGCGGGCCTGCCGGGCACGCTTGTCGCCGCCATCGCGCCCGCGGATAAAAGCGAGGCGGACGGCGGCAGCAGGGGGGACGGCAACCGCGCGTTCGGCGGCGGGGCGACGCTCGTCGCCACCAAGCCCGTCGCCATGGCCGTCGTCAACGACCGGCTGAACGCCATCGGCGACGGCGAGGCGATCCGCACCGTGACGGTGACGCCCTACGCGACCGGCAACCTCACCGAAGTCCTCGTGGAATCGGGCGACCGGGTGAAGCAGGGGCAGGTGATCGCCCGCCTCGACAGCGAGGAACAGAAGATTGCCGCGGACCAGGCGCGCGTGGCGCGGCAGAGCGCGGACCAGAAGCTCAAGCGCCTGCAGAACCTCCGCTCCTCGACCAGCCTTGCGGACCTGCAGGACGCCCAGACCGCGCTTGCGGCGGCGGAACTTGCACTGCGGAATGCCGAGCTGGCACTCAGCCGCCGCGACATCATCGCGCCCTATGGCGGGGTTGTCGGCATCATCGCGGTCAATCCCGGCGACTATGTCACGACGTCGACGGCGATCGCGCGCATCGACGACCGGTCGGAAATCCTCGTCGACTTCTGGGTTCCGGAGCGTTTCGCCACCAGCGTTCGCGTCGGCGGCGACGTGACGGCGATGGCGGTCGCGCGGCCCGGCGAGACCTTCACGGGCAAGGTGCAGGCGATCGACAACCGCATCGACCAGGAAAGCCGGACGCTGCGCGTGCGCGCCCGCATCGCCAATCCCGAGGACCTGCTGCGCGCCGGCATGTCCTTCCAGGTGACGATGCGCTTCGAAGGCGATCTCTATCCGAGCGTCGATCCGCTTTCCGTCCAGTGGAGCGCCGACGGCTCCTATATCTGGAAGGTCAAGGGCGACAAGGTCGAGCGCGTGCCGGTCCATATCGTCCAGCGCAATCCCGACAAGGTGCTCGTGCGGGCGGAGCTGGCCAAGGGAGACCAGGTGGTCACGGAGGGCGTGCAGACGCTTCGGCCGGGCGGTGCGGTGCGCACCGCCGAGCAGCAGACCCCCGCCGTGACGGAGGGCTCGTAATATGGCGGGCGAGACGGGCGGGCTCAACGATTCCGGCAAGGCGGGCTTTACCGCGCTCTTCATCCGGCGGCCGATCTTCGCCCTTGTCCTCAACACGCTGATCGTCGTCGCCGGTCTTGCGGCCTTCAACGGCGTGGAGATCCGCGAGCTTCCCTCCGTCGACCAGCCGGTCATCAGCGTGACCACCACCTTCGACGGCGCCTCGCCGGAGACGGTGGACCGCGAGCTGACCGACGTCATCGAGGGCGCAGTCTCGCGCGTGCAGGGCATCAAGGACATTTCCTCGGTCTCCTCGTTCGGCCGCAGCCGCGTCACCCTGCAATTCTCCGACACCACCGACGTCAACCAGGCCGCCAACGACGTGCGCGACGCACTCGGCCGCGTGGCGAACCAGATACCCGACGGCGCCGAGGAGCCGCGCGTGGTCAAGGCCGATGCGGACAGCCAGCCGATCATGCGCCTTGCGCTCACCTCCGACACGCAGTCCCTCGAAGACCTGACGCTGCTCGCCGAAAACGAGATCACGGACCGGCTCGCCTCCGTCGAAGGGGTGGCCGACGTCGTGGTCTATGGCGACCAGGAGAAGATCTTCCGCGTCGACGTCGACCAGTCGAAGCTCGCGGCGCGCGGCCTGACGGTGGCGGACCTGCGCAATGCGCTGGCGACCGCGTCCTTCGACGTGCCGGCCGGCTCGCTGAAGAGCCGGAGCCAGGACATCACGGTGCGCGCGACGGCGGATCTTGCCAAGCCCGCCGACTTCGAGAACCTGATCCTGAAGAACCGCGTGCGGCTCGGCGACGTCGCCATGGTGACGCTCGGGCCGGACGAGGGCTCGACGGCGCTGCGCTCGAACGGCCGGCAGGGCATCGGCCTCGGCATTATCCGCCAGGCGCAATCCAACACGCTCGACATTTCCGAGGGCATCAAGCAGATGGTCTCGCGCCTCGGCGGCGTCCTGCCGGAGGGAACCCAGCTCAAGATCACCAGCGACGACGCCGTCTTCATCGACGGGGCGATCCACGAGGTGGAGATCGCGCTCGTCGTCGCCGTGCTGATCGTGACGCTCGTCATCTATCTCTTCCTGCTCGACTGGCGGGCGACGCTCATCCCGACGATCAGCATGCCGATCGCGCTGATCGGCACGATCGCGGCCATCTACATGGCGGGCTTTTCCGTCAACATCCTGACGCTGCTCGCCATCGTGCTGGCGACCGGCCTCGTGGTGGACGACGCCATCGTGGTGCTGGAAAACATCGTGCGCCGGCGCGCCGAGGGCCTGAAGCCGCGCGCGGCGGCGATCCACGGCACGCTCGAAGTGTTCTTCGCCGTCATCGCGACCACGGCGACGCTCGCCGCCGTCTTCGTGCCGCTCTCCTTCCTGCCGGGGCAGGCGGGGCGGCTCTTCCGCGAGTTCGGCTTCGTGCTGGCCTTCGCCGTGCTGCTCTCCTCCTTCGTGGCGCTGACGCTCTGCCCGATGCTGGCCTCGCGCATGCTGACGAAGGAGGTGAAGCACGACCATACCGGCCCTCTCGCCCGCATCGGCGCGGCGGCCTCGCGCTTCTACCGCTCGACGCTGAGCGCCTGTCTCGGCGCGCCCCTCATCGTCTTCATCGCCGCGCTGCTCTTCACGGCGGCGGGGACCGTCTCCTTCTTCACCATCAAGTCCGAGCTGACGCCGAGCGAGGACCGCTCGATGGTCATGCTGCGCGTGAACGCGCCGCAGGGCGTGTCGCTGGAATATGCCCAGGACCAGATGAAGCTGATCGAGAACAAGCTGCGGCCGCTCTACGACGATGGCGAGATCGTCAACATCTTCTCCATCTCGGGGCAGGGCGGCTCGACGAACAGCGGCTTCATGGTGCTGACGCTGGCGCCGTGGAGCGAGCGCGACCGCACGCAGCAGCAGATCGTGCAGGACATCAACGCGGCGGTGGCGACCGTGCCGTCCGTGCGCACCTTCGCCATGCAGCCGAACAGCCTCGGCATTCGCGGGGCGGGCAACGGCCTGCAGGTGGCGCTGGTCGGCAACGACTACACCAAGCTCGGCAATGCGGCGGCCGAACTCGTGCGCAAGATCGAGGACAGCGGCCGCTTCCAGAACGTGCGCCTCAACTACGAGGCCAACCAGGCGCAGCTTTCCGTGACGATCGACCGCGAGCGCGCCGCCGATCTCGGCATCGACATCACCGGCCTTTCGGCCGCGCTGCAGGCGATGCTGGAAGGCACCAGCGTCGTCGACGTCTATGTCGAGGGGCAGGCCTATCCGGTGAAGCTGTCCTCCACCACGACGCCGATCAACGACCCGATGGACCTGGAGAACATCTTTCTCAAGACCGGCGACGGCAAGATCGTGCCGATGTCCTCCATCGCCTCGCTGGAGGAGAAGGCCGTCGCGCCGCAGCTCTCGCGCGAGCAGCAGTTGCGCGCCGTCTCGCTTTCCGCCGGCCTCAAGGACGGGTTGGCGCTCGGCGATGCGCTGAAAATGGTGCAGGACATGGCCGAGCCGCTGCTGCCCGAGGGATCGCGCCTGATGCCGATGGCGGAAGCCGCGACGCTGCAGGAGAATTCGAGCGGCCTCATCGTCACCTTCGGCTTTGCCATCGCCATCATCTTCCTCGTTCTGTCGGCGCAGTTCGAGAGCTTCGTCAGCTCGATCATCATCATGGTAACGGTGCCGCTCGGCCTTGCCTGCGCGGTCTTCGCGATGATCCTCACGGGCACGACGCTCAACATCTACAGCCAGATCGGCCTCGTGCTGCTTGTCGGCATCATGGCCAAGAACGGCATCCTCATCGTCGAGTTCGCCAATCAGCTGCGCGACCGCGGGCAGGACATCCGCAGCGCCATCGAGAACGCCTCGAACATCCGCCTGCGCCCCGTCCTGATGACGATGATCGCCACCGTCGTCGGTGCGCTGCCGCTGGTGCTGGCAAGCGGGGCGGGGGCGGAAGCGCGCATCTCGCTCGGCTGGGTGCTCGTCGGCGGGCTCGGCCTTGCGACGGTCGTGACGCTCTACCTGACGCCCGTCGCCTATCTCGTGATCGCCCGCTTCACCAGTCCGCATGCGGACGAGGAGAAGCGCCTTGCCGCCGAGCTGGAGCATGCCGCCACGCTCGGCCGGCGCGAGGACGAGGTCCTGCCGCAGGCGGCGGAGTGACGGCCGGCCCGCCCGCCTCCCGCAATTGCTGATGATGAGCCGATATTGCGGCTGGACAGCCGTGCGCCAATTTGCTGAGTAATCCTCGCAGAATTGAGGACCTCACGATGGCACTGGCGGATATCAGGAACGGCACGCGCAACGAGAAGGGCATCGCCGAGGCGCTTTCCCGCCTCGCCGGGCGCTTCGGTCCGCGCTTCCAGACCGGCGAGGCGGTCCGCACCCAGCACGCGCACACCACGACCTACATTCCCGCCCAGCTTCCCGACGGCGTCGTGTTCGTGGAGAATGCGCGGGAGGTGCGGGCGGTGGTCGGCCTGTGCGCGGAGCTCAAGGTGCCGGTCGTCCCCTTCGGAACGGGCTCGTCGCTGGAGGGGCAGGTCAATGCGCCCGACGGCGGGATCTCCATCGATTTCAGCAACATGAAGCGCGTGCTGGAGGTCAATGCCGAGGATCTCGACTGCACCGTCGAGCCCGGCATCACCCGCGAGGAGCTGAACACCTACCTGCGCGATACCGGCCTGTTCTTCCCCATCGACCCCGGCGCGAACGCCTCGATCGGCGGCATGGCCTCGACGCGCGCCTCCGGCACCAATGCCGTGCGCTACGGCACGATGAAGGACAATGTGCTTGCCGTGACGGTGGTGACGGCCACCGGCGAGGAGATCCGCACCGCGCGCCGGGCGCGCAAGTCCTCGGCCGGCTACGATCTCACGCGTCTTTTCGTCGGCGCGGAGGGAACGCTCGGCGTGCTGACCTCGGTCACGCTGCGGCTCCAGGGCATTCCCCCGGTCATCGCCGGGGGCGTTTGCGGTTTCCCCACGCTGAAGGACGCCTGCAACGCGGTTATCATGACCATACAGCTCGGCATTCCCGTGGCGCGCATCGAGCTCGTCAACACGCTGCAGATCAAGGCCTGCAACGCCTATTCGGGCCTCACCCTGCCGGAGCAGCCGACGCTCTTCGTCGAGTTCCACGGCAACGAGGAGAGCGTGCGCCTGCAATCGGAGGAATTCGGCGCCATCGCCGCCGAATGCGGCGGCGGCACCTTCCGGTGGACCGCCGACGCCGCCGAGCGCGCCAGGCTCTGGAAGGCGCGGCACGACGTCTACTGGGCGGCGAAGGCGTTGCGGCCCGGCCATGCCGTGATCGCGACGGATGTCTGCGTGCCCATCTCGCGGCTGGCCGACTGCGTGGCGGAGACGGAAATCGACATCGAGGAGCACGGCCTTCTCGCGCCCATCGTCGGCCATGCCGGCGACGGCAATTTCCACGTCAGCCTCGTCTTCGACGACAAGGACCCGGCGCATGTGGCGAAGGTCGAGGCTTTCGTCGGGCGGCTCAATGCACGCGCGCTCGCCATGGACGGCACCTGCACCGGCGAGCACGGCATCGGCCAGGGCAAGCAGGCCTTCCTGCCCGAGGAGCTCGGCGGCTCGGTGCTGCTGATGAAGCAGATCAAGCGCGCGCTCGATCCGGACAACATTCTCAATCCCGGCAAGATTTTTTCGACCCTGCCGGAGAATTAGGCGCTATCGTGAAGCGGTGGAACGGAATTCGAGGCGTGCGGCGTGCTTTCTAGGATCATGCTCTTTGTCGGCGGCCTGGTGGTCGTGGCGCTCTTTGCGGCGCTGCTCGCCCCGCTCTTCGTCGACTGGACCAGCTTCCGGCAGGATTTCGAGCGCGAGGCGAGCCGCATCATGGGCCGTCCCGTCACGGTGTATGGCAGCGTCGATGCGCGCCTGATCCCGTTCCCCTCCGTGACCTTGAACGACGTGCGTGTCGGCTCGCCGGAAGACGGCAAGCCGCTGGTCGAGGTCGCGCGCTTTTCCATGGATGCGGAGCTCGCGCCCTTCCTTTCCGGCGAGGCGCTGATCTTCGACATGCGCATCGAGGAGCCGAAGGCGCGCATCAAGCTCTTCGAGGACGGCACGCTGGACTGGGCGCGCGGCCGGCGGTCGGACATTCCGGCCCGCACCGTCATCCTGGAAAACGTCTCCATCACCGACGGGCAGATCGAGTTCGTCGACGAGCAGACCGGCCGCACGCGCCATGTCGCGGGTCTCGACGCGCAGGTCTCGGCAAAGTCGCTCGGCGGGCCGTGGCGCATCGACGGGCGCGCGGCGCTCGACGGCGAGAGCGGCGCGTTCCAGCTTTCCAGCGGGCAGGTGGAGAACGGCGAGCTTTCCATGCGCGCCCGCATCGTGCCGGACAAGCTCTCCTATACCGCCGATCTCGACGGGGTGCTGAAGGTGGTGGATTTCCGCCCGCAATACCAGGGCAGCTTCACCCTTTCCGAGAAACAGCCTGCGGACGGCGAGGGCGCCGGCGAACCGATCCGCGTCGCCGGCAAGTTCGAGCTTTCCAACGAGCGCATCCGCGTGCCCGAATATCGCCTAGAGGCCGGCCCGCGCGAGGATCCCTATACGGTAACGGGCGAGGCGACGCTCGACACGGGCCGCGCGCCGGAATTCCTCCTGACCGCCGACGGCCAGCAGATCGACGTCAGCCGCATCGGCAAGAACGGGGAGGGCGGCAAGACCGGGCGCAACCCGCAGGTTTCCGCCCGCCAGCGCCTCCAGGGGCTTCTCGCCATCGCCGCCGATATTCCGATCCCGCAGGTGCCGGGCCGCGCGAACCTCTTCCTGCCGGCGGTGGTGGTGGGAGACACGACGGTGCGCGAAATCCGCCTTGACGTGAAGCCGGACGGCGACGGCTGGCGGATCGACCGTGCCGAAGCGCTCCTGCCCGGCCGCACGGCGCTGGAGGCGAAGGGACGCCTGACGCTGCACACGAACCGCGGCTTCACCGGCAACCTGCTGGTCGCCTCCAACCAGCCCTCGGGCCTTGCGGCGTGGCTGGCGGGCTCCGTCGATCCGGAAATCCGCAAGCTCAAGACCGCCGGTTTTTCCGCCGAGGTGAACCTGACGGACGAGTTGCAGCGCTTCGAGAACCTCGAGATCGCCGTCGGCGGCGCGTCGCTGACGGGCCGGATGGAGCGGGAATCGCGCGCCGATGCCGCGCCCGCGCTCTCGCTCCAATTGCGCGGCAGCGAGGTGGAACTGGAATCGCTCCAGGCGCTCGCCGGCCTCGTGGCGGGCGACGCCTCGCTCTCCACGGTGCTTGCCCATTCGATCGCGCTCGACATCAAGGCGGATCGCCTGCTGGCCTTTGGCGAAAGCGCCGATGGCGTCGATGCCGTGCTGTCGATGAAGGACGGGCTCCTGACCCTCGACCGCCTGAATGTCGCCGCGCTCGAAGGCGCCGCGCTTTCCGCGAGCGGCACGCTCGGGGGCACGCTGCTCGACCCGAGTGCCGGGCTCGACCTCAGGCTGAAGGCGGCGGCGATGCGGCCGGTCGCGGAACTGCTGGCGCGCCACCTGCCGGCCCATCCGCTGCTGTCCCGCTTCCTCGCCAATGCGGGCTACTATGACGACGCCGATCTTTCCCTTCGCGCGGTCGTTTCCGGGGAAGAGGGGAAGCCTGCGACCTTCACGCTGACCGGGCCGGTCAATGACGGGCGCGTCGAGATGAAACTGTCTGCCGCAAGCCTTGCCGGCCTGCTGGACGGCAGTGATTTCGAGCTGGAGGGCAGTCTTTTCAATCCGCAGTCCGTCGTGCTTGCCGGGCAGATGGGGCTCGATCCGCTGCCCTTCGACGCCGATCCTGACGGCAGCGTCACGTTTCGTCTGACGCAGCCCGCCGCGGGGCCGGCCAGCGTTTCGGCCGCCTTCAACGCCGGCACCACGTCGATTTCCGCCAAGGGAACGGCGGCCCTTTCTGCCGAGGACTTTGCGACCGGATCGCTCGCGCTTTCGGTCAAGAGCGACGACATAGAACCCTACCTCATGATGAACGGCATCGCCTTGCCGCAGGGCGGCGCGGGATTGCCGCTGACCTTGCAGGCATCGGTGGCGACGAGCGCCGATGCCATCGCGATCAGCGACCTTGCCGGCAAGGCGGACCAAAACGGCTTTTCCGGCAGGCTGACGCTCGACCGCACGGCGCCGGTGCTTGCGGGCACGGGCGCGCTGCGTTTCGACACGGTGGATTTCGCCTTCCTTGCCGAGGCGGTGGCCGGCTCGGTGACGGATGTCGCCGAAGGCGGGTTGAACGCCGCGCCGCTCGGCCAGCCGCTTCAGGAGGGCGCCGACATGACCGTGGCATTGGAGGCTGGATCGTTCTGGCCTGGACTCTATGGCGCGGTGGAAGGCTTCAAGGGCAACCTTGCCTGGAAGGGCGGCGAGCTGACGCTCACGGACATGGCGGGCGACTGGCTCGGCGGGAAGCTCTCCGGCCGGCTGAAGGTCGCCAAGGCGGAGGAGAACGGATTGTTCGAGGCACGGGCGGCGCTTTCCGGCGCGGACCTTTCGAAGATGGTGTGGTCGGGTCCCGGCGGAGCGGTCGCCGGCGGCAGGGCGGACGTGACGCTGGCCGTCGATGCGGCTGGCAAGAGCGTTCGCGCCATGGTCGAGGGCGCCAGCGGCTCGGGCGAGGCCAATGTGTCCGGCCTGGTGGTGCGGGGGCTTGATACCGGCGCGCTGCCCGCGCTGCTGGCGGAGGCGGACCGCATCGAAGGCGACATCACGCCGGAACGCGTTGCGGGTTTCGCCGCGGATGCCGTGCTGAACGGTGAGGCGGCGCTGGGGGCGGTGCGCATTCCCTTTGCGCTGGCGGGGGGCAAGCTGCGCGTCCAGAGCGTGGCGGCAGAGGACGGCAGGGCCCTGCTTTCCGGCGATGCGGATGTGGCGCTTGCCGACGAGACCATGACGGGTCGTCTTTCGATGACCTACAAGGCGGGCGAGGAGGCGCTGGCCGGCGCCGAGCCGGAGGTGGTGCTCGGCTATCACGGTTCCGTCGCGGCGCCGGGCATGGAGATCGACGTGCAGCCGCTTGCCAACTACCTGTCGCTGCGCCGCTTCGAGACGGAGCGCCGCCGCGTGGAGACGCTGCAGGCGAACGTCTTGGAAAAGCAGCGCCTGCGGCGGGAGGCGGCGCTCTACCGCTCGCGCGCCGAAGCGCGTGCGGCGCTTGCCGAGGCCGCGCGCCTGCAGGCGGAGGAAGAAGAGCGGCGGCGTGCGGAGGCACGCGTGCGCGCCGAGCAGGAGCGCACCGCGCAGCAGGCGGCCAAGGAGGCCGAGCGCGTCAAGCGCCAGGCCGCCGACGATGCCCGCCGTGCCCTCGAAGCGCAGGAAGCGGCGCGCCGGCAGGCCGAGAAGCGGGCCGCCGAGGAGGCGCGCAAGGCGGAAGAGGAGGCCAGGCGCCGCCGCCTGCCGGTCTCCCCGCAGGAAGGCGTCGAGCGCGGCGGCGAACTGCCGCCGGTGAACAGCGGGCAGAACCTGAACTTCGAGGAACTGCCCGGCGTCAACTGACCGGATCGTTGCCGGGCCTTCGCTTCAGCCATTCCAGCACGAAGAGGCGCAGGACCGAGGAGAGGTTGCCGTCGACGCCGCGCGCGTCGTCGATTTCGCGCAGGAGCGCGGCGAGCGGCATGCCGCGTTCCCCGGCAATGCGCTTCAATTCGTCATGGAAGGCGGGCTCCAGCGAAAAGCTGGTGCGGTGGCCGTGCAGCGTCGTGGAATATTTGCGGATCATGCCGATGCTCGCACGGCGATTGAGGTCGTTGGCAGATCGATTCCGGATGTTCCGGCAAGCGGCTGAAACCGCCTGGAAATATCAGTCCTTCGCGTCGTCGGGCCGCTCGATGCGGCCCTGGTCGAGCGCCTTTTCGGCCTTGTCGTTCAGCGCGTGCGTCAAGGATTTCTCCGCCTTGGTGCGGCCGAAGGCGATGCGGTTCTGCTCGGCCTTCTTCTCCTTGTCGGAGCGCGCCTTCTGCTTGCGGAACTGGCGGAGATTGACGACGTCGCCGCTCATCGGACGGCTCAGTTCTTCTTGCGGAAGGAATCGAGCGAGACGACCGAGCCGCCCTTGCCGTTGTCGCCACCGGTCGGCGGGGCGGGCTCCTCGCCGGCGTCCTCGACCTTCTCGGGGGAAGCGGCGTAGGCCGTGACCTCGGCGGAATGATCCTCCTCCTCTTCCACCGCCGGCACGTCGAATTCCAGCTCGAAGCTGACGGACGGGTCGTAGAAGCCGCGGATGGCGTTGAAGGGGATGACGAGCTTTTCCGGCGTGTCGGAGAAGGACAGGCCGATCTCGAACAGGCTCTCGGTGACCTTGAGGTCCCAGAACTGATGCTGGATGACGATGGTCATCTGCTCGGAATACTTTGCCTTGAGGTGCTGCGAGATGCGCACGCCCGGGGCGTTGGTCAGGAAGGTGATGAAGAAATGATGCTCGCCCGGCAAATGACCCGTGACCGCAATTTCGGACAGGACCTTGCGAATGACGCTGCGCAGCGCGTCCTGGGCGAGAATGTCGTAGCGAATGTGGTCTTGCGCCATCCGTTCCTGTCTTTCTTCCAGCCTTTGTTTTCAGGCATTCTTCGTTCGTCTCATGCCTTCCGGCACGAGTCATCTGGCACAGCTATAGACCATTTCAAGGGATTGGAGAAGGTGAAGGCTTCTGTTGCCAGGTGCCTTCGGACCCCGCCTGCCGGTGCGACCCGTCAGGACTTTGAGTGAAGTGTCACACCGCCATTAGGCAGCGAGACGAGCTTCCGCATAGTTGTCGTTTGCAACTACAAGTTTAGCCCGATAACGGTGGTACAATGCCGAGCAAAAAGTCGATCTTTACGCCCTTGTCGATCCTATTTCGCCCCCATCAAAAGCCGGTCCGTCGAGATCGACCGGTTTTTGGTGGAGGCGCCGGGTACCGCCCCCGGGTCCAATGGGTTTATTACACCGCCCGTTTATTGCCATAGCTGCCGAGGCAGCATCCAACATATAGGCGCTCCCCCGCGCCAAGGAAAGAGGCATATGTCAATATCCGGCAAAGTTTCGCCCCGGCGCGCGGGCGGGGCGTTTATTCCCGCTTGACTTGCCGCGTCCGCTTGAAAAACATGGCGATGCGGCGGGACCGTCATGACGGCGGCGGCCGAGTGACCGTAGAGGAGACACCATGACAGACTATCTCGCAGATGTCCGCAAGTACGACAGCGGTGCCGACGAGGCCATCGTCAAGAAGATCGTGAGTCATCTGGGCATCGCCCTGCGCAACCGCGACTCCTCGCTCGTCTCCTGCTCCGATCCGGAAGAGCTGAACCGCGTGAAGGAAAAATGGTGCGGCAAGAAGCTCGGCATCACGGGCGAGGCCGCCGACAAGGCCGTCGAGGCCGTCTGCAAGGCGATGGCGGACGACCGCTCCAAGTCGCGCGTCACCTTCTACTATCTTGCCGCCAAGGAACTCGGGAAGCTCGGTGCGCTCGCCTGAGGAAAGCCGGGAAAATCCCATTTCGCCCTATGGTCGCCGCCGTTCTGGCTCTAGTATCGAAGGCTGGACAACGAATCGACGGCGACCATGCAGCAGTATCTCGACCTCCTCGCCCATGTGATGGAAAACGGCACCGACCGGGGCGACCGGACAGGCACCGGCACGCGCGGCGTCTTCGGCTACCAGATGCGCTTCGATCTTTCCGAAGGCTTCCCGGTGCTGACCACCAAGAAGCTGCACCTGCGTTCCATCATCCACGAACTCCTGTGGTTCCTGAACGGCGACACGAACGTCGCCTATCTGCGCAAGAACGGCGTGACCATCTGGGACGAATGGGCCGACGGGAACGGCGATCTCGGCCCGGTCTACGGCTATCAGTGGCGTTCCTGGCCGACCCATGACGGCCGCCACCTCGACCAGATCGCCGCCGTCCTCGACAGCATCCGCAACAATCCCAATTCCCGCCGGCACATCGTCTCGGCGTGGAACCCGGCGCTCGTCGACGAGATGGCGCTGCCGCCATGCCACTGCCTGTTCCAGTTCTACGTGTCGGAAGGCCGGCTCTCCTGCCAGCTCTACCAGCGCTCCGCCGACATCTTCCTCGGCGTGCCCTTCAACATCGCCTCCTACGCGCTGCTCACCATGATGGTGGCGCAGGCGGCCGGCCTGCAGCCGGGCGATTTCGTGCACACGCTGGGCGACGCGCACATCTATTCCAACCATTTCGAGCAGGTGCGCGAGCAGATGACGCGCCGGCCGAAGCCCTTGCCCTTCATGAAGATCAATCCCGAGGTGAAGGACCTTTTCTCCTTCAAGTTCGAGGACTTCACCCTGGTCGGCTACGAAGCCGATTCAAACATCAAGGCGCCGATCGCCGTCTGATTTTCGCGAAAGGCGACCCCGCATGAGCCCAGCCAAGATCGTTCTCGTCGTGGCCGTCGCGAGAAACGGCGTCATCGGCCGCGACGGCGACCTGCCGTGGCGGCTGCCCTCCGACCTCAAGGGCTTCAAGCAGCTCACCCTCGGCAAGCCCGTGCTGATGGGGCGCAAGACGTGGGATTCGATCGGCCGGCCGCTGCCGGGGCGGCCGAACATCGTCATCACCCGTGACGCAGGTTTCTCCGCGCCGGGTGCCGAGGTGGTCGCCTCGCTCGATGCGGGGCTCGCCGCCGCACGGCGTGAGGCCGAAGCGCTCGGCGTCGATGAGGTCTGCGTCATCGGCGGCGGGCAGATCTATGCGCAGGTCTTCGATCGCGCCGACATCCTGCACGTCACTCAAGTCGATGCGGACGTCGAGGGCGATACGCGTTTTCCAGGGATCGACCCGGCCGTTTTCGAGAAGGTCGCCGAAGAGCCCATCCCCCGGGGCGAGAAGGACAGCCACGCCATGCACTTCGTCACCTGGCGGCGAAAGGCGGCCTCCGGGACCAAAAATTAGCCGATCACGAACTATTTTGCCGCACGGGACTGCAACAGGTCGCGGATTTGTTGAAAGGTGCCGGAGGGATACCTATAACGGGTTCACCTCGCGTATCGTGGAGAAACAATCCGCGACATGCGGTAATGGGGATTTAAGGAAAGAGGTATTGATGCCCTGGAGCAATCAGAACGGCGGCGGCGGCCCTTGGGGCGGCGGCGGCGGCGGAAACAATCAGGGGCCATGGGGGCAGGGTCCGAACCGTCCCCGCGGCGGCGGTGGCGGCAATGGCGGCCCACCGGACCTTGAGGAGATCATCCGGCGTGGCCAGGACCAGCTCAAGAACGTCATGCCCGGCGGCTTCAACGGCGGCGTCGTCGTCATCGCGCTGCTGCTTCTCGGCGTCTTCTGGCTGATGAACGCCATCTACACCGTCCAGCCGGACGAGCGGGGCGTCGAGCTGCGCTTCGGCAAGCCGAAGCAGGAAGTCTCCATGCCCGGCCTGCATTTCCACCTCTGGCCGCTGGAGACGGTCGAACTCGTCAAGATCACCGAACAGCAGCAGAATATCGGCCGCCGCACGGCATCGTCGAATTCCGAAAGCTCCGGCCTGATGCTGACGGGCGACCAGAACATCGTCAACGTGCAGTTCTCGGTGCTCTATTCCGTCACCGATCCGCAGGCCTACCTCTTCAATCTCGAATATCCGGCCGAAACGCTGCAGCAGGTCTCCGAAAGCGCGATGCGCGAAGTCGTCGGCCGCCGTCCGGCCCAGGACATCTTCCGCGACAACCGTCAGGCGATCGCCGAGGGCGTGAAGACGACGATCCAGGCGACCATGGACGCCTATGGCGCCGGCATCTCCATCAACACCGTCGCCATCGAGGATGCGGCTCCGCCGCGCGAAGTGGCCGACGCGTTCGACGAGGTGCAGCGCGCCGAGCAGGACGAGGACCGCTTCCTTGAAGAAGCCAACCAGTACGCCAACCAGAAGCTCGGCCTTGCCCGCGGCCAGGCCGCGCAGGTCCGCGAAGAAGCGGCCGCCTACAAGGACCGCGTCGTGAAGGAAGCGGAAGGTGAGGCGGCGCGCTTCCTGTCCGTCTACGAGCAGTACAAGATCGCCCCCGACGTCACGCGCAAGCGCCTCTTCCTCGAAACGATGGAAGGCGTGATGAAGAACTCGAAGAAGGTCATCATCGACGAGAAGCAGGGCGGGCAGGGCGTCGTTCCCTTCCTTCCGCTGAACGAGCTCGGCCGTGCCACGACCCAGCAGCAGCAGAGCGGAGGCACGCAGTAATGGGCAACCGTATACCAGCCATTCTGATCGCCGTCGGCGTTCTCCTCTTCATCGCCTATTCGTCGGTGTTCGTCGTCAACGAGCGCCAGCAGGCGATCGTCATCCGCTTCGGCCAGATCCAGGACGTCAAGACGGAGCCCGGCCTCTACTTCAAGCTGCCCTTCGGCTTCATGGATGCCGACAGCGTCCAGTATATCCAGGACCAGGCGCTGCGCTTCGACCTCGACGACATCCGCGTCCAGGTCTCGGGCGGCAAGTTCTACGAGGTCGACGCCTTCGTGGTCTACAAGATCACGGATGCCCGCCGCTTCCGCGAAGCGGTCTCGGGCGACCGCGAATCGGCGGAATCGCGCCTTCGCACCCGTCTCGACGCCGCGCTTCGCCGCGTCTACGGTCTGCGCGGCTTCGAATCCGCCCTTTCGGAAGAGCGTGCCTCGATGATGCGCGAAGTGCGCGGCGAACTGACGAACGACGCCTCCAACCTCGGCCTGACGATCTCCGACGTGCGTATCCGCCGCACCGACCTGACGCAGGAGGTCTCGCAGCAGACGTTCGAGCGCATGAAGGCCGAGCGCCTTGCCGAAGCCGAGCTGATCCGCGCCCGCGGTAACGAGGCGGGCCAGCGCCGGCGCGCCATCGCCGACCGCCAGGTCGTCGAGTTCATCGCGGCCGCGCAGCGCGACTCGGAAATCCTGCGAGGCGAAGGCGAAGGCGAACGCAACCGCGTGTTCGGCGAAGCCTTCTCGCAGGACCCGGCCTTCTTCGACTTCTACCGGTCGATGAGCGCCTACCGGGATGCGATGAGCTCGCCGGACACGACGCTGGTCCTGTCGCCGCAGTCGGAATTCTTCCGCTACTTCGAGAATGCCGACGGCGCGATGCCTGCGGCGACCCCGGGCGCGGCGAACGGCACGGCAACGCCGCCGGCACCGGCACCGGCGAACTGAGAACGTATCCGTGTCCGATTTCCTGACGGGGATCGCGTTCTTCCTGATCATCGAGGGGCTGGTGTACGCACTGGCCCCTTCGGTTTTGCGGCGCATGGCGGAATATCTGCCGCAGATTTCCGAACAGCAGCTGCGCGTTTGCGGGCTTGCCGCCGTCGCGCTCGGCGTCGTGATGGTGTGGTTCATTCGCGGCGCCTGAAGCCCGCCCTTGCGAGCGGCGGCGAAGACGGGCAAGACTTCAGGCAAATCATCGCGGCGGACTGATTTTTGCCGTATCCGGCGCAAACACTCGCCGCGACAGCCAGAACGAAGAGGATGCCGAACATGGCTTTGAAGATGAGGTCCAGCGCAGCCCGGACGGTGCTCGCGCTTGCGATGGTTTTTTCGTTCTCGGCAGGACCGCTCGCCGTTCCGGCGAAGGCCGAGGTGAAGCCGGCTGGCCCCGAATCGGTTGCGGATCTCGCTGAAGGCCTGCTCGACGCAGTGGTGAACATCTCCACCTCCCAGAACGTCAAGAACGAAGACAAGGCGCCGATGCCCCAGGTGCCGGAAGGCTCGCCGTTCCAGGACTTCTTCGACGAGTTCTTCAAGGGCGAAGGCGGCGAGGGCGGCAACCAGCCGCAGACGGTCAATTCGCTGGGCTCGGGCTTCGTCATCGATTCCGCCGGCTTCATCGCCACCAACAACCACGTCATCGAAGGCGCCGACGACATCGAGGTGAACTTCGCCAACGGCTCCAAGCTGAAGGCCAAGCTGGTCGGCACCGACCCGAAGACCGATCTTGCGCTCCTCAAGGTCGAGCCGAAATCGCCGCTCAAGGCCGTGCCGTTCGGCGATTCGCGCGTCATGCGCATCGGCGACTGGGTGATGGCGATCGGCAATCCGTTCGGCCTCGGCGGTTCCGTGACGATCGGCATCATCTCGGCGCGCGGGCGCAACATCAATGCCGGGCCCTACGACAACTTCATCCAGACCGATGCGGCCATCAACCGCGGCAATTCCGGCGGGCCGCTCTTCAACATGAAGGGCGAGGTCATCGGCATCAACACGGCGATCATCTCGCCGTCGGGCGGATCGATCGGCATCGGCTTCTCGGTGCCGACGGAGCTGGCGCAGAACATCTTCCTGCAACTTCGCGACTATGGCGAGACGCGCCGCGGCTGGCTCGGCGTGCGCATCCAGCCCGTCACCGACGACATCGCCGAAAGCCTCGGCATGAAGGAGACGAGGGGCGCCCTGGTCGCCGGCGTCATCAAGGGCGGACCGGTCGACAACGGCACGATCACGACGGGCGACGTCATCGTCCGATTCGACGGCAAGGAGGTGCGCGAGATGCGCGACCTGCCGCGCGTCGTCGCCGAAAGCCCTGTCGGCAAGGCGGTGGACGTCGTGCTCCTGCGCAATGGCAAGGAGATGACCGTGAAGGTCACGCTCGGCCGCCTCGAGGACGGCGAGAAGCAGGCGGATGCCGAGGACGAGGTCACGCAGGACGAGGGCACCGCCGAGGAAGGAACCGCGCCCGAGACGGGCGGCGAGGTCGAGCCGAAGGCGGCCGACACGGTGCTCGGCATGGGGATCGGCAACCTCGACGAGGATGCGCGCAAGACCTTCCAGATCGCCGAAAGCGTCAAGGGCGTTGTCATCACCGAGGTCGCTCCGTCCTCGGCCGCCGCCGAACGCGGGATCGTGCCGGGCGACGTGATCGTCGAGATCGGCCAGGAAGCGGTGACGACGGCGGAGGAGGTCAAGAGCCGCATCGCCAAATTGAAGTCGGAAGACCGGCGCAATGCGCTGATGATGATTTCCAACCGCACCGGCGCGCTGCGCTACATCACCGTGCGCATCGACTGAGGGAAAGGCGAGTCCCGCCAGGGGCTTGCCTTTGATTCCGGAGAATTCGATTCGGGCCGCTGAGGTGACGCTTCAGCGGCCTTTTGCCGAACGGAAACGATCAGACGCCGGTCACGAAGTCGGACTTGCGGTAGCCCTGCAGATAGAGGAGGGCGGTAAGGTCGCCGTGGTCGATCCTTATCTTCGCCTCGGCCGCGACGGCGGGCTTGGCGTGCAGCGCGACGCCGGCGCCGGAAAGGTGCAGCATGCCGAGGTCGTTCGCGCCGTCGCCGACGGCCATGGCTTCGCCGGGCGAAATGCCGAGGCGCTCGGCGATGTCGACGAGCGCGTCCACCTTGGCCTGCTTGCCGAGGATCGGTTCGGCGACCTCGCCGGTCAGCTTGCCGTCGGCGTGGAGCAGGATGTTGGCCCGGTTCTCGTCAAAGCCGAGCGTTTCGGCGATGCGGCTGGTGAAGACGGTGAAGCCGCCGGAAACGAGCGCGGTGTAATAGCCCTTCGCCTTCATGGTCGCGATGAGCTGGCGCCCGCCGGGCGTCAGCGTGATGCGCTTTTCGATCACGTCGCCGATGACGGAGACCGGCAGGCCCTTCAGCAGGGCGACGCGCTCGCGAAGGGCGGGCTCGAAGGCGATCTCGCCGTTCATGGCGCGCGCGGTGATGGCGGCGACCTTGTCCTTGAGGCCGACTTCGGCGGCAAGCTCGTCGATGCATTCCTGGCCGATCATTGTCGAATCCATGTCGGCGATCAGCAGCTTCTTGCGCCGAGTCTCGGTCTCCTGAACGGCAAGGTCGATCGGCGCGCCGGCAATGACCGCGAGGATCGCGTCGCGAGCGGCGTGGATGTCGCCATCGTCGCGCAGCGCGATATCGCAGGCGATGCCGTCGGCGAGCCAGTAGAGGCCGGACGCCTTGACGGCGTCCGCCGCTTTTTCGGCGATGGCGGGCGCCAGGACAGGATTTGACGGATTGGCGACAAGCGTGGCAACGAAAGCCATGATGAGAAACCTTGATCGAAAGCAGGACGCGATCCTGATAACGGGCCCGACGGCAAGCGGCAAGTCCGCGCTCGCCGTGCGGCTGGCCACCGAGCACGGCGGCGTCGTGGTCAATGCGGACAGCATGCAGGTCTACGATACGCTGAACATCCTGACGGCCCGTCCCCAGCCGGAGGAGATGGGCGGCATCGAGCACCGGCTCTACGGCCATGTGCCGGCAGGCGCCGCCTATTCCACCGGCGACTGGCTGCGCGAGGCGGCGGCCCTTGTCGGCGAATTGCGCGCGCGGGAAAGGCTTCCCGTCTTCGTCGGCGGGACAGGGCTCTATTTTCGCGCGCTGACGGGCGGGCTGTCGGACATGCCGGTCATTGCCGACGACGTGCGGGAGCGGATGCGCGGCCGGCTGGCTGCCGAAGGTGCAGAAGCGCTCCACCGGGAGCTGGCCGCGCGCGATACGCAAACGGCCGCCCGCCTGATGCCGGGAGACGGCCAGCGCATCGTGCGTGCGCTGGAGGTGCTGGAGGCGACGGGCAGGTCGATAACCGCCTTCCAGGCGGCGACGGGGCAGGCGGTGATCGACCCGCTGCGGGCGGAGAAGATCGTCGTGCTGCCCGACCGGGCAACGCTTGCCGCCCGCATCGACCGGCGTTTCGGCGCGATGCTGAAATCCGGCGCGGTGGAGGAGGTGAAGGCGCTGCTGGCGCTCGGTCTTTCCCCTGCCATGCCCGTGATGAAGGCGATCGGCGTGCCGCAGATCACGGCCATGCTGTCAGGCGAGATGAGCGAGGCGGAGGCCGCCGAGCGCGGCGCGGCCGCCACACGGCAATATGCCAAGCGCCAGATGACATGGTTTCGCAACCAGCTCGACGAGAGCTGGCGGCGGATCGATCCCGAGGCCGCTATCGCCGGATCAGGCTGCTGAGCGGTTTCTTCAGGAGCTGCTCGCGAATGGAGCCTTCCCGCCGCGGCTCCTGCTGCTCGCCGAAGGCGGGGCGGGGCGTCTGGCGGTAGGGATCGGCGGCGGGACGCGGCGGCTCGGAGGCGAGCTCGCGCCGGACGGCTTCGAAACGTTCCCGGGGCGATGGTTCATAGGCGCCGGCGGCGCCCGGCAGCATGTCCGGCCGGTAGGGCTCATGGACCGGCGGCGCGGAAGGCGCGCGGGCGGCGGGCGCCGCGCTCTGGAGCGCTTCTATGTAATCTTCCTCGTCCTCGTAGGGGGCGTCCTCGTAGCCGGTCGGCAGCGGGTCGTTCCGGCCTTGCGCCGAGAGGTAGGAATTCTGGAAGCTCGAAATGTCCGGGCCCGACACCGCCCGCATGCGGGCGACGATGGAGCGCAGGTCGACGCTTTGCGGCGTATCGTCCCCGGCCTTGAGGCCGGTGCCGTTCGCTTTCGGCAGGCGGTTCGTCTCGACGCGGGAAAAGCGCATGCGCATCGGCACGGCGACGGCCTCGCCGAAGGCGATGGCCTCGCCATTGCCGATCGAGGAGATGAAGCTCGTCGTCGAGGAGGAGGAGTTGGGGATCGCCGAGCGGATGATCTCCTGGTCGTGATCGTTGGCAAGGCGCATCGCGAAGATCGTCGAGCACTGGGAAAGGATGGTCGGGTCGAGCTCGCCGGGACGCTGGGTGATGATGCCGAGCGAGACGCCGTATTTGCGGCCTTCCTTGGCGATGCGGGCGATGGCCTGGCGCGTCGGCGTGAAGCCGAGGTTGGGATCGGCCGGCACGTAGCGGTGCGCCTCCTCGCAGACAACGAGCATATGCACGCCGCCATTGCTCCACAGCCCGATTTCGAAGGCCATGCGGCAGAGCACCGAGGCGACCGAATTGACGACTTCCGACGGGATGCCGGCAAGCTGGAAGGTCGTTACCGGCTTGCCCTCGCCGGGAATGCGGAAGATGCGGGCGATGGTGTCGAGGATCGTGTCGGTGATCGTGTTCGAGGAGAACATGAAATGGTAGCGCGGGTCGTTGATCGCCGCCATGATCCTCACCTTGAGCGAGCGCAGGTGCGGCTTTTCCGCCCGGCCTTCGAGCCGGCCGATGCGCTCGTCGATGAGGGCGAGCAGGTCGGCGATGCGGAAGGGCACCGGTGTGTCCGCCGTGACAGAGCTCTTCTCGCTGGTGCGCCGCACGAGGCCGCTTTCCGGCGAGCCGCGGAAGGCGCGCTTGGCCTCCGGCACGAGATCGCGCAGGATGTCCATCTCCTCGACCACCGGCGGGCGGCCGCGGAAGACGACCTCGGCGAACTCGTCCAGCCGGAACAGCCAGAAGGGCAGTTCCAGCGTATCTGTATCGATGACGACGGCAAGGTCGCCGAAGGCGGAGGCGAATTCGTTGTGCGGGTCGAGGATCAGCACGCGCAGGCTGGGATCGGCCTGGATCGCCTTGTGGAGCAGCAGGGTGACGGAGGTGGACTTGCCGACGCCGGTGGTGCCGACGATGGCGAAATGCTTCTCCAGCATGGAGGGAACGTGGATCGTCGCGTCGAGGCTTTCGTCCTGCGTCAGCTTGCCGATGACGCACACGTCCTTCTTGCCGGTGTCGTAGACCATCGCGAGGTCAGAGGCGCGGATGCGGTGGGCGATGGCGCCGAGATAGGGATAGTCGGTGATGCCGGCGGAGAATTCCTCGCGGCCGTCCGCGCTGACGCGAATCTCGCCCAGAAGCTCGACCTCGACGCGGAAGATCGTGTCGTGGTGCTCCGTCCAGTTCTGCTGGTCGGTGGACATGGAATAGACGAGTGCGACGATGCGGTTGCGGCCGACGGAGATGGAGATGAGCCGGCCGACGACCCACAGTTCCGTGAGCGCCGTCTCGCCGGCTTCGGCCATCGCGCTGATGGTGGCATGCGAGCCGTTGCAGGCGACGACGCGGCCCAGCAGGCGGTTTCCGGCCGCCATTCCGTCGCGGCGATCCTGTTCGCCGGCCATCAGAGAGGACTGAAAATCATTGTTCAGCACGTCCGGCACTCCTTGCCATCAGGCCCGACCTTACCGAAGGCCACTTAATAAGAGGTTTCGAATTGAAGCGCCTCCGGGTCGCGTCCTGCGGCCCTTGCCGAAAAGCGTGCCATTGCGGGACAGACCGAAAGGCGTTGACGCGCGTTTGCTTTGCCGTTAACAATCCGCACCATGAAAAATCTGACGGCTATCATTCTTGTGGTGGGAAGGCGCATGGGCAGGGTGGTGTAACCATCCGGCGAAAGCACCCATGCGCGGTAAGCAGGCTCCTCCAGGGGCCTTTTTTTATGCCCAGAAGTTCGATAATCACCCTGAAATGCGAAAAGAGACGGACGGAAATCCGATGAGCGGAACAGAAAACCAGATGACGGGCGCCGAAATTGTCTTGCAGGCCCTGAAAGACAACGGCGTTGAACATATCTTCGGCTATCCGGGCGGCGCCGTCCTGCCGATCTATGACGAGATCTTCCAGCAGGACGACATCGAGCACATCCTCGTGCGCCACGAGCAGGGCGCCGGCCACATGGCCGAAGGCTATGCCCGCTCCACCGGTAAGGTCGGCGTCATGCTCGTCACCTCCGGCCCCGGCGCGACCAATGCCGTGACGCCGCTGCAGGACGCCCTGATGGATTCCATCCCGCTCGTCTGCCTCACCGGCCAGGTTCCGACCACGCTCATCGGATCGGACGCCTTCCAGGAGTGCGACACGGTCGGCATCACGCGCCCCTGCACCAAGCACAACTGGCTGGTCAAGGACGTCAACGAGCTCGCCCGCATCATCCACGAGGCGTTCCGCGTCGCGCAGTCCGGCCGGCCGGGGCCGGTCGTCGTCGACATTCCCAAGGACGTCCAGTTCGCGACCGGCACCTATACGCCGCCGTCCGACGCGCCCGTCCAGAAGAGCTACCAGCCGAAGGTCCAGGGCGATGCGAACCAGATCGCGGCGGCCGTCAGCCTGATGCGCTCCGCGCGCCGGCCGATCATCTATTCCGGCGGCGGCGTGGTGAATTCCGGCCCGGAAGCCTCGCGCCTCCTGCGCGAGCTGGTCGAGATCACGGGTTTCCCGATCACCTCGACGCTGATGGGCCTCGGCGCCTATCCGGCTTCCGGCAAGAACTGGCTGGGGATGCTGGGCATGCACGGCTCCTACGAGGCGAACATGGCGATGCATGACTGCGACGTCATGGTCTGCATCGGCGCGCGCTTCGACGACCGCATCACCGGCCGCCTCAACGCGTTTTCGCCGAACTCGAAGAAGATCCATATCGACATCGACCCGTCCTCGATCAACAAGAACGTCCGCGTCGACGTGCCGATCGTCGGCGATGTCGGCAATATCCTGGAAGACATGGTCCGCCAGTGGCGGGCGAGCGCGAAGGATTACGACAAGGCGGCCCAGGCCGACTGGTGGACGTCCATCGCCAAGTGGCGGGCGCGCAACTCGTTTGCCTACAAGGCGAGCGACGACGTGATCATGCCGCAATATGCCATCCAGCGGCTCTACGAGCTGACCAGGGACCGCGACACCTACATCACGACGGAAGTCGGCCAGCACCAGATGTGGGCCGCGCAGTTCTACGGCTTCGAGCAGCCGAACCGCTGGATGACCTCCGGCGGCCTCGGCACGATGGGCTACGGCTTCCCGGCGGCGATCGGTGTCCAGGTCGCGCACCGCGACAGCCTTGTCATCGACATTGCCGGCGATGCCTCGATCCAGATGTGCATCCAGGAAATGAGCTGCGCGGTGCAGTATAACCTGCCGGTCAAGATCTTCATCCTGAACAACCAGTATATGGGCATGGTGCGCCAGTGGCAGCAGCTGCTGCACGGCAACCGCCTGTCGAATTCCTATACGGAAGCGATGCCGGACTTCGTGAAGCTGGCGGAAGCCTATGGCGGCGTCGGCATCGCCTGCGACAAGCCGGCCGACCTCGATGCGGCCATCCAGGAGATGATCGACGTCAAGCGCCCGGTCATCTTCGACTGCCGCGTCGCCAATCTCGCGAACTGCTTCCCGATGATCCCCTCGGGCAAGGCACATAACGAAATGCTGCTGCCCGACGAGGCCACGGACGAAGCGGTCGCCAATGCGATCGACGCCAAGGGCCGCCAGCTCGTTTGATGAAAAGGTAGAGAACCATGAACGCACACCTTCAGCCCACGGGCTCCGCCTACTTCATCGCCAAGGAGACGCAGGTCGCCGAGAGCCATACGCTCTCGGTGCTCGTCGACAACGAGCCGGGCGTCCTTGCCCGCGTCATCGGGCTGTTCTCCGGCCGCGGCTACAATATCGAGAGCCTCACGGTTTCCGAGACCGAGCACGAGGCGCATCTGTCGCGCATCACCATCGTGACGCGCGGCACGCCGGGCGTCCTGGAGCAGATCAAGTCGCAGCTCGAGCGCATCGTGCCCGTCCATCGCGTGGTCGACCTCACCGTCCGCGCCAAGGTCCTCGGCCAGGAGCGGCCGATCGAGCGCGAAGTGGCGCTGGTGAAGATCGTCGGTTCCGGCGAGATGCGGCAGGAAACGCTGCGCCTTGCCGACGCCTTCCACGCCAAGGTCGTCGATGCGACGACGGAGCATTTCATCCTGGAGATCACCGGCAAGTCCTCCAAGATCGACCAGTTCGTGGCGATCATGAAGCCGCTCGGGCTCGTCGAAGTCTGCCGCACCGGCATCGCCGCGATGAACCGCGGCCCGCAGGGAATGTGAGCTTCTGCACGGGCGGTCGGCGGGATTGAAGCCTTGCCTTGCCCCGCCCGCTGCCGTCATCCTCGGCCTTGTGCCGAGGATCTGCCAACGTATTGAAAAAACGGGACTTTGCAGATGCTCCGGACAGGCCCGAGCATGACGAAGGAGAGGTTTTCGAACCTTCCCGGCGGGAAGCCCTTTTCGTTTCAGATCATTTCCAGCGGTCGCTTGCGCGTCGGCGGCGGGAAGGCTTCGTCGAGGTGGCGGAGGTCTTCCGACGTGAGGCGGATCTCGCAGGCGCGGGCATTCTCGCGCACGCGCTCGGGCGCGCCCGATTTCGGGATCGCGATGACGCCGGGTCTCGTGAGCAGGAAGGCGAGGGCGACCTGCGCGGCGCTGGCATCGTGGATGCGGCCGATCTCCTCCAGCGCCGGATGGCCGACAAGGCGGCCCTCGTCGAGGGGCGAATAGGCCATGACCGGAATGCCCTGCACCTGGCTCCAGCGCAGGAGATCGTATTCGATGCCGCGGCGGGCAAGGTTGTAGAGCACCTGGTTGGCGGCGGGGCGGGCCGGCTCGACGGCGCCCAGCAGTTCCTTCATGTCGGGTTCGTCGAAGTTGGAGACGCCCCAGGCGCCGATCTTGCCCTCGGCCTTCAGCGTCTCGAAGGCCTCGACGGTCTGCGTGAGCGTGTGGCGGCCGCGCCAGTGCAGGAGGTAGAGATCGATATGATCGGTGCCGAGCCGCCTCAGGCTCGCCTCGCAGGCGGCAACCGTGCCGGTGCGGCTGGCATTACCGGGCAGCACCTTGCTGACGAGGAAGACCTCGTCCCGCCGGCCGCGGATCGCCTCGCCGACGACCTCCTCCGCGCCGCCGTCGGCGTACATTTCCGCCGTGTCGATCAGTGTCATGCCAAGGTCCAGCCCCGTGCGCAGGCTGGCGGCTTCCTCGGCCGCAGACGCGCGGCTTTCGCCCATGTGCCAGGTGCCAAGGCCGAGGGCCGGCACCTGCCGTCCGCCGGGAAGGGTGACTGCCGGTAGTTCCGCTTTCATGCCGCGCTCCATGAACAATGCATCGCCGGCCGGAATTGTCTCAATGACAAGAATTGGCTGGCCGTAGCCGAGAGATGGACTATCAATCGGAAAAAACAATACGGATCACAAGAGTCTGCCATGCAGATCGAAATCTTTCTTGCGCTGCTCGTCTTCGCCCTCACGACCTCGATAACCCCCGGACCCAACAACATGATGCTCTTCGCCTCGGGCGTGAACTTCGGTTTCGTCCGGACGATCCCGCATATGTGCGGCATCGGCGTCGGCTTCCTCGTGCTGCTGCTTGCCGTCGGTTTCGGTCTCGGCGCGCTGCTGGACGCCGTGCCGCTCGTCTATACCGTGCTGAAATTCGCCGGCGGCGCCTATCTCGTCTGGATCGCCTGGAAGATCGGCACCGCGCGCAGCGTCGGCGAGGGCAGGGCCGGTACACGGCCGATGAGCTTCCTCGAAGCCGCCGCCTTCCAGTGGGTCAACCCGAAGGCGTGGGTCATGGCCGTTTCCGCCATGGCGACCTATACGAATGCGGCGAACTATACGGCAAGCGTGCTGATCGTCGGCGTCGCCTTCGCCATCGTCAATTTCCCGAGCGTATCCACCTGGGCCGGCTTCGGCTCGGCGCTGCGCCAGTGGTTGTCCGATCCGGTGCGGCTGAAATGGTTCAACATCGCGATGGCGCTCCTGCTCGTGGCAAGCCTCTGGCCGATGCTGCGCTAGGACCTGTCGGCCATGAAGCGGGCGAGCCAGGGGCCGATCAGGGTCACGAGGATCAGCCGCGCCGTCTGGAGCGTCATGACGAAGGCGATGTCGACCTTGCTGGAAGCCGCGATGACGGCGATCGAATCGAGCCCGCCAGGGCTGGTCGCGAGATAGGCGGTCAGCGGATCGACGCCGAGGACGAGGATCAGCAGGCCGGCGAGCAGGCCCGAAAAGGAGATCAGCGCGATGATCGAGACGACGGTCGGCAGCAGCGCGCGGCGCGCATGCAGGAGGATGGCGCGGGTGAAGCCGAGGCCGATGTTCCAGCCGAGCAGGGTGAAGGCGGCGACGAGCAGCCATTGCGGCAGGACGATCGTCACGGTGCCGGCGGAATTCAGCACCGAGGCGATGGCGAAGGGCACCAGGAAGGCGCCGGCCGGGATGCGCAGCCTCTGGCCGGCGAGCCCGGAAAGGACGCCGATGGCCAGCATCGCGGCGAGCGGCAGCATCGGCACCGGCTCGAACCAGGCGTGGGGTGGCGGCGCCGCGCCGTCGTGGCCGCCGAAATGGGCGACGAGCGTTGCAAGGCTCGCGACGAAGACGACGCGCAGATACTGCATGAAGGCGACGAGGCGGATGTCCGCCCCGTAGGCTTCCGCCATCACCATCATGGTCGAGGCGGCGCCGGCGGACGAGCCCCAGATCGCCGTCGTGCCGGGCAGGATGCCGGTGCGGGCGATCAGCCAGCCGGACAGCGTGCTGACGCCGATGACGGAGAGCACGACCAGCAGCATCAGCGGCCAGTTCCGGGTAAAGGTGCCGACGAAATCCTGCGACACCATGGTCGCGATCATCAGCGCCAGCACGACCTGCACGAGGAAGAAGAAGACGCGCGGCAGGCGGATCGACCCGCCGCCGATGGCGACGAGGATGCCGGCGAGCATCGGTCCCATCAGGAGGGCGGCCGGGAAGCCCGCGGCTTCGAGCGGCAGGGTGGTCGCGATCGACAGGAGGGCGACGAGGCCCCACTGCGGGGGCGCAGGCAGTCGGGCGAGGCCGGCAGGCGGTGTGGGGCTGTCGTTCGGCGTGCGGGAGGCGGGGGACAAATCATCGCTCCGGAAGTTGCGCCCTCAATATCGCGTCATGCGGCTTTCGAACAGGGCCAAATACGGGGGGTGGGTTTTCTCCCGGGCGCTCCGCAGGGCGTTGCCTCTTGCTTCGCGGCCGCGAATCCTGCCAAGTCCGGGCATGGAATTCGCACCTCAACAGGATGAAGCGCTGAAGGCCGTCGCGCGATGGCTGAAGGAAGGGCGCGAGCCGCTGTTCCGGCTGTTCGGCTATGCCGGCACCGGCAAGACCACGCTTGCCCGGCACTTTGCCGAGAATGTCGACGGCGAGGTGCTGTTCGCCGCCTTCACCGGCAAGGCGGCGCAGGTGCTGCGCTCGAAGGGCGCGACGAACGCCAAGACCATCCACTCGCTGATCTATCGCCCGCGCGGCGAGGAGGAGGTTTCCGACGAGGAGACGGGCAAGACCTCGATCTCGCCGATGTTCTCCATCAACCGGCAGAGCCCGGTCGCCAAGGCCGCGCTCGTCGTCGTCGACGAATGCTCCATGGTGGACGAGGCGCTCGGGCGCGACCTCATGAGCTTCGGCACGCCGATCCTCGTGCTCGGCGATCCCGGCCAGCTTCCGCCCGTGTCCGGCGGCGGCTATTTCACCAACCAGGAGCCGGATTATCTCCTGACGGACATCCACCGCCAGGCGCGCGACAATCCGATCATCCAGCTTGCCATGCAGGTGCGCGAAGGCAGCGACATCGCCTATGGCGACTACGGCGCGGCGCGCGTCATCGGGCGTGGCGACGTCGACCAGACGCTGGTGCTGGAGGCGGACCAGGTGCTTGTCGGCACGAACCGCACCCGCCGGCGCTACAACCAGCGCCTGCGCGAGCTCAAGGGCTTCACGACCGACTATCCGCAGTCCGGCGACAAGCTGGTGTGCCTGCGCAACGACCCCGCCAAGGGCCTGCTCAACGGTTCGCTCTGGCAGGTGATGAGCTCGTCCAAGGAGACGGTGAAGCCCGGCATCAACCTGATGATCCGGCCGGAGGACG